>CAYVOR010000019.1:0-41699 GCA_964452995.1 uncultured Thiobacillus sp.
CGCCGGCCTGATGCTGGCGCTGATGGAAACCCTGGCCGACTTCGGCACCATGGCGATCTTCAACTACGACACCTTCACCACGGCGATCTACAAGGCGTGGTACAGCCTGTTCTCCCTGCCGGCGGCGGCGCAGCTGGCCTCGATCCTGATCCTGTTCGTGCTGGTCGCGGTGGTGTTCGAGCAGCGTTCGCGCACGCGGATGCGCTACGGCGCCGTGGGCCGCAGCGCAACGCAGCGCCGCATCAGGCTGTCGCCCGCGCTGGCTGGACTGGCGTTCCTGTACGCCGGTACGGTGCTGGCAGTCGCCTTCCTCATTCCCGTCGTTCAGCTTGGCCTGTGGGCACGCACGGTTCTCGCTGAAGATCTCGATTCGCGCTACTGGGACTTTGCCTGGCACTCGCTACTGCTGGCCGGCATCGGCGCGCTGATGGTGCTGGCCGTCGCGCTGCTGCTCGCCTACGCGGGACGGCAGCGTCCCAGTGCCGCGATGACCTGGACGCAGCGCCTCGCCACGCTCGGCTACGCCTTCCCCGGCGCCGTCCTGGCGGTGGGGCTGTTCATCCCCGTGGCGGCGCTGGACAACTGGTTGATCGATCGCAGCAGCATCTGGTTCGGCTTCGGCGGCACCGAGATCCTCAAGGGCACGCTGCTGGTCATGCTGCTGGCCTATCTGGTGCGCTTTCTCGCGGTCGGCTTCGGCCCCATCGACAGCGGACTGCACCGCATCACCCGCAGCATCGACGAAGCCGCGCGCAACCTCGGCAGCTCCACCACCGCACTGCTTGCCCGCGTACATCTGCCCATCCTGCGCGCCAGCCTGCTGACTGCGGCGACGCTCGCCTTTGTCGACATCATGAAAGAAATGCCGATCACGCTGATGACCCGCCCGTTCGGCTGGGACACGCTGGCGGTACGGGTGTTCGAGATGACCGCGGAAGGCGAATGGGAACGCGCTGCGTTGCCTTCGCTCGCCATCGTCGTTGCCGGTATCATTCCTCTCATTCTCCTGACCTGGCGCGGAACACACCCGCATGACTGATCCCCATGGCTGAACTGGTTCTCGACTCGGTCTCGCAGTCGTATGCCGCGCGATCGATCATCGCCGAGCTTTCATTCACCCTGCCCGAAGGCGCGATCGGCTGCCTGCTCGGGCCTTCGGGCTGCGGCAAGACCACCGCCCTGCGCTGCATCTCCGGCTTCGAGCCGATCCAGGCGGGTGAAATCCGCATCGGCGGCGAGACCGTCAGCCGCCCCGGCTGGATGCTGCCGGCGGAAAAACGGCGTGTGGGCCTGGTGTTCCAGGATTACGCCTTGTTCCCGCACCTGAGTGTGGCGGACAACGTCGGGTTCGGTCTGCGCGGTCAGCCCGCCGCTACGCGCCAGGCGCGCATTGACGAGTTGCTGGCACTGGTCGGCCTGGCCGCCCACGCCGGGCAGTTTCCCCATCAGCTTTCCGGTGGCCAGCAGCAGCGCGTGGCGCTTGCTCGCGCACTCGCCCCGCGCCCGCGCCTGATCCTGATGGATGAGCCCTTCTCCAACCTCGACATCGAACTGCGCGAGCGCCTGTCGCTCGAAGTGCGCGACATCCTCAAGCGCGAAGCGACCACCGCGCTCATCGTCACACACGACCAGAACGAAGCCTTCGCGCTGGCCGACTGGGTTGGCGTCATGCATGAGGGCCGCATCCAGCAGTGGGATACGCCCTACAACCTGTATCACGAACCCGCCAATCGCTTCGTCGCCGATTTCGTCGGCCAGGGCGTGCTGCTCCCCGGCGAGGTCGTCAACGACCATCAGGTCGAAATCGAACTCGGCGTACTGGAGGGCCACATCCCGGCCGAATGCGCGTGCCGCTGTCCTGTTGACGTGCTGCTGCGGCCCGACGACATCATCCACGACGACGACAGCCCGCTGCTGGCGGAAGTCGAGAACAAGGCCTTCCGCGGCGCCACATTCCTCTACACACTGAAGCTGCCGAGTGGCCAGCGCGCGCTGTCGCTGGTGCCTTCGCATCACAATCACGCCATCGGCGAAAAGATCGGCATCAAGCTGGATGCCGATCATGTCGTGACATTCCGCCACGAATAATCCCATGCTGCCCACTCCGCTCCGTGGCTTGCTGTTCAATGTCGGGCTGGGCTTCACCGCCGCCCTGCTGCTGATGGTGGCCGTGATCGGTCTGGGCGTCACCCAGATGGCCTATCTCAATGCCGAGCTGTCGAAGGTCGTATCCGTCAACAACGTCAAGACGCGGCTTGCTTCGCACATGCGCGACTCGCTGCGCGACCGCGCTATCGTGATGCACAACATCGTGGTCTCCATCGATCCCTGGGAAAAGGATGCGTTGTTCATGCAGTTCCAGAATTATGGCGAGCGCTATTCCAAGGACCGCAACCAGTTGGTGACGATGCTCGGCACGCCCGAGGAAGAAAAGCTGATGGCCGCGCTTGATGCCAGCACGCAGGCCAGCCAGCCGGTCATGTTCAGTGTGGTGGAGGCGGCACTCGACGAGAACAATTACGGTGCA
The DNA here is from genome assembly GCA_964452995.1 of uncultured Thiobacillus sp. Lineage (GTDB taxonomy): Bacteria > Pseudomonadota > Gammaproteobacteria > Burkholderiales > Thiobacillaceae > Thiobacillus. Next base: position 2,528 of record CAYVOR010000019.1, read on the forward strand.
CTGACCTTGCTGCAGAACGAGGGTATTCCCCTGCAGAACCGTCTGGTCGAGGCGCTCGACAACATGACCAGCCTGCAGCGCAAGGAAAACGAAGCTGCGCTGGGGAAAACCTTTTCGGCCTATCAGGCCACACGCAACCTGATGCTGGTGCTGGGTATTTTCGCCACCCTGCTGGCTTCGCTGGTGGCCGTGCTGGTGGGCCGCCGTATGTTGAAGCAGACGCGCCAGCTGGAAGGGGAAAGGAAAAAGTACCAGACCCTGTTCGAAACCAACTCGGACGCCGTCGTCATCCTCGATGAAAAGGGCTTTACCGATTGCAACCCGGCCACGCTAACGCTGTTTGGCATGGATTCAGTCGCCACCTTCCTCAGTACGCCCATTTTAAAGCTCGGCGTGTCGACGCAGCTGAATGGCCTGAGCGCTTACGACTATGCCAGGAAGATGATCATGCAGGCGCGCAATACCGGGCATGCCGAGATGGACTGGCTCGGCCGGCGCCAGGATGGTTCGGTCTTCTCGGCCGAAATTGCGCTCCACGCGATGGAACTTGACGGCAAGCCGGTGATCCAGGCGATCATGCGCGACGTCTCCGAGCGCCGGGCCGCCGAGGCGGCCAATGAGGCCGCACGGGAAGCTGCGCTGCAGATGGCACGCGCCAAGTCGCAGTTTGTAGCCAACGTCAGCCACGAAATCCGCACCCCGATGCACGGCATCCTGGGCATGAGCGGACTCTTGCTGAAGACGCCACTCGATGGTCGTCAGCGCGAATATGCCGCCACCCTGAAAAGCTCGGCTGAAAGCCTGCTTACCATCATCAATGACATCCTCGACTTCTCCAAGATCGAGGCCGGCAAGCTCTCCATCGAACACGTCGCCTTCTCGCCGACTACGCTGGCGCAAGACGTGATTGCCCTGTTCCAGGCGCGGGCGCTGGAAAAAAATCTGCAACTCACCCTGTCGCTGCCCGAGGATGCACCGGCCGCGCTGCTGGGCGATCCCACGCGCATCCGCCAGATCCTGCTGAACCTGGTCGACAACGCCATTAAATTCACCCACCAGGGCGAAGTCGAACTACGCATGCGCTTCATGACGAACACAGATGGCATCGACTGCCAGTTCAGCGTGCGCGACAGCGGAATCGGAATGAGCAAGGAAGCCCAGGCACGCCTGTTTCAGGCCTTTTCGCAGGCGGACGCGTCAACTACGCGACGCTACGGCGGCACCGGGCTGGGGCTCGCGGTCAGCAGCCAGCTGGCCGGCCTGATGGCAGGGCGGCTCACGGCCGAGAGCGAGCCGGACAAGGGAAGCTGCTTCACCCTGCATCTCACGCTTCCCGCGACCACCGGGCCGCTGGCCGAGCTTCCGGCGCGGCCCGTCATCCAGTTGCAGGGCCGCGTGCTAATGGTGGAAGACCACCCCGTCAACCAGAAAGTCCTGTCGCATCAGCTGCGCGAAATGGGCCTGCAGTTTGTCGTGGCCGCCAGCGGCACGCAGGCGCTGGATCTGCTGTCGTCCGACGTATTCGACCTGATCTTGATGGACTGGCAAATGCCGGAGATGGATGGTCTGGAAGCAACCCAGCGCATCCGCCAGCTGGAGACCGACGCCCGCCACATCCCGATCATCGCATTGACCGCCAATGCCAATGCCGGCTTTCGCGAGGCCTGCCTGGCAGCCGGGGCGAACGATTACCTTAGCAAGCCCTACTCCGACGCTGCACTGTCCGCACTGCTGATGCAATGGTTGCCGCACGCCGCGACGGCTGTGGCCGCCCCCTCGCTACTCGACCTGCCTGCCCTGCATGCGCGCTATCCCGGCAACCCGAAGCTGGTGCACGATCTGGAAACGCTTTTCGTCTCCACCACCGAAACCAGCCTGGCTGCGCTAAAGCAGGGGATCGAACAGGCTCAGCCCGAACGCTGCCGCAAGGAAGCGCATGCCCTCAAGGGTGCCGCCGCCAGCGTGATGGCCGTTGCGATACAGGAAGGCGCCGCGCGCATCGAAACCTGCGTGCAAAGCGGCGATTTCGCCACCGCCGCGATTGAACTGGCGGCCCTGGAAGCGCGCTTTCGTACCCATACAGGCGCCGTGCATTGACGCGCGTCCTGCGGCGCGTAGGATAAAAAAATCGAGCTGTCCTGGAGACACGTCATGATGCGCATGCTTCTTCTCATATTCACCGGACTTTGCAGCCTGCCGACAATCGCTGCCGAGCCGCCGCAGGCTGCAGCACCGACTCCCGCACCCGAGAAAAGCTGGATCGACGTCACGCCGACGCCCTATGGCCCGATGCTGAGGCAGCAGGCGGCGCCGCCGCCCTATCGCGATTACCAGATGAATCGCATCCTGACACCCGAGGAAAAGGCGCGCTGGCGCGAGATGGCCATGCCCATGATGGCGCACCTGATGCAGATGGACGCGCGCGAGGCGATGAACCATTTTGCCATCAAGTACAAGGCCAAGCCGGGCGTGTCGTTCGATCAGGTGGTCGAATCGATGATGCTGCGTGCCAACCAGGTGAATCTCAAGTACGTCGGCAAGAACCAGCTCTGGAAGGAATTCCGGGCGGTGCTGCACGACGACCAGGCGCCTCGCGTCGAAGTATTCAGCTTTTGCGACATTGCCGTCGGCCGGGAACTGCTCAAGATCATTCCGGAAATCGTCGTGTTTCTGCCCTGCCGCATCGCAGTGATGGAAGATGGCGACAAAAACATCTGGGTCCTGACACTGGACTGGGACGTGACCTGGCTCGACCAGGCCGGCAAGCACGCGGACATCACACCCGAATTGCGCAAGGATGCGACGGCTATTCGCGAAAAAATGGATAGCGTTATGCGCGCCGGGGCCGACGGCGAACTCTGAACCGGCTTTGAGCTGCCGCCCCCGCCTGGGGGCGTGTTCCGGAGCGCAGCATCCGCTCCGACACGGCGTACCAACTTATTGACTAAGGAAACGCCGAACAAGTTGATAGCGTTTCCCTAAAGAACTCTCCACAAATCGTCGTAATACCTATTATGCAACCAGGGTATTGCGACAATTTGTCGCACCCCCCTGAATTGCATCGTGTACCAGTCACCGGCGGATTTCACATGAATGTCTTTCAGTCTTTCCCTTTCGCTGCCGTTTGCCTGGCTGTGCTGCTGTGCGCCGGCAACGGCGCGCTCGCTGAAACCAGCATCGGACTATCCGACGGCGAATTGAAGGCGACCGGCGAACGCATGCGTCAAACCGCCCAGCAAATGCAAAAAGACATCAGTGACCGCCTGCAGCATTTACGCAGCGAACGCGCCGCGCTGGAGGCGAAGCAAGCCGCCGAGCGCAGACAGGAAGCCATACGTGCGCAGCAGCAGGCCGAGAAGGATAAAGCCGCGCTCGTCGCGACCAGGGAAGCCAAGCAGCGCGAGACGCTCGCTGCCCAACAGGAAAGCGCACGCAAAGCGGCCGCCGCGCGCGTGGCCGAAGACGAACGCAAGCGTCAAGCCGAATTGCAGGAAAAACAAAATCAGGAAGCTGCCCTGGTGCGTGCCCAGCGAGAATCGCTCGACGCCTACAAGGCCGGCTCCAAGAAACGGAAACTCGGCTCGGAACCCCAGTTCGGCGTGGATTTATAAAGCCGGTTGCGCCCCGGCACTTCACCCAGGAAAGGATAAAACCTATGGATATCACCCGCATCGCAGCGTGTTGCATCGGCAGCTTCATGTTGCTGAGCGTGATCCCGGCTAGCGCGCAGACCATCTCGCGCGGCGAAGTCATCGCCAGCACCTGCTATACCTGCCACGGCACCCACGGCGTCAGTCCCAGCACGATACCCAGTATCGACTACATCCCGCCCGAACGGATGATCCAGACGCTGATGGCCTATCGCTCCGGCACCCGCTACTCAACCATCATGGGCCGTCACATCAGCGCTTACACCGATGAAGAAATTGTCGAGGTCGCAAACTTTCTCGGCAACCTGCAGAAGAAGGGGAAATGAACATGTCCAGAATTTCGCGTAGAGACTTCGTCAAGCTGATGGGCGCCGGCAGCGCGCTGTCGGCACTCGGGCTTGCCGGCTGCGAATCGGCGCCCAAAGTCGCGGGGCCTGCCGCCAAGTCCGCCCCGCGTGTCATCGTCGTCGGCGGCGGTTTCGGTGGCGCGACCTGCGCCAAATACCTGCGCCTCTACGAGCCGACGCTCAACGTCACCCTGGTCGAGCAAAACGCCAGCTACGTCACCTGTCCCGGCAGCAACTGGGTGCTGGGCGGCCTGCGCACGATCGATGAACTGACCCGGAACTACGCTGCCCTGCACGACAAACACGGTGTAAACGTGGTGCACGACCGCGTCATCGGCGTGGATGCCGGCAAGCGGCTGGTCAGTCTTGCCAGCGGCAAGACCCTCGCCTACGATCGTCTGGTGATGGCGCCGGGCATCGATTTCCGTTGGGGCGACATCGAAGGCTACGACGAAGCCGCCACCCTCCTCATGCCGCATGCCTGGAAAGCCGGCCCGCAAACCCTGCTGCTGCACAAGCAGCTGCAGGCCATGCCCGACGGCGGCACCTTCATCATGGCTGCGCCACCCATGCCTTTCCGCTGCCCGCCGGGACCGCCCGAACGTGCCAGCATGGTCGCGCACTACCTGAAGGCCCACAAACCGAAATCGAAGATTCTGATCCTCGACGCCAAGGACAATTTCTCCAAGCAGGCCCTGTTCACCCAGGCCTGGGAGCAGCTTTATCCCGACATGATCGAGTGGGTGCCGGCAATCAGCGGCGGCAAGGTCGCGCGCGTCGATCCCAAGACTCAGACCGTGCACACCGCAGACGGCGACGTTCACAAAGGTAGCGTCGTCAACATCATCCCTGCGCAGCGCGCACCGAAAATCGCGGTTGCATCGGGACTCACCGATGATTCCGGATGGTGCCCGGTCAATCAGACCACCTTCGAATCAACGCGGGTGCCGAACATCCATATCATCGGCGATTCGTCCATTGCTGGCGCCTTGCCCAAGTCCGGACACAGTGCGAACAACATCGGCAAGATGACCGCCGCTGCCATCGTCTCACTGTTCCGCGGCGTGGCGCCACCGATACCCTCTCACGTCAACACCTGCTACAGCCTGGTTGGCCCCAATTACGGCATCAGCGTCGCCGGCGTGTATCGTCTGGGCGAAGACGGCCGGCTTCAGGGGATCAAGGGTTCGGGTGGCGTCAGCCCAGCCGACGCGAGCGCCCAGCAGCGCAGCCAGGAAGCCGGCTACGCGCAGGGCTGGCACACGAGCATCGTCGCAGACTCCTTCACCTGACCGCTCGCCTCACCCACCGCAGCACCCAGCCGCCGTCGCAAGACCGCGGCTTTTTTTTCAGCCTGTCTACCGTGGTCGCGACAACCCGGCTCCGTACCACGTTCCTGGATAGTGCGTGCTTCGCCCTTCGTATTGCACCCGAACGTGTTCTGCTCCTAAAACAAGCCTTTCCATGCCGCCAGCTTGCGGAACGACAGCGCGTAAAATCTCAAGCCTTGTGTTTGATTCCCCGATCCAGGCGCCCCATGTCCACGCTTTCCCACCCATTTGCATCCACCGCCTCGCTGGAACAGGGCTTTTCCGACGGGCTGGCCGCGATCCTGGAAAATCATCCCGGATTGGGGGTCACCATTCTGGTACTGGCCAACGCCGCCTACGACCCGAAGCTGTGGGCACAGCTCTCGCCGGCGCTGTCGATCAGGCATGCCGAACTCGCCGTCACGCTCACGGACAGGCTACGGAACGGCCAGACGCTCACCGAACCGGACGACGACGTGCAGGTCTTTCTCAAGCTTCTCGCCATTGGTTTCGATCATCTGAACGCGATGGAACACCGCCATGCCGGGCTATGGATGCTGTTCTTCAATCCCATCCGCGCGCTGCGTCCGCCGCGCACCAGCGCAATGACATTCGACAGTCTGCTGCGCCCTTTCGATGCGGCCGGCTTCCATTTCAACAAACCGTTTCTCGCCAGGGAAATTTTCTGGGAGGGCGAACTTGCCGGCAAACCGGCGCGCCTGCTGTACAACAAATTCCCTTTCGCCCGTCTGCACGGCCTGCTGGTGCCCGAGCCCTTGCGCCAGGCGCCGCAATATCTCACACCGGCACTGCACGGCTGGGCCTGGGACGTCTGTGCGCAATCCAGCGTGCCCGGCCTGTGCCTCGGCTACAACAGCACCGGCGCCGGCGCGTCGGTCAACCACCTGCATTTCCAGAGCTTCGTGCTGGCAACGCCGCTGCCAATACAGGATGCATGTTTTTCGCACAATGGCGGCACCGAACCCTACCCATTGCCCTGTCGTCGTTTCAGAAACGCGGAAAGCGCCTGGTTGGAGATCGATCAACTGCACCAGCACAATCTTCCCTACAACCTCATCTACAGCAGGAACTGTCTGCATCTCGTCGCACGCGTGCCACAGGACAGCGACAAGCTGCCTAATTCTTGCCGTGGCTACGGCTGGAGCGAAATGGCCGGCGCCGTGACCCTGTTCAGCCGGGAGAGATATGACGAGCTGAGCGCGACTGAATTTGAAGCAGAGCTGGCAAGCTTCGCACCCTGAGCCGGATACATCGCACGCTACAGTTCGATCACCTGCCCCTGCCGCAGCGCCTCGACGCCCCAGTCAGGTGCGGCGGCTCGCAGTTCGTTCATGATCGCCGCCTCGTTGCCCGGCTTCAGGTGGGTGATCCAGACCTCGGGCGCGACGCTGAGCGCCTTCAGTTCCGCCGCCAGCGAATCCGGCCAGTGATGTTTCGATTTTCTGGCGATCTCGACCAGCGCGTTCTCGAATGAGGTTTCGATGATGAGATGACGCAGGTCGGGGATGGCGTTGAGCGCGGCGACGAAGGCATCGCTGTGAGTGGTGTCGCCGCTGAATGCCAGGCTGCCGGTACGCGTGGCGATGTGCATGCCGCACGCCGGCACCACGTGATTGGCCGGCAACGGGCGAAACGTCCGTCCTTTCAGCGTGAACGCTTCACCCAATCCAAGCGGCTCGAAGCGCAGCCATGGCGCCTCCGTGCTCGGGATCGTGCGGAAATCCGGCCACAACTTCCAGTTGAACAGATGGGTGGACAGCACATCCAGTACCTCGGGCAATGCGTGCACCGTCACCGGACTGTCGCGCAGGTCGCCGACGCTGTCGAGCAGCAGCGGCAATCCCAGCACGTGATCGAGATGCGCATGGGTGATGAATACGTGATCGATCGCCTGTAGCTGTTCGAAATCTAGAGTGGTGAGGCCGCTGCCGGCATCGATCAATACGTCGTCGTCGATCTTGAGGCAGGTGGTGTGGCGCCCGCTGCCGATGCCGCCGCTGCAGCCCAATACGGTAAGTTTCATGGTCACTTTGTCGTGTAGACGAATACGCCGTCCCAGTCGGCAGGCGGCGGTGTTTCGCGGAAATGTGCGACGCGTTCGAGATAGATATCGTATAGCGGACGCGGCGTGCGGGCATTGAGTGCGCGCAGTGCCGATTCGGCAGCGTCCCAGTCCTGGGCCTGGTAGCGCGCGAATGCAAGCTCGAAATCGGCGGCCGCCTGGCGTGCCGATTCGTCCAGGCCGGTCCTGCCGCCCAGCGGCTCGTAGATCGCCACCGGCGTTTGCTTGCCCTTGACGCGCACGTCGTCGACTTTCATGAAGACGTGATCCGGATCGGCCTCCATCGTCGTCTGCGTGGCCAGAATGCCGACACCATACTGTTTGGTGATGCCTTCGAGACGCGAGCCGAGGTTCACGGCGTCGCCCATCACGGTATAGGCCATGCGGAATTCCGAGCCCATGTTGCCGACGCTCATGCGCCCGCTGTTGACGCCGACGCCGATCTTCACCTCGGGCCAGCCACGCGCGGCGAATTCCTCGTTCAGTTGCGTCAGCGCGGCCTGCATGTCGAGCGCGGTCTGCACCGCGCGGCTGGCGTGGTCCGCCAGATCGACCGGCGCGTTCCAGAACGCCATGATGGCGTCGCCGATGTATTTATCGATGGTGCCGCGATTCTGCTGCACGATGCGCGTCATGGTCGACAGATAGGCGTTGAGCACGTCGGCGAGCTCGGTCGGCGGCAGCTTTTCCGAAAAGTTGGTGAAGCCGCGGATATCGGAGAACAGCACCGTCATCTCGCGCGACTGGCCTTCCATCGTGTAATGCGCGGGATCCTGACTCATCTCGTCGGCCAGTTCGGGCGGTACATACTGGCCGAACAGCCGGGTGATCTGGCGCTTGCTGCGCGTCGCGGCAAAAAAACCGTAGGCGGTGTTGAGCGCATACAGGCCGAACACCGTCAGCATCGGCGCCGCCATCGGCACCACCATGAAGCGCGACCACGCTGCGCCATAGGCGGCCAGCAGCAATGCCAGCAATGCAACACTGGCAGCCAGCCCGATGGCCGGCCCGAAGCGCAACAGCACCATCGTCAGCAAGGCACCCAGCAGCAGCACGGCAATCAGCCGCGCGTCATCCGCCCACGGCGGCGTGGCGCGGGTGTTGCCGTCGAGCATGCCGGCAATCAGGTGGGCATGAATCTCAACGCCGGGAAACGCATTGGAAAACGGCGTCACGCGCAGGTCGCTCAGTCCCGGTGCGGTCGAGCCCACCAGCACGATGCGGTTTTCCAGCTGCGCCGGCGCCACCTTGCCCGCCAGCACCTGCGCCGCCGAAATATAGGGGAACGGCGAGCCAGCGTGATACGGCACATACACCGTGCCGTCCGCGCTCAGGGGCACGCGGATGCCGCCTACCTCAAGCCACGGAGTACGGTATTGCCTGCCGAGCAGGCTGCGCTGCGCGACGCCGGCCTCTACGGGATCACCGCCAAACGCCACTCGCAGCGTGGAAGCCGCCAGCGCCAGGTAATAGCCTTGACCGAACGGCGTGACCAGACTCATCTGGCGCGCCGTGCCATCGGCATCGCCTCGCATATTGAAAAATCCTGCTCCTTGCGCCGCGTTCTGGAATACAGCCAGATTCGCACCATAACCCGTAGGCGACGGCATGCCCGGATGCAGCGGGTCGAATGCTGCGGCAGGCAAGGACGGTGGCGGCAACAGACCGGTCCGGGCGTCGCCGTAGCCGGCGGGAATGAAGTAATACCCCAGCGAAACCGGACGCTCCGTAAGTCCCTTGGCAAAGCGCGCATCGTAATCAAGTTGAGGGGCGAGATTCTGGAGGGCGGAACGAAACGCGCGATTGTCTGCGAGATCGTGTTGCGCCAACTGCTCAAGCGTGTCGAGGCCCGAGCTCGTATCCGGCTCGGCAAACACCACGTCGAAGCCCACCGCTGCGACGCCATAATGGTCAAACAGTTGTTCGACCAGCGCGGTCATTTTGTCGCGGCTCCATGGCCAGCGCCCAACGCTCTTCAGGCTGGCTTCGTCAATATCGAGGATGGCCACGCGATCGTCCATTCCTGTCGGCGCGGTGCGTTTCAGCCAGACGTCATACAGCCAGGACTCGGCACGCTGCATGGGCGCGATAGGGATCAGCCCGGCAACATGCACCGCGATCAGCAGGACGAACAGCGCAGACAGTCCCGCCTGCGCCAGCCGGAGTGAAACACGTTTCACCGAATACGATAGAAGCGGCCGGGCAGGTCCTTGCCCTGTATGGCATCGAAGCGGCCATCGACCGCCTCACCCAGCTCGGCCAGGCGATCGGCCGGATGCGGGTGAGTCTTGTACAGCAGGCTGGTCCGCTCATCCTTGGCGGGCAGGCTGGCCATATCCTGCAAGACTTCTGGCAGACCCCAGGGATCGTAGCCGGCGCGCGCGGCAAACACGATGCCGACGCGATCCGCCTCGAATTCGGCAGTCTTGTCGAGTCCGCGCGCCATGATTTCCGCGCCGTTGCCGATCAGATTCTGCACCACCTGATCGCTGTCTTTCGCCTTGTTGCCGACTGCCTGGCCCAGCGTGCCAATCAGGCTCGACTGCTTGAGCACCTTGAGATGGTGCTTCATGGTGACGTGCGCAATTTCATGCGCCAGCACGCCTGCCAGTTCGGCTTCGTTGTTCAGGCGCTTATACAGACCCTTGGTGACAAAGATGTAACCGCCGGGCGCGGCGAATGCGTTGATATCCTCGGTATCGAGCACGCCGAAATGCCAGGTGACGTCATTGCGTCCACTCTGTAACGCCACCCAGTTGCCGACCAGGTTGACGTAGCGCTGGAGCTTGTCGTCGCGCACCAGCGGCACCGCACCCAGCAGGTCGCCCGCGATCTGCCGACCGATGCGCGTCTCCTCTTCGGGCGAGTAATCGCCGAACAGCGCAAAACCCAGTTGCCGCGCATCGATTTTCTGCTTGACCGGCGGCGTCGGCGCAGCCGAGCTTTTCGCGGCATCAGGTGCAGGCGAGGTCGGCGCTGGCTGCGCTTTCTTGTCCTTGTTCAGTTCCTGATGGATACGCTCTTCGAGCAATTTGCCGAAATCCAGCCCCGACGCCACGCCGCTAAACGACACCAGCGCAACGGCCAGAACCATCAATTTGAATTTCATCAGTTGGCCTCCCACGGTGACGAAGTCTTGGCGGATTGCGGCGCCGGCAGCGCCGCCACCTTGGTCGTCTTCAGTCCCGACTGGGCTGCGAAGCTGCGGGCCTGCGCGGGGGTTGCCTGCCAGGCATTCATCCGCACCAGTTCATCACCATTGAATTTGGCCTGTTTCAGGTCTTCTTCGTTCAGGCCGCGCAGGCCCGCCACGGCCACCACGCGGCTGGGGTCAGACCGGGTGGTGGCTGCGCCGACCACATCGCCCAGCCCGGCACCGCCCAGGCCCCCGGCTCCGGCCCGCACCGACAGCAGCCGGATCCAGCCGGTCGACTTGCCCGAGCTCACGCGCAGCCAGCCGCCCTGCTTGGCGAGGATATTGACGCTGGCGCCCTTGGATAGATTCGCCGCCACTTTGGACGATGCGCTTGGCTGGCTATAGAGCTTGTCATTGCGCAAGACCGTACCTGGCGCGGCCCATGCCGACGCGGCCATCATGCACAGCGCCATGCTCGCTGGAATCAATAATGTCTTCATCATGTGTCTTCTCCGTCTGACTGCAGAACTGTAGGGCCTGCCATCCGATGGTGCAAGCGCCGGCAATGGCGTTAAGATGCCGCGATGAATTTTCTCGCAGCCTCCATCGAATCGCTCGGCGCCAAGGTCGTCGGCTGGTTCACCGTCGGCTACGGCATGTTCGTCTTTCTGGGCCGCGCCAGCCTGCTGCTGCTGGAGCCCGCCACCTGGAACCGCGCCACCTTCGATGTCGTGGTGAAGCAGATCTACTTCACCGCGGTGCAGATCCTGCATGTCTTCCTCGGCTACGCGCTGGTGATCTCGTGGCTCATCATCACCATCATCCTGACCACCGCGCGCGATTTCGGCCTCACCGAATTCGCCAGCGAAATGACCATCCGCGTACTGGTGCTGGAACTGCTGCCGTTCCTGACGGCGCTGTTCGTCGCCCTGCGTTCGGGCAGCGCCATCAACACCGAAGTCGCGCTGATGCAGGTCAATAACGAATTGGATGCGCTGGAACATTGCAAGGTTCCGCCGATGCAGTTCGAGTTCCTGCCGCGCCTGATCGGCGGGGTCGTGTCGGTCGTCACGCTGGCGGGGCTGGCCGGCCTGCTCGCCCTGCTGATGGGTTATCTCGCCATCTACGGCATCAACCTGGCCGGCTTTGAGCCGTATACCCGGACCATCGCAAAAATCTTCGATTTCAGGATCATGGTGGGCCTGCTCGCCAAATGTGCGCTGTTCGGGCTGGCGGTCACGCTGATCCCGGTCACCGCCGGGCTCGAAACGCCCAAAAAGCTCTTCATGGTGCCGGTTTCCGTATTGCGCGGCATGATGCGGGTGTTCTTTGCCATCGTGGCGATCGAGGTGGTGTCATTAGCGCTCAAATACATCTGACTCCGTTCGACGACCGTGTCAGCCTGATGACGGCGGTCGCTGGCCTGCCGGACGAGGTGGCGCGCGTAGCGCTCGACCTGCCGCTGCGGGCCAACCTGTCGGCACTCGACAACATTGCGTTGATTCCGCTCTACCAGCGTCACTACAGCGCGGCCGAATCGGGCCGGCTGGCGCAGGCCATGCTCGCCCAGCTGGACTATGCAGACATTGCCACGCTGCGCGATTCCGACATGACACCCGCGCAGCGTTTCGTCACCAAACTGGCACGCGCACTCATCCTCAAGCGCCCGCGACTGGTCATCGACCGTCCCGGCGCCATGCTTTACGATGTGCCCTATCCAGCCTTTATCCGGCAACTGGCGGCACAGCCGGAGATGACCGGCACCTGGGAAATTTTCGACTTCAGCTGGAACCAGACACTTTATCAAGCATGAACAAACTGCATTTCAAGGTCGGGCTGTTTGCCATTGAATCGTTGCTGCTGGCCGGGGTGTTTGTTGTCTACCTGCTGCATGCGCGTGGTTTTTTTGACAAGACCTTCCATCTGCAACTGGCCGCGGCCAGCGCCGACGGCGTCGCGCCCGGCGTGCCGGTGGTGTTTTCCGGCATCGAGATCGGCCGCGTCACCACGCTCGGCCTAAACGAAAACGGCGGCATCATCATCCATACCGAATTCCTCGGCCGCAATGCCAGATGGCTGAAGGAAACCAGCAGCTTCACGCTCGACAAGCCCATCGTCGGCGGCGCCCGGATCCGGGTCGATTCGCCCGACCTCAGCGCCCCGGCGCTGCCCGACAACGCCACCATGCTGCTGCTCACGTCCGACATCAGCAAGGAAATTCCGGCGCTGGTCGAACGGGTCAAGGCCATCCTCGCCAACGTCGAGTACCTCACGCGCAAGGATGGCGAGATCAACGCGACGCTGGCCAACGTCAAGACGGTGACCGGACGCATGACCGGCGAGTACGGCATGCTCGAAGGCGTGCTCGGCAGCCCGGACAAGGCACGGGCGGTCACCGATTCGCTCGACAAGACGCGCGCCCTCATCACCAGGCTTGACGCCATGGCCGTGAAGACCGATCAGTGGCTGTTTGCCGATCAAGGCGTCGCCGCACAGACGCGGGAATCGCTGGCGCAGGTCCGGCTGATGCTGAACGACGCACAGTCCAGCCTGAAGAAGGCCGACGCCGTGATGGCCAATACCGTGGAGATTTCCGCCAACCTCAAGGACGGCACGCAGAATATCGCCCAATTACGCGCCGAGATCGACGATGCCGTGCGCAAGGCCAACGATCTGATCAACGAGATCAACAAGAAATGGCCGTTCGCGCGCGAGCCCGAGGTGAAACTGCCATGAAAAAACGGCTCATCCTCGCCAGTCTGCTCACGCTGGTCGGCTGCGGCAGCGGCGGTCCACCGCCGCCGGACTGGAAAGTCGATGCGTCGGACCTGATCGTACGCTATCAAAAACATGCGCTGCTGGGCGATAACGCCCTGGCTGAGCGCTACTTTCAGCAGGCGGTTGCCGCCACCGGCGGCGCAGGCCGAGTCAGTGAGACCGCTCATCTGTGGCTGGTGCGTTGCGCCACCCGCCGCGCCATGCTGATCGACGACGCCTGCGCCGGCTACGCCGATCTCGCCCGTATCGCGCCGAATGCGACAGACCAGGCCTACTACCGATTTATCACCCTGCGCTGGCAAGACCTCGACCCGTCCCTGCTGCCGCGCCAGCATCAGGACCTGCTGCGTGCACCCGCCGACAAGCGGCCTGAAACACTCGCCACGGTCACCGACCCGCTGGCACGCCTGCTAGACGCCAGCCTGCTGGTCATGCGCAAGGAAGCCGATGCCAGCACGCTGGCGATCGCCAGCGAAACCGCTTCCGCCCAAGGCTGGCGCCAGCCCCTGCTGACTTTCCTGAAACTTCAGCAGAAACAGGCTGTTGCCCAAGGCAATGTCGACGAACAGGCTCGGCTCGACCGGCGTATCCAGCTCGTAGAGCAAAGTCTCGTTCCTGCTCCTTAAACAGGTCCCCGACAGGCTGGCAAACCCGTTCCGGCCACGGACATGCCAGCGCTTGCCGCATGTCCGGGCTGCTACCCTGCCCGACCCGGCTTGATGGCCCTATAAAAAGGCATTCCCTCATTGACAAGCCTGCACGCGATGTTTACCGTGCAGTTTCGGAGAATGTTTCTTCGTAAAAACAAGCTGTAACTTAATACTAGCTGTAACCCAATATGCAAAAGGAGGAGGTACCCATGAAATACACGACGATTGCGCTGGCCGCCCTGGCCGTATTCGCCACCGCAGCTCACGCCGCACCCCCCATGATGTCCGCCGAATGGACCGCTGAGGCTTGTGATGCCTGGAACAAGGATGCCACCCTGACGAATGGCCTGGCCGAGAAATGGATCAAGAACGACGCCAACCGCGGCTACAAGATCATTCATCTGTATCGCACCGACTGCGGCGAAGCCACGCAAACCGAGATGAAGATCGTTCCCAAGGACGGCAAGGCCATCTGCGTCTATGGCGGCGCCGTGCAAAACGCCAAGATGGACTACGCAGTCGACTACACCATGCACGCCACCACGCAGCGCTGGGACGAAATGGGTGCGGGTGAATACGGTCCGATGAAAGCCATGATGTTTGGCCGCCTCAAGTTTGCCGGCCCGAAAGTGGAAGCAATGACCGTGATGGGACCGTTCGAGACCTTCCTGCGTCTGCCGGGCAAAATCCCCGGCGACAAGGCCTGTCCCGCCAAGTAAGCTCGCCACCGTACCAGAAAGCCGGGCGATATTCCCGGCTTTTTTTACGTCGGCACATCAGGGAGGGTTGCCAGGAACATGACCGGGAACCGGTTCGGCAAAATCCCGGCCGTTCGCTAATCCGGGGCGGCCGTATTCACCAGCTTCGTGAGAAGCGAGGTCAGTCGGCGGATCTCGGCGTCCGTCAATGACCGGCGCATCCAGTCGCCTATCACCGCATGCAGTTCCGACATTGCCTTCTCCAGAACGGGCATCGCCGGAGCGGTAAGCGCAACGGGCTTGACGCGGCGGTCGGCATGCTGCATTGAGCGGGTGACCAGGCCCCGTGCTTCCAGTTGCCGCAACACCTTGGTCAGCCCGCCGGAGGTGATCAACACTGCGCGTTGAATATCCGACGGCGTCAGCGCATGAGGCGGCGGGGTGCGGCGCAGACTGGCCAGCACATCGAATTCAGCCGGGCTCAAGCCGTTGGCGGCCATGATCCTGGTCGCGCGGGAATGTTGTGCCGTGTAGGCCTGCGTAAGCGCGAGCACCAATGGCAGCATCTGTGCATCGTAGGATTCGGGCCAGTGCTGGCGATGCATATCGAGGGGATTGGCGATTCTGTCGACCATGTCGGGGGGCTTGTTCATGGAACGATAATGCAGTTAATTATCTTGCTAGATAAATAATTATGCAATATGCTTTACCGCTTGAAGCGGCTCTCAATACCAGTGACCATACAGATACCAGATACACCGTTTTGCCACCCTGCTTCAAGCCCCGCAACACAACTAGACGCTACCCTGCCCAACGCCCAACAAGGCCAAGACCGATGATTATCCATCCCGAGCCCGCCCTCAGCCCCCGCCAACAAGGATTGTCCATGCTCAAGCCGGTCGGCCTCGTGCTGCTGAGCGCCTTCTTGCTCACCGCCTGCGGCGGCAAAACGGAACCCGGTGCGGCTCCCGGCGCCGCATCCCCTGCCGTGACGGTGGTGACGGTGCAGACCGAATCGGTGCCGGTGACGGCCGAACTGCCCGGACGCACGTCACCTTACCTGGTGGCCGAATTGCGGCCGCAGGTGAGCGGCATCGTCAAGCAGCGCCTGTTCAAGGAGGGCAGCGATGTCAAGGCGGGCCAAGTGCTGTACCGGATCGATCCGGCAACGTATCAGGCGGCCTACGACAGCGCCCGGGCCAATCTGGCACGGGCCGAGGCGAATCTGGAGGTGGCGCGGCTGAAAGCCGGCCGCTACGCCGAACTGGTGAAGATCGAGGCCGTGAGCGCCCAGGCCAACGACGACGCGCAGGCCGCACAGAAACAGGCGCAAGCCGAAGTCGGCGCGGCGAAGGCGGCGCTCGACAAGGCGCGCGTCGATCTCGATTTCACCCGCGTCACGTCGCCCATCGCGGGCCGCATCGGGCGCTCGACGGTGACCGCGGGCGCGTTGGTCACCGCGAACCAGGCTGCGGCACTCGCCACCGTACAGCAACTCGATCCCATCTATGTCGATCTGACACAGTCCAGCACCGAACTGCTGGGACTGAAACGCAACCTCGATTCCGGCAAGCTGCAGCGCGCAGCGGGCAACACGGTGCCGGTAAAACTTGTGCTTGAAGACGGCAGCCTCTACGGCGCCGAAGGCAGGCTGGCGTTCTCGGAAGTGACGGTCGACCAGGCCACCGGCAGCGTGACGCTGCGCGCGGTGTTCCCCAATCCCAGGGGCGAACTGTTGCCCGGCATGTACGTGCGCGCGCGGCTGACACAGGGCATGAACCGCGATGCCGTGCTGGTGCCGCACGCGGCAGTCAGCCGCACGCCGCGCGGCGAGGCGCAGGTGATGGTGGTGAACGGCGAGGCCAGGGTCGAGGCGCGCAGCGTCAAGGCGGAGCAGTCGGTCGGCGACAAATGGGTGGTGACCGGGGGCCTGGCCGCCGGCGACCGCGTCATCGTCGAGGGCTTGCAGAAAGTGAAGCCGGGCGCACCGGTGCAGGCCCAGGAAGCCGGTGCTGCGCCGGCACCGACTGCCGCATCCGCGCCCGTCGCGCCGGCCGCCCCTGCCGCAAAGAAGTGAGGTAGACCGCCATGGCCCGCTTCTTCATCGACCGGCCCATCTTTGCGTGGGTCATCGCTATTGTCATCATGCTCGCCGGCGGCCTGTCGATCCTGACGCTGCCGGTATCGCAGTACCCGGCCATCGCGCCGCCCACCGTCGCGATCAACGCCAGCTATCCCGGCGCCTCGGCGAAGACGGTCGAGGACTCCGTCACCCAGGTCATCGAGCAGAAGCTGACCGGGCTGGACAACCTGCTCTACATGAGCTCGCAGTCCGACTCCTACGGACGCGCTACGGTGACGCTCACCTTCGACGCCGGCACCGACCCCGACATCGCGCAGGTACAGACGCAGAACAAGCTGCAGCTCGCGCTGCCGCTCTTGCCGCTGGCGGTGCAGCAGCAGGGCGTGCAGGTGGTGAAGTCGACGCGCAACTTCCTGCTGATCGTCGGCTTCGTCTCCAGCGACGGCAGCATGAGCCGCACCGATCTCTCCGATTTCCTCAACTCGACCGTGCAGGAACCCTTGTCGCGCGTCACCGGCGTCGGCGAGGTGCAGGTGTTCGGCAGCCAGTACGCGATGCGCATCTGGGTCGACCCGGCCAAGCTGAACAAGTACCGCCTCATCCCGAGCGACGTCGAGGGCGCGATCCGTGAGCAGAACAATCAGGTCTCGGCCGGCCAGCTCGGCGGCACGCCGGCGGTGAAAGGCCAGGGCTTCACTGCGTCGATCACCGCGCAGAGCCGCCTGCAGACGGTGGAGGAGTTCGAGCAGATCCTGCTGCGCAGCTCGGCGCAGGGCGGCGAGGTCCGGCTGAAGGACGTCGCCCGCATCGAGATCGGCGCCGAGAACTACGGCATCGTCGGGCGCTTCAACGGCCAGCCCGCCTCGGGCATCGGCATCAAGCTCGCCGCCGGCGCCAACGCGCTCGACACCGCGGCAGCGGTGAAGGCGAAGGTCGAGCAGATGAAGGCCTACTTCCCGCCGGGGCTGGAAGTGGTGGTGCCCTACGACACCACGCCGTTCGTCGAAATCTCCATCATGAACGTGGTGGAGACGCTGGTCGAGGCGGTCATCCTGGTCTTCCTGGTGATGTACCTGTTCCTGCAGAATTTCCGTGCCACGATCATCCCGACGATCGCCGTCCCGGTCGTGCTGCTCGGTACCTTCGGAATGATGGCGGCGTTCGGCTTCTCGATCAATACGCTCACCATGTTCGGCCTGGTGCTCGCCATCGGTCTGCTGGTCGACGACGCCATCGTGGTGGTGGAGAACGTCGAACGCATCATGAGCGAGGAAGGGTTGTCGCCCAAGGAAGCGACCAGGAAGTCGATGGGGCAGATCACCGGGGCGCTGGTCGGCATCGGCCTGGTGCTGTCGGCGGTGTTCGTGCCGATGGCCTTCTTCGGCGGCTCGACCGGGGTGATCTACCGCCAGTTCTCGATCACCATCGTCTCCGCGATGGCGCTGTCGGTGCTGGTGGCGATCGTGTTCACGCCGGCACTGTGCGCGACCATGCTGAAGCCGGTCGAGAAGGGCCACGAACACGGCGAGGGTGGCTGGTTCGGCGGTTTCTTCCACTGGTTCAACGGCGTGTTCAACCGCAATACCGATCGCTACGAGTCGGCGGTGGGCAAGATCCTCGCGCGTAGCGTGCGCTTCCTGGCGATCTATGTCGCCATCGTCGGCGTGCTGGCGCTGCTGTTCTTTCACATGCCGACGTCCTTCCTTCCCGAAGAGGACCAGGGCGTGATGTTCACTCAGATCATCCTGCCGGCGGGCGCGACCCAGGAACGTACCGTCGAGGTGCTGAAAAAGGTCGAGCATCAGTATCTGGAGAACGAGAAGGGCAACGTGCGCTCGGTCTTCGCAGCCGCCGGTTTCAGCTTCGCCGGCCAGGGCCAGAACATGGGTATCGGATTCGTCAATCTCGAACCCTGGGACGAGCGCAGCGAACCCGGACAGGACGTTAAATCGATCGCCGGGCGCGCCATGGGCGCATTCTCGCAGATCAAGGAGGCGATGGTGTTTGCCTTCGTGCCGCCGGCAGTGCTCGAACTCGGCACCTCGAGCGGCTTCAACGTGCAGCTGCAGGACCGCGCCGGCCTCGGCCACGATGCCCTGATCGCGGCGCGCAACCAGTTCCTCGGCATGGCCGCGCAGGACACGCGCCTGGTCGGCGTGCGTCCGAACGGCCAGGACGATGTCGCCGAGTACCAGCTCGACATCGACCATGCGAAAGCCGGGGCGCTTGGCGTCTCGGTCGCCAACATCAACAACACCCTCGCCACCGCCTGGGGCGGCACCTACGTCAACGACTTCATCGACCGTGGCCGCATCAAGAAGGTGTATCTGCAGGCCGATGCCGACGCGCGCATGAAGCCGGAGGATCTCGCCAGGTGGTACGTGCGCAACAGGCAAGGCGAGATGGTGCCGCTGTCGGCGTTCACGACCGCGCACTGGGTATACGGCTCGCCGCGCCTGGAACGCTACAACGGCCAGCCTTCGGTGGAGTTGCTCGGCCAGGCGGCGCCGGGCCTGTCGTCGGGCGATGCCATGGCCGCGGTCGAGGAGATCATCGCCAAGCTGCCGCCCGGCATCGGCTACGAATGGACCGGCACCTCGTTCGAGGAGCGGCGCAGCGGCTCGCAGGCACCGGCGCTCTACGCGCTGTCGCTGCTGGTGGTGTTCCTGTGTCTCGCCGCGTTGTACGAGAGCTGGTCGGTGCCGTTCGCGGTCATCCTCGTGGTGCCGCTCGGCGTGTTTGGTGCGCTCCTGGCGGCCAGTGGACGCGGGCTGTCGAACGACGTGTACTTCCAGGTTGCGCTGCTCGCCACCATCGGCCTGTCGTCGAAGAACGCGATCCTGATCGTCGAATTCGCCAAGGAGCAGATGGAGAGGGAGGGCCGTGACCTGATCCCCGCGACCCTCGAGGCCGTGCGCATGCGCCTGCGCCCGATCCTGATGACCTCGCTCGCGTTCGGCTTCGGCGTGCTGCCGCTGGCGATCGCCAGCGGCGCCGGTTCGGGCGCCCAGAACGCCGTCGGAACCGGGGTGCTCGGCGGCACCATCGCCGGCACCCTGCTCGGTCTCTTCTTCATCCCGCTGTTCTATGTGGTGATCAAGCGGATATTCAAGGGCAAGCCGCAGGCGGCAGACGCCGCCCCTGCTGCCGCCGCGCAGGAGGCCGAATGATGTTCCCGTTACGCACCCTAACCGTGGCCCTCGCCGCCACCCTGGCGAGCGCCTGCAGCCTGATCCCGGATTACCAGCGCCCGGCAGCGCCTGTACCGGCAAGCTTTCCTGACGCAACGCAGGCTGCTGCGACAACCCCGGCGGCCGACACCATTGCCTGGCGCGATTACTTCGCCGATGCCCGTCTGCGTGAGGTGATCGCGCTGGCGCTGACCAACAACCGCGATCTGCGGGTTGCCGCGCTCAACATCGAGAAGGCGCGCGCGCAATACCGCATCCAGCGCGCCGACCTGTTCCCCGCGATCGGCGCAACCGGCAGCCAGACCGCACAGCGCCTGCCGGGTGATCTGACATCCGGCGGCGAGGCCGACGTCACCCGCCAGTACAGCGCCACGATAGGCTTTGCTGCCTACGAACTGGATTTCTTCGGCCGCATTCGCAGCCTCAATGCGCAGGCGCTGGAGCTTTACCTCGGCACCGAGGAAGCGCGCCGCAGCGCGCAGATCAGCCTGGTGGCGGAAGTTGCCAACGCCTGGCTGATCCTCGCTGCCGACCGCGAGCGCCAGGCGCTGGCGCGCAGCACCTATGAAACTCGGCAGAAATCCTACGATCTGATCCGCCGCAGTTTCGAAGCCGGCGCGGTCTCGGCGCTCGATCTGCACCAGTCGCAGACGCTGCTGGAAAGCGCCCGTGCCGACGCTGCGCGTTACCGCACCTTTGTCGCGCAGGACGAGAACGCGCTCGCACTCGTCGCTGGCGCCCCGGTGCCCGCCGAGCTGCTGCCCGCCACGCTCACCGGCAGCGTCAGCGCGGTGGCTGAATTGCCGGCCGGCGTCCCTTCCGATGTGCTCGCCCGACGCCCCGATATCCTGCAGGCCGAACGTGCGTTGCGCGCAGCCAATGCCAGCATCGGCGCCGCACGCGCGGCCTTCTTCCCCAGCATCAGCCTGACTGCTGCCGCCGGTACCGCCAGCAGCACGCTCGGCGGCCTGTTTGACGGCGGATCCGGCACCTGGAGCTTCATGCCGCAGATCCGCATCCCGATTTTCGAGGCCGGCCGCTTGCAGGCGAGCCTCGACGTGACCGAGGTGCAACGCGACATCAACGTGGCGCAATACGAGAAAGCCATCCAGAGCGCGTTCCGCGAAGTGGCCGACGCGCTGGCAGAACGCACCACGCTTGCCGAGCGGGTCGACGCGCGGCGGCGCCTGGTCGAGGCCACCCGGGCGAGTTTCCGCCTGTCGGAGGCACGTTACCGGGGCGGGGTGGACAGCTACCTCGGCCTGCTCGACGCCCAGCGCACGCTCTATCTCGCCGAGCAGGAACTGATCGCCGTGCGGTTGCTCGATGCCTCCAATCGCGTGACACTGTACAAGGCGCTGGGCGGCGGTTGGCGGTGAGCGCCCCGCTCCGCTCGTAGCATTGAGCGCCTCTGCGCGACGAAGGCATATTGCTCGCCAGCAGCGGCTTGAGTTATCACCCTCTGCGGGAGTGCGGCGAGCAGGCCAGGACGGCAAATAACGGCGCGTTAGCCGATCCCCGCTACTGCTCGAAGATATCCGTGCAATAAAGCACCTCCGGCCCGGCCGGGCCGGAAATCCTGGGCGATCTCTCCCGCCTCACCGTCGCCTCAATGCACCGTACCCGGGGCCGCGTCGAGCGGCCGGCCATGACGGATTTCCTCCGGCGTGGCCTCGCAGATGTCCATCACGTTCACCAGGCAGGTCACGCTCTGCCCGGCCAGCGGGGAATTGCCGTCCAGCGTGAGCTTGCCATCCTCGATTGCCGTG
The DNA here is from genome assembly GCA_964452995.1 of uncultured Thiobacillus sp. Classification (GTDB taxonomy): domain Bacteria; phylum Pseudomonadota; class Gammaproteobacteria; order Burkholderiales; family Thiobacillaceae; genus Thiobacillus. The sequence continues at coordinate 24,223 of CAYVOR010000019.1, forward strand.
ACGTAAAAAACCTTGGTCTCGCCCGATCCGTTCTCGAACATGACTTCGGCGCCGACACGCCGGAATTGCGGCGGCACGTTTTCGATCTCGTCCACGAACACCAGGCTCTCGTCACGCAGCCCGTACCCCTGTTCAGGTAACAGGGCGATCTCGATACGGTCGCCTATCTTGCGGTCGGCCACCGCCGATTCGATCGCCGGCAGGATGCCGCTGTTGGCGCCCTGCACATAGCCCACTGGAATATCGCTCTGCTCGACGACCATGCCACGCGAATCAAGAATGGAATAGGTAATGTATACAAGTGAATTCCGGGTTACGGTGGTCATGCAGTCCCATTCTTCGCCGTCTGAAAAAAGTGCAGCGCCATTGCCTGAATTGGCATCCGGGCCATGCGCCTATGATACCTTCGAATTCTGCCCCCTCCTTTGCACGCCCATGAAACCGCTTAAACATCTACCCGCCTGGAAAGCCCTGGAACAGCACTTCAAGACCATGCGCAGTTTCGACATGCGCGCCGCATTCCGCGAGGACACCACACGATTCGATCGGCTCTCGCTGCGCTGCGGCAATCTGTTGCTCGACTATTCGAAAAACCGTATCACGCCCGACACCCAGGACTTGCTGATGCAGCTTGCCCGCGAATCCGGTCTGGACAACATGCGCGCTGCCATGTTCAGCGGCGAACGCATCAATTTCACCGAACACCGCGCTGTGCTGCATACCGCCCTGCGCGCACCGGCGCGTCCGCCGCTGGTGGTGGAAGGCGTACACGTCGAGCGCGAAGTCGCGACGGAGCTTCGACGCATGCAGCACTTCGTCGAATCGATCCACAACGGTAGCTGGCGCGGCCACACCGGCAAACCCATCCGCGACGTGGTGAACATCGGCATCGGCGGCTCGGATCTGGGACCGGCCATGGTATGCCACGCGCTCGATCATTACGCGCTGGAGAGCGTGCGGGTGCATTTCGTTTCCAACCTCGATCCGGCCCATCTGGCCGGCACGCTGAAACCGCTCGACCCCGAGACCACGCTGTTCGTCGTTGCCTCGAAAACCTTCACCACGCTGGAAACCCTGGCCAACGCCAATTCGGCCAAGGCCTGGCTGCTCGCTGCGCTGCGTGAACCTGCTGCGATTGCGCGGCATTTCGTTGCCCTGTCGACCAATGTACAAGCAGTCGAAGCCTTCGGCATCGATCCCGACAACATGTTCATCTTCTGGGACTGGGTCGGCGGCCGCTATTCGCTGTGGTCGGCGATCGGCCTGTCGATCGCGCTGCAGATCGGCTGGGGCAACTTCCAGGCGCTGCTGGCCGGTGCGCACGCGATGGACGTGCATTTCAAGGAGGCGCCACTGGCGGCCAACATGCCGGTGATCCTTGGCATGCTAGGCATCTGGTACGCCAACTTCTGGGGCACCGATACCTACGGCATCTTTCCCTACGACCAGCGTCTGCGACTGCTGGTGCCTTTCCTGCAGCAGCTCGATATGGAATCGAACGGCAAGAACGTCAACCGCGCGAATCGACGGGTCAACTACAACACCGGACCGATCGTGTGGGGTGCACCCGGCACCAACGGCCAGCACGCGTTCTTTGAGCTGGTGCACCAGGGTACGCGTCTGATTCCGACCGACTTCCTGATGGCGGCGGTCAACGCCACACCGCTCGCCGACCAGCACGAATGGCTGCTCGCCAACTGCCTGGCGCAGACCGAGGCGCTGCTGAAGGGCAAGTCGCGCGCCGTGATCGAGGCCGAACTGATCGCGCAGGGCATGAGCCGGAAAGACGCGAAATCACTTGCTCCACATAAGGTCTTCCCCGGCAACCGCCCCAGCAACACCCTGCTCTACCAGAAGCTCGACCCGCACACCCTGGGCATGCTGATCGCACTCTATGAACACAAGGTGTTCGTGCAGGGGGTGGTCTGGCAGATCAACAGCTTCGACCAGTGGGGCGTCGAGCTCGGCAAGCAGCTGGCGCCGCCGATCCGCGCCGCGCTGAGTTCGGTGCGCGCGGTCGGTGAACACGACGCCTCGACACAGGGACTGATCGCCGACATCCGCCGGCGTCGCGGCCTCAGTACTTGAAGCCTGATTCCTACTGCGTCAGACTCTTGACGCGCACGCGATAAGTCAGTGTCGTTTTTCCTTCCGCGGGCACTTTCACTTTCCACTCGGCGGTGCCGGATGCCACCTTGATGTGCGGCTGCGACTCGGAAATCATCGTCCAGTCACCTGGCATCGGCTCGCGCACGGTGACGGTAATCGCCTCCGGCTTGGCGTTTTTCAGCACGATTTCGTAGGCCGATTCGAATACATGGCTGGTACGGCTTGTCCCGGCCAGTTTCTCGAACGCGGTCTGTTTCCTGTCCGCAGTGATATCGAACGCCTCGCCCAGTTTCAGGCGCACGGTCTCGTTCTTCGGCGTGTGATCGATGCGATCCTCGCCGACGAATTGCACATTGCCCTGCCCGTCCCGCTTGTAGACACGGATCACGCCCCTGGGCAAGGGAATGCCGAGGCCTTCGCCCTTGTTGTCGAACTCGACGAACACACCCACCCTGATTTTCTGACCGATTTCGCCATATTGGCCCGAGTAGTAGTAGTTCGCGCCCTCGAGCAGGAACTCTTTCTTCACCGGCACCCGGCTGGCTGACATCAGCGCCACCTGCTTGGTCTGGTTTTCTGCCAGCGTGGTGGGGCGCTGCAACGTGTAGAGATGATATTCAAACAGCGATTCCTGCTGCATGTCGGCGGCGTCGGCCATCTTGGCCGCCATCGCCATGGTCGTGCGCGGTAGCGGTTGCGCCTCGCGTACGCGATTGAGATCGCCCGCCACCAGCTGCAGTTTGGCATTCGGATAGGCCGCGCCGCTCTGGTTGGTCAGCGTGACCCAGCCGTTCAGGTCGATCCGCTCGTCGTCGGCATTCAGTTCGGCCACATAATCGGCGCGCCATGACAGACCCGAGGTCAGATAGGACAATTCCAGATTCTGCGTGCCCGCGGAGGCGTTAATCAGCGAGATGACCAGCGTGGGCGTATCGCGCAGGGTATCGGGTACGCCAGGAAACACCAGTCGCCCCGGCACGCCGGTTTCGATACGGCCGTCGGCAAACTTGAGCACCACGCCGTTGTTGGTCGACAGCACGGTGGCGGTTTCGCGGGTTTCCACGTCGGTACCCGGAAACATTCGAATGACGCTGACGTCGCGTCCGACATATTTCTCCAGCAGCTTTTGCGGGGTCAGCAGGTCGAAGTCAAAATTCTGTTCCTGCAGGCGGAATCCGGCCGGACTCGACAGGTTGCGCAGTTGCGCGGTTTCCGGACGCATCTGTGCCGACACCTCGCGCCACGCCAATTGATTGAAGTCACGTCCCAGCCTGACCCGGCGCGTATCCTTTACCAGTGCCAGGTTGTCGTTGTAGATTGTGACGGCCAACGCGGACTGGTCGGATGCGGTGCTGACGATCTCATCGCGCGGTGCGCTCCAGGCGGCCTGCGACGCAAGCAGCAGGCCGGCGACCATCGTGTTACGCAGTGTTGTTTTCTTAAACATGGAATCCTCGTTCAGGTCTTGCCACAGGATTGCATGATGACGCAAGCACGCGAAAAATGCTTCCCGCGCTAGAATGGCCCTACAAATCCCGCAGCGAGCGACATGATTTCAGACGACCCCACTCCATCACGCATCGTCGGCGGCGGCATCAATACCGGCGAATCCGAACAGCCCGTGGTGGTGACGCAGATGCTCGGTATAGCGAGCAGCGATCCGGTACGCGAGGAGGTATTGCGGGCGCGCTTCCTGTCGTTTGATCCGCTATTCGATGCCGCCTCCAATCTGGTGGCGCATCAACTGGTCCTGCGCGGCCGTGCCGCTGCCGACGATGCCCCGCCCGAACTCCGGCAAATGGAAGAGGACATGCTGCTGACGGGGCTGTATTCCCTGGCGCAGGATAACCTGACCGGCGAACTGCCCCTGCTGGTTCGCATCAGCACGGGCATGCTGTTCAGCGAGGTTCCGCAGCAGCTCAACCGCCGCCAGCTGATCTGGTGCGTGGCCCTCGACACCGAGCAGCATCTGGCGCGCGCCCTGGCGCTGCAGGATGCAGGTCTGACATTCTGCCCGACGCTCAACCCCAGGGACGCGGTCGTGTATGACAGCATGCCCGCCTGGCGCTTTCTGGCCTGCCATGCCGACGACCCCCCACCGTCCACCGCTGCGCGCCTGGTGGTGGGCGGCATGCGGCATGCCCACGCCCAGGCCCAGATCCGCTGGCCCGAGAACACCTGGTTCAGAGTCAGTTTCTTTTCCGGCGACACCCAACCTGCCGAAATCAGCCACGAACAGGCCATCCAGCTGGATCTGCTGGCTATTGCCCTGCGCGAATCGGTTGAAACCCTGGTGCAGTTCTTTCGCCTCAATCCCGACCTGGCGCCGCGTCTGCTGGCCATCGCCAACTCCCAGGCCGGCGGCTTGAGCCGGCCTGCCGAATCGACAGCCCACGCGCTCATCATGCTGGGATCGCAACGCGCCGGTCGCGTGGCGGCCCTGCTGGCGCTGGCGGGCAGACAACCCACCGAAACCTCGCGCCACTATGCCATCACCGCGCTGACACGGGCGCTGTTCATGGGGAAGATCTCCCGTCTGGGCGCGCCGGCCGAGAGCGCCGCTGCCGCGTTCGAAATCGGCCTGTTGTCGACCGCCACCCATGCGTTGTCGCTACCGGTGGACACGCTGATCCGCAAACTGGGCCTGTCGGAAACCAGCGCGCGCGCACTCCGCGCGCAGCCCTCGCCCGAAGGCGCCATGCTGCAACTGACCTATGCCTGCGAAAACAACGACGTCGACACCCTGACTTCGTATGCGCAACAACTCGATATTCCGCTGCATCAGATTTCCGTGGCCTATCTGGACGCCCTGATCGCCGCATCCGAACTCGACGCCGCCCTGCATTGACAGCGTAGAATGGCGGCTTTTGCTTGCTATTCCTATTCTTCGCCCCCATGCACCCCACCCTGGTTTTCGACATTGAAACAATCCCCGACCTCGCCGGGTTCGCCGCCGTCAACGGCATAGACGCGTCGACGTTGCCGCAGGCCGAGCTTGCCGAAATGGCCCTGCTCGCCCGCCGCCAGAAAACCGGCAGTGATTTCATGCCGCATCACCTGCACCGCATCGTCGCCATTTCCTGCGTGCTCAGAAGCGGCGACCAGCTCACGGTCTGGTCGCTTGGCGAAGCGGACAGCAGCGAAGCCGAGCTGATCCAGCGTTTCTATGACGGCATCGAACGCTATACGCCCCAACTGGTGTCGTGGAACGGCGGCGGTTTCGATCTGCCGGTGCTGCATTACCGTGCCTTGATCCATGGCGTGGCCGCGGCGCGCTACTGGGACTGGGGCGACGACGACAAGGACTTCAAGTGGAACAGCTATCTGGGGCGCTACCACACCCGCCATCTCGACCTGATGGACGTGCTGGCGATGTATCAGCCGCGCGCCAACGCCCCGCTCGACCAGATGGCCAGGCTATGCGGCTTCCCCGGCAAGCTGGGGATGGACGGATCGAAAGTACTGGACGCTTTTCAGCAGGGTGAAATAGACGCCATTCGCCATTACTGCGAAACCGACGTGATGAACACCTGGCTGGTCTACCTGCGCTTTCAGAAAATGCGCGGCACCCTGAGCGAAGCGAGCTACGCCGCCGAAATCGAACTCGCGCGCAGCACGGTGGCCACCCATCCTGCACCGCACTGGCAAGAGTTTCTGGCAGCCTGGGCATGAATCCCGTCGTCGACATTCTTTCCCTCGACCACGAGGGCCACGGCATCGCGCGCCTCGACGGCAAGGTGACCTTCGTCGATGGCGCGCTGGCCGGCGAGCGTGCGGAAATTGCCGTCTACCGCAAGCACGCCAAGTACAACTCGGCCAACGCCGTCGCCATTCATAAGGCCAGCGCGCAGCGTACCGACCCGCGCTGCAAATATTTTGGCCGCTGCGGCGGCTGCTCGATGCAGCATCTCGAAGCCAGCGCGCAGGTCGCCGCCAAGCAGCGCGTGCTGGAAGACAATCTTGCCCGCATCGGCAAGGTCAAGCCCGATGTAATGCTATCCGCCCTGCATGGCCCGAGCTGGGGCTACCGCACGCGTGCCCGGCTGTCGGCGCGCTGGGTCGACAAGAAAGGCGGCGGACTCGTCGGCTTCCGCGAAAAGCGTTCCAGTTACATCACCGACATGGCGAGCTGCGAGGTCCTCACACCCGATGTCTCGGCGCTGATCCAGCCGCTGCGCGAACTGATCGGCGAACTGTCGAACGCCACCCGCATCCCGCAGATCGAGGTGGCCGTCGGCGAGCACGTCACCGTGCTGGTGTTTCGCCTGCTCGAACCGTGGAACGACGACGATGCCGCCAGGGTGCGGGCGTTTGCCGATCGCCATCGCATCCAGATCTGGGAGCAGGCCAAAGGCCCCGACACCGTGCGCCCGTTCTGGCCCGACATCGCGCCCGAACTCAGCTACAGCCTGCCTGAATTCGGCCTCGTCATGCCGTTCCGGCCCACCGATTTCACCCAGGTCAATATCGCGATCAACCGCGCGCTGGTCAGCCGAGCAATCCGTCTGCTGGATCCGCATCCGGGCGAACGCATCGGCGATCTGTTCTGCGGACTGGGCAACTTCACGCTGCCCATCGCCCGCAGCGGTGCCGACGTGCTCGGCGTCGAGGGCAGTCAGGAACTGGTCGATCGCGCCCGCGAGAATGCCCTGCGCAACCGGCTGCCCAACGCCCATTTCGTGGTCGACAACCTGTTCGGGATGACGCCCGAGAAATTCGCCGCCATGGGGCATTTCGACAAGCTGCTGATTGATCCGCCACGTTCCGGCGCCATCGAAGTCGTCAAATCACTGCCCGACGCGACTGCAACCGAACATGGCGCGCCGCAGCGCATCGTCTATGTCTCGTGCGATCCGGCCACACTGGCGCGCGACGCCGAGGTGCTGGTGCACGTCAAGGGTTACCGGCTCGAAGCCGCCGGCGTCGCCAACATGTTCCCGCATACCGCGCATGTGGAGTCAATTGCCCTGTTCACGCGCTAATCCATTAAAATCCCGCCTTCACCTAACCCCTGACTTCCAGCCCCTAAAATGGCACTCATCGTACAAAAATACGGCGGCACCTCGGTCGCCAATGTGGAACGCATCCGTGCGGTAGCGGAGCGCGTCGCCAAATTCAAAATGCTTGGCCATCAGGTCGTGGTGGTGCTCTCCGCCATGTCGGGCGAGACCAACCGGCTGATCGCACTGGCGAAAAGCATCCAGGCCCTGCCCGACCCGCGCGAACTCGACATGCTGGTCTCCACCGGCGAACAGGTCACCATTTCCCTGCTCGCCATGGCACTGAAAGATCTCGGCCTGAAAGCCAGGAGCTATACCGGTAGCCAGGTTCGCATCCTTACCGACAACGCCCACACCAAGGCCCGCATTCTCAACATCGACGAAACCAACATGCGGCGCGATCTGGATTCAGGTCATGTGATCGTGGTCGCCGGCTTCCAGGGCGTCGATGCCGACGGCAACATCACCACGCTGGGACGTGGCGGTTCCGACACCACCGGCGTAGCACTGGCTGCAGCCCTCAAGGCCGACGAGTGCCAGATCTACACCGACGTCGACGGCGTCTACACCACCGACCCGCGCATCGTCCCCGAAGCACGCCGACTGAAGACCGTCACCTTCGAGGAAATGCTCGAAATGGCGAGCCTCGGTTCCAAGGTGCTGCAGATCCGTGCGGTCGAATTCGCCGGCAAATTCAAAGTCAAACTCCGCGTGCTGTCCAGCTTTCAGGATGAAGGCGACGGCACCCTCATTACTTTCGAGGAAAACGACACCATGGAACACCCCATCATCTCCGGCATTGCATTCAGCCGCGACGAAGCCAAGATAACCGTGGTCGGCGTACCCGACCAACCCGGCATTGCCTACCAGATCCTCGGTCCGGTCGCCGACGCGAACATCGACGTCGACATGATCGTACAGAACGTCGGCCACGCGAATACCACCGACTTCACCTTCACCGTACATCGCAACGATTTTGACAAGGCCCTGGATATCGTCAAGGCCACCGCGGCGACCATCGGCGCGCGCGAAGTCATCGGCGACGACAAGATCGCCAAAGTCTCCATCGTCGGCGTCGGCATGCGCTCGCATGTGGGCATTGCACGCAAGATGTTCGAGACCCTGTCCAGGGAAAATATCAACCTGAAGATGATTTCCACTTCCGAAATCAAGATCTCGGTGGTGGTCGAAGACAAATATCTGGAACTCGCCGTACGCGCGCTGCATCAGGCATTCGAACTCGACAAGGAGACGGCATAAGGTGGCGCTCCGCCACGCATTCCGCTACAATGCGCGGCGGTTCGGAGACGTGGCCGAGTGGTTGAAGGTACTCCCCTGCTAAGGGAGCATGCGGGCTTAAACCTGCATCGAGGGTTCGAATCCCTCCGTCTCCGCCAATATACACACTAACTTATTGAATAATAAGTACTTTTTAGAAAGCCACTTAATCTAAGTCCCTTTCTAAGCATTTCCTGATTTCTCGCACATTTTCCCCTGCCCACGAACAACAAACCCGGCACGCGCCGGGTTTGTATTTTGCTGCAGGCGGTGCTATCAGTTGCGCCTCTGACGGAATGGGATCACATTACCCCCAAGCCCTGTTGCCGCAGGGGCAGGGGCCTCTGTCTCTAGCAGCTCGTCCGCGATGCAGTCGGGGGTTGCCTTCTTCCGCAATTCCGGGTCCATGACGATCCCGCCAGACTCGACCAGTTCGCGCAGATCGTCTGAGATTTCGTAGAGCCTTGCGAGCGCGGGATCGTCCAACCTGAAGCCGCCCAAATGTCCACCGTCAAGCCATCGCTCAATCCCGTAAGTCGCGCCAGCGATATAACGACGTATCCTGTCCCGGTAGTCGCTTGCGGATTCAGGCCACGATGCAACCTCCTTCCTGGCTGATTGGATCTTCTGTTCCCGTTTGCGCCGTTGCTCTAAAAATTCCTTTTCTTCCTCGCTCCAATCTCGGTAGACCGAGAACGTCGTCTTGGAACTCCGCCGGATGCTGATTTCCCGTCCCTGCGGGTCTATCGCTTTGCAGGTGGTTTTCTTCTCTCCTGGATCGCCGGGGAATGGCGCCTCGAGAGTGATGCCGTGTTGAATCAGCGCCTCGCGCGCTCCTCTGACATAACAGCCCCAGGACATTTCTTCAACGTGAATGCCGCGCGAGCGGCTAGAATTGGATGCAGCCATGATGCAATCTCCCGATAGGTTGCTTTGTGGTCAGGGGCTGCCAGGTGTTGACGCACTTGGCCGTCCCGCTTCCAACACAGGGTGCTGGATGCGTTCATCCTACGCCACGCCATACGAAAAGAAAACAGCCCCGCCAGAATCGACGCAGAGCGATTTATTTCGGTAGGTAGATGCCATCACCCCAACCCAATGCTTTCAGCGCTTCCAGCGTGTGTGCCGGATGCCCCAGCAACCCTACGGCGATACGCGCCGCTCCAATGTCGGGCGTGACGGCAATCAGGTATCGGTCGGGATCGCGCAGCGCACGGGTAGCGGCGCGGGCGAGCATTTTGCGATAGGTGTTTTTCGGAATTTTCGAAGCGGCGGATGCGCAACAACGACATACTGCGACAACAGCGTGATGACGGCCATCGTCGGATGATGCGGCGACTGCATAGCCAATCGTTGCGGCGGCGATCGGCAGGCCGCAAGCAGGGCATCTTTTCATGCGGTTTTGTGTGGGTGGGCGAGTGGAGCGACTAAGGAATGGCCGCGCACGATCGCCGTCCCGCCTGGTGTGATCGTTCCCGGCGGCGTTGCATGGGCATAGGCCAGTACCCCCGGGGGTACCCTACAGACTGCCATGCCCATGCTCGGCGCAGCCTGCAGTCTGGATTCATTTTCTATTCGCTACCAAGCCCAGGTGAGAAACACGCCGCGTGTCATCTTTCGCTACGCCGTGTCTGCTGACTCCGCCCGCCTCCTGGAACGCCAGCGTCGCCTCGCAGTGAACGCGCTCCATCGTTGCGGCGTCGGCAGGCTCGATGCGTTGCCCGTTCATGAGGTCGCCGATCAGCTCGTTATCGGCGAGTTCGAGCATGGTGCCGACTTCAACAAGTTTGCCGTCCATATAGAACCGGCGAACCGCACGGAAAATGCCAGGCGCGATCATGTGATGCTTTCCGCAACGCAAAAGGCACCGGGTGCGGTGACCGCAATATCGACCGACAGCCAAGCCCGGTACGAAATGATCCCGCGGGTGAAATCGCTGTAAGGGTTCACCATGATCTCGATGCCATCCATGAACATCGCAATCACGACTTCGCCAAATGCCCCGACGATCAGGGTATCGGCCGGCGCGACCCTCGAGGCAATGGCCGGATAGCCCGCCAGCACATTGTCATGCCAGATCGAGAACCCGCCCCCGGTTATGCGCTCGCGCCGTGACAGTAGGCGCCGAACGGCGGGAGGCGCGAACCAAGTGACGCCCTCCTGGCCGTCTGCCTCGGCAACGGTGTACAGCATGTCAGTCACGCCATCCCAATCGAGCGAGGTGCCAGACACGCCGAGAACGCCAGTTGTGCCGATGATGCCCTGCGGCTGGCCGCTGGTGCCGGAGCCGCTAAAAATTGCCTGGTCCAGCCCGGTGCCCATGGACCGGAGCAACTCGCGCCGCAGGAATGCATCGATGTCGGTCTGGCGCGTCAGCTTTGCGCTCACCTGGGTCAGGATGGCGGCGTCCTTGGGAGACAGCGCCATCTCGCCGAGCGTGGCCTGGCTCTCGGTGATCGCGGAAAACTCATCCGGCAGCCAGGTGACGGTAGAAGGAGCCGCGACCTTTGGAACGGAGACGTCGCCCTTGAAACGCATCATCTGCGCGCCGCTGCGCAGCGTTGCGGTGTAAGGCCGCAACACGTCGAGCGCAAAAGGTGCCTCGGTTCCGATCAGCGCCGCGCCGGAGGCACTGGCCGCCGTCAGGTCACGCCGCATCACTTCGAACGGCAGAACGAAACCATTTTCGGTAACCGGCTTGCCGGTGACCTGTGAGAATTCGCGCAGCATGCCGCCTTCGTAGGTTTTGGCGAGAGTGCCTTCGGCTGCGCCGATTAGTGCGCGCCGCATCGAGAATTCTTTGATCTCGCGGGAGGTCCAGAGTTGGTCTGCCATGATTCGCCTCGTGTCTGTTTGGGTATCTGCACCGTATCGCAGCGCGCACTAAGTAGGCGGGGGCAAAATGCTTAGGTAACTCTCTGGCGTACGTGGCAACGGCTCGCCCAAATCGCACGCATCGAACAGCAATCTATCGACGTCGCTCGTGCCGGCAGGTATGCCCACGCGGCGCCAAACGTCGTATCGACCAGCGTGAAATTTGCGGGCGAGTTCGGCCAGTTGCTTGCATCGGCTCCAGCGACTTCCTTCGAGCAGCATCGAGGCCTCGATCACCAGCGAATCGCGCAGCGCAATTCGGGTTGTCCGCGGACTCCCAAGGCCGAGAAACCGATTGAGAGGCAGAGGATCGTCATCAGAGGATTGCTTGGCCCAGCGCAGCATGCATGCGGCGACCTCCGCCGCCGCCTCGGGCGACGCATCTCCGCGCATGAAAGCCAGGACCTGATCCACCCGAATCCGGCCGGGGCGCTATTCCCCGCCCCCCTTGGGGTGATGCGCTTCGCGCACCAAATCCAGGGTGGCGGTGGCCTGATTCATTCCGACGCTGCCGTATCAAGTTCAGCCGCGCGGCGGGCCATTGAATCCGACAGATCGCGGAGAACTTCGTCAGCAGCTTGGGTGAGGATCGAGTGGACTTCCTCCATGCTTTGGCTCGCATGGATCAATGGCGCCAGTCGATCCGGAAAATTGTCCATCAGGCCGCGCAGGGTGGCGCCCAGGTCATCAAGCGCAAAATCAACGGCTGAGCGCTCGATCAGTTTTCCAATTGATTGATCGAGTCTCAATTCGGCCAAGCGTGCCAGGGCGGTTTCCTTGCGCGCACGTGCCGATGCGTAACCACCAGCCGAAGGCTTGCCCCTGCTGGCACTTGGCCGCGTGTTCGACAACCATTGAATTTCGGCAGCCTCTGGATCGAATAGCCCATCCTCATCCGGGGTGACGCGTCCCGCTTTCACGGCTTTGGAAACGCTGGGGCGAGAGACTTTCAGGCGGCGGGCAAGCTCGGCTTGATTGATGCGGCCGGTAACGTCTTTGGGTTGATTCATATGTCAGTTCCTTTCCGTTTCGTGTTAACCAATTTTTTGTAACGCACTCTGGATTTACAACGAGCGTCCCTTACCCGCATGACTAAAGGCTCCAAAGGGACCCTCGTTTTTTCTGGTGCCTCTTTCCTGTTGCAGGGCAACAAAACTGGACAAGCGGGACAAGCACGGGACAACCCACTTGTCCCGGAAAAATCAGGGCGCAGCCCTCATGGATACTCACTCTCATGAAGAAGGGACAAGAGGGACAAGGGGGTTTCCAGTTTTCCAGCCGCGATACTTTTACTGCGCCAAAGGGGGCGCGGGGGTGGTGGGTTTTTCTGTGAAATAAATGTGCGCCCCTGGCCACCATCAAAAAACCTTGTCCCACTTGTCCCGAAGCCAAAAACAGCCATCTAACCCGCATGGATGCTGGATTCTTGTGGGACAAGACGCCTTGTCCCGTTGGGCAATACCGTGTCCCGCGGGACAAGGTATTGATGTTTTTGGCGCCGAAAAGCATCTGGTCGAGGTCAAGCATCTTCATCGCCATCGGGCCAAAAGAAGTTCTCGACCGGGACATAACAGCGCTGCCGTCCGAGCCCGGGCAGGTTGTGCCGGGTGTAGGGTTTGCCGTCGCCGGCCTTCACCAGCAGCCCAAGGCGCGCAAGCGTGTGCGCGGCGGCGACGGGATCCATGCCGGTGTAGATTTCCCGCCAGCCCTCTGCGGTGATGAAGTAGCGCCAGACGTCGCCCTCCTCCTTGCGCAGTCCGACGACGCCATCCTTGCCGGGTGCGTGTGAATCCTTGGCTCGATCCCAGGCGACAAAACGCCCAGACCAGTGTCTACCCAGAAACTCCCGCAGGCGCTCCACCTGGCGGCGCTCCTCAAGGTTGCCAACGCCACCACGCCGAACGATCCACGCCTGAAGGCATTTCCGCACGCCCGCGGTTGACTCGCCTGGTTTCCAGCCGGTTAGGTTCCACTTCGTCGCATACTCGCCGGCCACGGCCAGCAGGGCGAAGCGGCGCACGGCGCGCATCACCTGACTCTCGGAATTTTCAGGCATGAGTTTTTGCGACACGCGCGCCACCACGCCGGGCAGGTCGCGGCGAAGTTCATCAAGATGTGCTGCAACGTGCTCAAGCCACGCGATGCCGACAGCGCCGTGGTACTGGTCGCAGGCGGTGCGCAGGTTTTCTGCAAAGGCGCGTGCGTCCTTATACCCGTGCAGTTTTTCGAACAGCCCGCGTTCGGCGCCGGCATCGGCCGGGATGTCGAGTTGCCGCACCTCCATCCCGGGGTCGGGCTTGGTGCCGGCCGCCTCCATGTAATGCAAAAGCCCGTGCTCTCCCGTACTCAGCCACAAAAGCAGCCAGGTCAAACGCTCGCGTAGAACGGCGGTGTCCTTCATCCGGCCCTTGCCGCTGCCGTTGGCGAGCATCATCACGATCAGGCCGATTTCCTTCTCGGCCGCCTCGCGGATTTCGTCCAGGCACACAAGAGCATGGTTGTATTTCGCGGCCGTACCCTCTTGCGCATTGCCTGTGCTGCGCCATGTCTGCATGTAGGACGCGGGCAGACCATTGAGCGAACTGGCGACGCGCAGCGCCGTGGTTTTACCCAGGCTCGACGACCCGAACAGGTGGAAGCCGCCAGATTCACCGATACCGGAGAACGGTAGGATTGATGCCGCCAATGCTGCGCATACGCTCAGGATCAGCCTGGAATTGCCGGCGCACAAACTCCCGACGTGCTCGCGCCACTCATCCTTTGTCCCGGACTCGCCGTAAGCCGTGGTTCGATCCTGCCCTTGATAAATGATCGGCTCGGCAGTCGTGCCGACAGTGCGGTGCGGCATGACGAAACAGTCGCCAGACCATCCCGTCTTTTCCGCGATGCGCGCACGCTTGGCCTGGTCGCAGTCCATCAGCAGGTATTGCCCCAGCTCGCCGCGCCGCTTGGGGTGGATGCGCAGCCCGGCGTCGGCTAGGGCGCGGTGCCACTGGCCGTCTTGCCCGCCGACGTCCGAATCCAGAAGGGTGACTTCCCGCTCGTTGCCATCGCGGTCGACGATCACGATGATGAAACGCCATCCCAACCCATCGAGGCCACGGGCGCGATACATCACTCGGATCGGCGCGCAGACCCACACAGCCGGCAGGCAGACCGTGCCGTCCTTGGTTGAACGGCTGCCGATGTACCAAAGGCCCTGGTCATCGCAAAAGAATCCGGCTTCCTTCGTTGGGTCGGCCTTGGCCGTCGCTGGTGCGGCCTCTGGCGCGTTTTTTTCTGTGGGTGCAGGGGTTTGCTTAGGCTTCGCTTTTTTATCGCGCCTACGGCCTTTCTCGAAGGCCACCTGCTTTTCTACATCGGCCGGAGTTGATTCGATCTCACTCATCACCAGCCCTCCTCGCATACATGGCGACAAGGCCCTGGTCGAAACCGGCTGCCGTCTGGTCGAGGTCGATCACGGCGATGCTGGTCGGGTCGGCCGCCATCACGGCGAGAATCACTTCATCCAGCCAGGTATCGACCGGCCGGCCCAGTTCACCCAGGCGGCAGAATATGGCGACGGTTAACCCGGCGCAGAAACAGAAGTCGAGGTCGGCCGGGTCGATTGAAGGCGGCGCAATGACGTAGGCGCCCGCCACTTCGAATTTCCAGTCGGGGAGAATCGACACATGGCCGAATGGTCCCGGAACTGGAATGCGGCCGCGTCGACGAAGGTCGAACAGCGCACGGGAATTAGGCGGAAGGCGCATGGTCGCTGCCCTCTAGGTAGGCGACGAATGCGCGTTCGGCTGAACAGCGAGCGGCATCATCGGTGCCGGTCAAAGCCGCTTCGCATTGGTCGCAGACATACCACTTTGTCCAGCGCAGCGGGGCGCCGACGATCACGTCGAAGCCGTACCGTTGGTGCGTGACTTCGCCGCCGCAACATGGGCAGACCATGACAATGCGGGTTTTTGGGGGTGCTTCGTTGTTGGCCACAGCGCGCCTACCTGGACGCGCGGCCACGGCGGCCAGGGTTTTTAGCAGGCAGGGGCTTGAAGTTCTCAGCCGCGCCGGACTCCATGCGCTGCTGCCATTCCTGAGCGGCGCTCAGACTGACGTAGGGGCGCGATGCAATGCGATATGTTTTCGGGCCGAGTCCGGCTCGGTCCAGCTCATGCAGCCGGCCACGGCTGATTTTGTAGGCCTCGCAAAACTCCGCGATTGTGAATGCTTGTTTGTCCATGTGGCACCCCTTGAAAAGACTTGGTGCCAGACTAGAGCGGAGGGGGAAAGCGGTCTCGAAAAAAACCGGACTATTTACGTTTCAGGGCTTCGCGCCTCAAGGTGTAGGCGTGCGACCGGCTTATGCCGTGCGTCGCCATCAATTCGGCCGGGGTCATGCGTCTTGCATCGGCCAGCTTGGAATCGCGGGGCCGCTTGTTCTGCCAAATGGTTTCCCCACCGTATAGGCGCCGCACGACAGCGAACAGCACGGCCGAGAAATCATTGGCATGGGATTGGCTCCCGGCAGCGAGCGCGAAGCGCTCTCCGTTTTCTTTGCACCAGCGTTTGGCTTTGGTGTTCCTCTGGCGCCTGTATTCGTCACGACAACGATTGAGGAATGCAACATCCTGGGGGCGCCCTCTCGACATCCAGCCAAGAACCTTCATCAACTCCGCATGAGCGGCGGCGGGGTCATAGTCGCCGGTCCGGTCGCTCTTGCTCATGATTGGATCGCCCGCCATGTCAAGCCTTCGCTTTCTTGATCGGTAATACGTCAGCCTTGCTGGCGATGGTGTCGCAATGCTTTTGCCAGTCCTGCATCATCCGTATGCGCTTCTTGAACAGATCGCCGCGCCGGTATGCGGCCTCCACCTTGTTGTCGATGGTATGGGCCAAGGCCATTTCTGCCATTTCGTGCGGGTAGGCGGTCTGCTCGGCTGCCCAATCGCGGAATGCCGAGCGAAAGCCGTGCACAGTAAGGTCGCCACGCCCCATGCGCTTCAGCAGGGTGAGCATCGCCATGTTGCTGAGTGGCTTGCCCGGCTTGAGTCCGGGGAAAACAAACTCGCCTCCCAGCGCCTGCAGTTCCTCCAATATCTCAATGACGCGGCCACACAGCGGAACACGGTGTTCCCTGCCAGCCTTCATGCGCTCGGGCGGGATCGTCCAGGTCTTGCCGGGTAGATCGAACTCATCCCAGCGCGCGCCGATAACCTCACCGGTGCGGGTGGTGGTAAGGATGGTGAATTCAAGCGCCTGTGCAGCCACGCCAGCCTGCGCGCGCAGCAGCTTGATGAATGCGCCCATCTCGGCATACGCCAGGGCGGGGTGGTGCTCGACCTTCTTGACCTTGCTCCGCTTGGGCAGCAGGTTGTCCAGGTGGTCGCGCCAGCGGGCGGGGTTGTCTCCGATGCGGTATCCGCTCACGGTCGCCCATCCAAGAATCGACTCGATGCGGCCGCGCACCCGTGATGCAGTTTCTGTTTTTGTCGTCCAGATTGGCTGTAAAACCTTCATTACCAGGGCGGTGTCGACCTTTGCTACGGGCAGATTACCGATTACGGGCGATGCATAGGTTTTGATCGTCGCCGTCCATTGATCGGCGTGCTTGGGGTTTTTCCAACCGTGTTTGTGCGAGTCGATATAGGCGGCGGCGCACTGGTCGAACGTCATCACACGCGCTTGCGCTTCAATTGCCGACTGTCGCTTTTCGCGTTTTGTGTCGATTGGGTCGACGCCATCCAGCAGCATCAGGCGGGCTTGATTGGCCCGCTTGCGGGCTTCCAGCAGGGTGATGGTGTGGGTCGCACCCAGACCGAGGGAGCGCAGCTTGTAGAATCGCTGGTAGCGGAATAACCAGGACTTTGTGCCCCACTTGCTGACCTGAAGATACAGGCCCAGGCCGTCGGGGTACATTCCGGGCTTGTCCACGGCGGCGACAAATTCCGGGGTCAGCTTGTTTATTTGTTTTGCCATATCGGCTCTCCGCCACACTCATTAAGTATTGTGCTAAGTATAGTGCGATATGAAAAACAGTGGCTAATCGTGAAAGAGCGTGAACTATAACGCTTTGAAGATATTGAATAAATATGGTGTTATGAACAGCCGTGAATAATGGCGGAAAGTTCTCCGTCTCCGCCAAATTATAGTTACGGACAGATCCCATCTGTCCGGGATCACCGAAACTGCGTATAATGCGCAACCTTCAAAGCGCCCGTAGCTCAGCTG
>CAYVOR010000020.1:0-38409 GCA_964452995.1 uncultured Thiobacillus sp.
TGTCCCAGTTCTGGCAGAACTTGCAGGCGAGGTTGCAGCCGGCGGTGCCGAAGGAGAACACCGACGAACCGGGATAAAAATGGTTGAGCGGTTTCTTCTCGATCGGGTCGACACAGAAGCCGGACGAGCGGCCGTAGGTCGTGAGCACCATCTGCCCGCCTTCCATCTTGCGCACGAAGCACAGCCCGCGCTGGCCCTCGTGCAGCTTGCAGTCGCGCGGGCACAGGTCGCACTGGATGCGGCCATCGGGCAGCGCGTGCCACCAGCGCGCGGGCGTGTGCGATTCAGGAACGCTCATGTACGTCCTCCTTCCACTTGCTCACCGTATAGCGCGACAGCCGCACCTCCTTCGCCCAGAAATCTGCAGGCAGGCCGGTCTTGCGTTTCAGGTGGGCGAGAAATTCGGCCGGCTCGGGCAGCTGCTCCCACACTTGCGGCAAAAAGGTGCTGCGATGATGGCCGTATTCGAACACCACGCCGTCGAGGTGAGGCCGCAAGGTTTCCAGCGCGTCTTCCTCGCTCGCCACGGCCAGCACCTCGGCCGGCGAGAGAACGGATACCTCGACCCGGATATCGTCGAATTCCACGCGAGAGAGCGGCATGAAGCGGGGATCGCGAAAGGCCGCCGCCAGGGCGTTCTCGCGCACGTCGACACCCAGCGGGCGATGCGCCTCCAGCGTGCCGATGCAACCGCGCAGTTCGCCGTGCCGGGTCAGCGTGACGAAGGTCGCGCCCGGTTCGGCCAGCCAGCCGGGCTGCGCGGATGCCGCGCCCCGATGGCCCAGCTTCGAGGCGATTTCCGCGCGCGCCAGCTTCAGCAGGGTCGAACCTTTCTCAGCATCCGGCCGGTCGCTGTCGTCGGCTGTCGGCTGGAAGGCAAAGGCGGCATAGCCGACCACCCGTTCGGGATCGCCTGCGGTGGCGCTGGAGTTACGTACATCCAGCGCCAGCGGGTGCAGGCCATGGCGGCGTGCAGCCAGCAGCAGGCCGTTGACCGGCGTCGCGCCGCAGGCCTGTTCGTGGTTGAGGTGCGGATCCAGCGCCAGGATGGCCTTCACGGTCTCGCCATCCACCTGGCGGGCGAGCGCGTCGGGCAGGAAATGCGACAGATCGGAACTGATGACGATCAGCGTCTCGTCGCCTCCCCACACCTGCTCCAGCACTTCTGCCACCTCGGCTGCAGTGGCGTCGCCGACTGCCAGCGGCAGCAGTTCGAAATCGCCCAGCACCTGCTGCAGGAACGGCAGTTGCACTTCCAGCGAATGCTCCATCTGGTGTGCCGCGGCGCTGCGCACCACCTGCGGCAGCCCGGCGAGCGCCGCCATGCCCTCGCGATCAAGCTGCACATGGCCAAGCGGGGTGGCAAAATATTCCACCTCAGGCAGCGCCAGCCCGCGCACCGCGACGCGATGAGTGGGACCGAGCAGCACCACCCGGCGAATGCGGCCGCTCAATCCGGCCAGGCCCGCATAGGCGCTGGCGGCCACGGCACCGGAATAGACATAGCCGGCATGCGGTACGATCAGGGCCTTTGGCGCGGGCGATGCAGCCCCTGCTCCGGCATCGGCCAGCAGATCGGCGACGGCGCGCCTGAGTACGATCGGGTCATCCGGGTAGAACGATCCCGCAACGGCGGCGGGACGAACGGTAGGCATAGGGCATTTCCTTATGGATAGACCCTGTAGATGTGGGGGAATTGTCCACTTTCAAGTGACGCCTGGCCGAATGCGCATTTGCGCCGATAATAAGGCGCTCAGGGCGACCCAGATCGCCTCGTTTCAATATTGGATTGGGGAGACACATGGCTTCATCCAGAGCTGCCGACGAAGGCACCCTGCTCAAGGCCATCCTGCAGGAATCGACCACCGAGGTGGTGGTGTTCGACGCCGAGACCCTGCGGATCGTCCAGGTCAATCCGGCTGCGGCGAAAAACCTGCACTATCAGCCCCGCGCCCTGCAGAAGCTGACACCGCTGGATTTTCTGCCGCCCGAGGACAGGCAGGCTTTCCATACCCTGCTCACTCTGCTCAGACACGGGAAAAAACGCCGCACCGCGCTCAGCGTGCACTGCCGCCGCCGGGACGGCACCCTCTATCCCGTCGAGGTTCGCATGCTGTACTCGGCCGACCACGAGAAACCGGTTTTTATCTGGATCGCCAATGACGTCAGCCAGCGCGAAGCCACGCGGCAGGCCCTGGCGCATTCGGTTTCGGACATGCACGCGATCGTGGCGCATATCCCGGGCATGGCGTTCCAGATCCAGTGCCGGCATGACACCCCGCCCACGCTGCGCTACGTGAGCGAGCAATCCGCCCAGCTGCTCGGCATCAAGTCGTCGGCGCTGCTTGGCAAGCCCGAGCGCTTCTTCAAGCTGATCCTGGAAGAGGACCGCCCCGGCTATCTGGCCGGGCTGGCGGAAGCCGATGGCGGCCACATGACCTTCAACTGGGAAGGCCGCATCTGGATGAAGGCCTGGAAGGACGTGAAATGGGTCGCGATCCGCGTCAGCCAGCGCAAGGACGCGGACAACACGATCTGGGACGGCATCATGCTGAACATGACGCGCAGCAAGCAGGCCGAGGCCGAGCTCCTGCGCTCCCGGGCCAAGTTGAGCGCACTGGCCGCGCACGTCGAGTCGGTCAAGGAACAGGAACGCCTGCATCTGGCCCGCGAGGTGCACGACGACCTGGGCGGCAATCTCGCCTCCATCAAGTTAGGCCTGTCGTGGCTGATGCAGCATCTGCCGCCCGAGCAATCGCTGTTGATCCAGCGTACCGCCTATCTGGACAACGTGGTCGACCAGACCTTCGAGGCCGCGCACCGCATCGCCTCCAACCTGCGTCCGGCAGCGCTGGATCTGGGCATTGTTCCCGCCATCGCCTGGCAGTTGCAGCGCTTTACCCGCCACACCGACATCCTCCATGAATTCAGCGCGTCCGAGGAACCGGTTCCGCTCGGCTCCGATGCGGCGATCGCCGCGTTCCGCATCGTGCAGGAAGCATTGACCAACGTCGCCAAGCACGCCCGCGCCACCCGCATAAAGCTCAAGCTGGTGCAGGAAACCGACAGCCTGCGCATCACGCTGACCGACAATGGCCGCGGCTTCGAGCCCAGGCCGGCCAACGGGCATGGCTTCGGCATACTCGGCATGATCGAACGCGCGGCCGCGTTGGGGGGCGAGCTCACCGTGCAGCCCGCCAGACGGCAGGGCACCCTGGTCAGTCTTCGCATTCCCCTGTCCACCTCCGTGCCCGATCCGGCCGAATGACGGCATAATCGTCCCCATACCAAGCAGAGAACGCCCGTGGCAGCCGTAAAACCCTATCGCATCCTCATCGTCGACGACCACGCCATCGTCCGCGAGGGGCTCAAGCTGATCCTGGCCGACGTCGAGGACATCGTGGTGGCCGGCGAGGCCGACTGTTCCAGCCGTGCCCTGCAGATGGCGCGGCTGGAACCGTGGGACATGGTGCTGATGGACATTTCCATGCCCGACCGCAGCGGGCTGGAAACACTGGAGCTTCTGAAAAAGGAGCACCCCGGCATCAAGGTGCTGATGCTCTCCATGTACCGCGAAACCCAGTATGCGGTGCGGGCCCTGAAATCCGGCGCGGCAGGCTATCTCAACAAGCAGAGCGCGCCCGACCAGCTGGTCGACGCCATCCGCCTGGTCGCCTCGGGCAAGAAATACATCAGCGCCGAAGTCGCCCAGGAACTCGCCAGCCAGGTCAGCGGCGAGCGCGCCGGCCTGCCGCACGAGGCCCTGTCCAACCGCGAATATCAGACCCTGTGCATGATCGCCTCGGGCCTGACCGTCTCCGCCATCGCCGACAGGCTCGCCCTGTCGGTCAAGACCATCAGCATGTACCGCGCCCGCCTGCTGCAGAAAATGCAGTTGAAAAACAACGCCGAACTGACGCATTACGCCATCAGGCACGGCTTGCTCGACTGATCGGCCGGTCGAGAGGCCGACATTTCCCCGCCGTAATCCGGCACCCTCCCGATCCCCCGAATTACCAGGGTTTTGCTGCCCTAATTCAGCCTTTGGCGTGGACTGGCTGCGCCTACTATGCGAGACATAGTCCATGCATATCGTCCAGATCCAGGGCAAATAACGTCTTATGACTACTAGCGCCACCCTTCAGCAACCCGACCCGCAGACGGTCGAGGATGCGCTCCAGCAGGCAATTGCCCTTCATCAGGCGGGCCGATTGGAAGACGCGGTCAGAAGTTATCTAGCCATCCTGCAAACCCGGCCGAATCACCCTGAAGCCAACTTCAACCTGGGCGTACTGGCAGTCGAGACCCGGCATTTCGCCGCCGCGCTGCCCTATTTCAATGCGGCGCTGGACGCCGACCCCACGCGCGGTCAATTCTGGCTCGGGTATATCGATGCATTGTTTCAGGCCGGCCAGCCGGACGACGCACGGCAGGCGCTGACCCTGGCACGGCAGCAGGGATTGCAGGGCGGCGACGTGGACGCATTGGCGGCACGGCTCGACAGCGCCACGCCCCCGGAACAGTCACCGACCGGACATCCGCGTGCCTCCAGGGAAGCGGCGCCCGGTGCGTCCAACAAGAAATCTGCCCGGCACCGGAAAAAACAACCCGGCCCCAGGGAACTGGACTCGCTGTTTACAGCGTTCCGGGAGGGGCGATATGCAGACGTTGCAAGCCTTGCCAGAACCATGACGGAGCAATTCCCCCAGCACGAATTCGGCTGGAAGACCCTGGGGGTGGTCTACATGCAGATGGGCAGATACACCGATGCGCTGGCGCCCATGAAAAAGGCGACGGTGCTTTCCCCGAATGATGTCGAAACCCATTACAACCTGGGCGTTACGCTGCAGGGACTGGGCCGGCTGCAGCAGGCGGAAGCCAGTTACCGGAAAGCGCTGCGGATCAACCCGCATTATGTCGATGCACTCTGTAATCTGGGCGTTGTTCTGCACAATCTGGGCAACCTGGAAGAGGCTGACAAAAGCCTGCGCAAAGCGGTACGGATCAAGCCGGATTACGCCGAGGCGCACAACAACCTGGGCTCAACGCTCAAGGAGCTGGGCAGACTCGATGAAGCCGAAGCAAGCTGCCGGCAAGCATTGCAGCTCCAGCCGCATAACGCTGCGGCGCACAGCAATCTTGGAAATGTCTTGCAGGCGCTTGGCCGCCTGGATGAAGCAGAAGCCAGCTACCGCCAAGCACTGGAAATTAGCCCAGATTCTGCCGAGACACACCGCAACCTCGGTAACGTCTTCAGGGAAAAGAACTGTCTCGCAGAGGCCGAAGCCAGTTTCGGACGGGCACTGCGGATCAACCCGGACGATGCCGGGACCCATAACAATCTGGGTATCACGCTTCAGGGGCTCGGACGGCTGGACGAAGCCGATGCGCATTTCCAGATAGCGCTGGCCATCAATCCGGACGATGCCAGCACCCACGATAACCGGGGTAACCTGCTGTGCTACCTGGGGCGCCTGAACGAAGCCGAGGCCAGCTACCGGAAGGCGCTGCAGATCGCCCCGGGCGAAGCCGCGATGCACATCAATCTGGGCAAGGTTCTGATGCATTTGTTACGCCGCGAGGAGGCCGAAGCCAGTTTCCGGCGCGCACTGGAAATCAGCCCGCTTGACATTGAAATACATAACCACCTGGGACGCGCGCTTCAAGACCAGGGCCGTCTCGAAGAAGCCGAGACCTGCTTCCGCGGTATTTTACGGACCCATCCGGAAAACGCTGGCGCCATCACCAACCTCGGCCACGTCCTCCTGAGCCAAGGACGGCCGGACGAGGCCGAAGCCTGCTTCCGTAAGGCATTGCTGATCAATCCGGACCATGCGCCGCTTCATAGCAACCTGCTTTATTTTCTTCTGCTCAGTTCGACAGCGGATAAAAAATCCATTTTTTCAGAGCACGCCGGATTCGGCGAACAGTTCGAACCCCGCCTGAGACCGCATTGGCCAGAACACACCCAGTCGCGCGACCCGGAACGCTGCCTGCAGATCGGTTTCGTCTCGGCTGATTTGTATAATCATGCCGTGGCTTCATTTTTTGAGCCGATACTGATTCATTTGTCAGAGATCCCGCATTTATCGCTGCACGCCTACTACAACCACGTCGTCAATGACCCGGTCACGCACCGCCTGCAGAGCCGCTTCGCACACTGGCATCCGGTTTCCGGCATGCCGGATGCGGAATTGGCGGAAAAAATCCGTGCCGACGGCATCGATATCCTGATCGACCTCTCCGGTCACACTGCGGGTAACCGCCTGCTGACCTTTGCCCGCAAGCCGGCGCCGGTGCAAGCCAGCTGGATGGGTTATCCCGGCACCACGGGTTTAAGCGCAGTTGATTATTACTTCGCCGATCGTTTCCTGTTGCCCCCTGGGCAATTTGACGACCAGTTCACCGAGAAAATCGTCCGCCTGCCGGCCAATGCGCCTTTCCTGCCCTCCGAGGCGGCTCCACCCGTCAATTCCCTGCCTGCGCTCGGCAATGGCCATGTGACCTTCGGCAGCTTCAACCGGTCAAACAAATTGAGCCGTGAAGTCATTGCATTGTGGTCGCAGTTGCTGCGCGCCCTGCCGGACGCCCGCATGCTGCTCGGCGGCATGCCCCGGACAGGTCACTACGACACGCTGATCGCGTGGTTCGAGGAGGCGGGCATCGCGCGGAGCCGTCTGGATTTCCACCCGCGCGGCGACATGAAAAACTACTTGAGTCTGCATCACCAGGTCGATATCTGTCTCGACACCTTTCCCTACAATGGGGGCACCACCACCCTTCATGCGCTATGGATGGGCGTGCCAACATTGACCTTGGCAGGAGAGAGCATGCCCAGCAGGGTGGGGGTGGCCGCTTTGTCGCAGCTAGGCCTGCAGGATTTTATTGTTGAGCGTGCTGAAGAGTTTGTCGGGCGGGGCCTGTATTGGGCAGACAATCTTTCCTCATTGGCCGAATTGCGCGCCAGGCTTCGCGACCATCTGGCTCGGTCTCCCCTACGCAAGCCTGAGCTCCTTGCAGCCGGATTGAATGACGCCTTGCGCACCATGTGGCGGCGCTGGTGCGCGGAATTGCCCGCGAAGATGTTCGAGGCGCCCTTGCACGGCCGGGACAACAAAACACAGGACGCAAACAAATGACTGCACCTTTAAGAAACGCAACCGTATATGTAACGCAGCCATTTCTGCCGCCATTGGAGGAATTCATTCCGTATCTGGAGCAAATATGGAAAAGCAAATGGTTGACCAATGGAGGCCCATTTCACCAGCAACTTGAACAGGCGCTTTGTGATCACCTTGGACTGGAACACATCGCCCTGTTCACCAATGGCACCATTGCCCTGGTTACCGCGCTGCAGGCGTTACGTGTCACCGGCGAAGTCATCACCACGCCCTATTCATTCGTGGCAACCTCGCATTCCCTGCTGTGGAACGGCATCAAACCTGTGTTCGTAGACATTGACCCCAACACGCTCAATCTCGACCCGACAAAGATCGAGGCCGCCATTACGCCACATACGACGGCCATCATGCCCGTGCACTGTTATGGGCATCCCTGTGACGTGGATGCCATCCAGAAGATTGCCGACAACTACAACCTCAAGGTCATTTATGACGCCGCCCATGCTTTTGGTGTCCAGGATGCGCAAGGCAGCATCCTTCGGCATGGGGATTTGTCGGTGCTGAGTTTTCATGCCACCAAAGTGTTCAATACATTCGAGGGCGGCGCGATTGTGTGCCCCGATGCCAAGACCAAAACACGCATCGACCATCTGAAAAACTTTGGTCATGTGGGCGAGACCTGTGTGGTGGCTCCCGGTATCAATGGCAAGATGAGCGAATTCAATGCAGCACTCGGCATGCTGCAACTGAAGTACATAGACCAGGCCCTTGCGCGCCGCAAAGAAATCGATGCCGCCTACCGTGAACAGCTGACGGGCGTGAAGGGGATTCGCTATCTGTGCAACGCGGACGAAAAAGCAGCCAACTATGCCTATTTTCCGATCCTGATCGATGCCGACTACCCTGTCACTCGCGACGATCTTTACCAGCGCCTCAAGGACAATGGCATCCATCCACGCCGCTATTTTTATCCCCTGATATCGGACTACTCCATGTATCGGGGTCTGCCTTCCGCCAATCGGGACAACCTGCCGGTCGCCGCCGCTGCGGCAGAGCAAGTTCTCTGCCTGCCAATCTACCCGGATCTGGAAATGTCCGTGGTCGAGCAAATCACTCGTTTCATTGCGGCCCAATAAGTAAAAACGAGATGAGACTGGCCATCATGCAGCCTTACTTCATGCCTTACATCGGCTATTTCCAGCTGATCGCGGCGGTCGACCAGTTCATCGTGTACGACAATATCAAGTACACCAAGAAGGGCTGGATCAACCGCAACCGCATGTTGCAGAACGGCAAGGACGTGATGTTCTCGTTGCCGCTGAAAAGCGATTCCGATTGTCTGGATGTGCGCGAGCGGGAACTGGCGGCGAGTTTCAACCGTGACAAACTTCTGAATCAACTCAATGGAGCATACCGGCGGGCACCGTATTTCGACCAGACGTTCCCGCTGATCGAACAGATCGTGCGGCATGACGAAGCGAATCTGTTCCGCTACCTGCGCCACGCCATTGCCAGGATATGCGAACACCTGGGTATTGCGACCGTGATTCGGATATCGTCCGACATTGCCATCAACCACGATCTGAAGAATCAGGACAAAGTGCTCGCCTTGTGCGAGGCGGTCTGCGCGACTACTTATGTGAACACGATAGGCGGCGTTGCGCTGTACTCGAAAGAAACGTTCCGGGAGCGCGGCATCGATTTGAAGTTCATCCGGCCAAAACCGTTCGAGTACGTGCAATTCGGGGCTGAGTTCGTGCCATGGCTATCGATTGTCGACGTGTTGATGTTCAATTCTCTTGAGAGCATAGCAGGCTGCGTGTTGCACGATTTCGAGTTGCTCGACGGGACGTCGCGGCAAGTACGCCTTCAGTACACCCAGGAATGATTATGGGAAACGATCTGGACATGCATGTCCGCGCCTATCAGGGGCAGAACATTTACGATTTCGACAATCATATTCAGCTGAAATGGTACCCCGAGCGAATTGTGAAATTCTCCGCAGGCGCTCATTCCTTGTTGGAGCTGGGGCTCGGCCACGGGATTACCGCAGATGTGTTCGGACGCCATTTCAAGCGCCATGTGATCATTGATGCATCGCCCGCGGTTATTGCGAATTTCCGGCGGCAATACCCTGAATCGAAGGCCGAGATTGTCGAGTCATATTTTGAGACATTCGATACGGACGAGCGCTTCGATGCAATCGTGTTCGGCTACATCCTCGAACACGTTGTTGATCCTGTACAGATACTGAAGCATTTCCGTCAATTCCTCGCTCCGGGCGGCCGCATGTTTGTTACCGTGCCGAATGCCGAAGTGCTTAACCGCAGATTGGGGTATTTGGCCGGCATCCTGCCGGACATGCAGCAAATGTCCGAGCACGACCTGCTGCTTGGGCATAAACGCTACTACACCGTAGATTCATTGAGAAAGGATGTCGAGGCGTCAGGTTATGCCGTCACACGAATGGAGGGCATCTACCTCAAATTGCTGACGACCAGCCAAATGGTTTCGCTTAATCTGGATGAGCAGGTCATCGATGCGCTATGCCAGATTGCAATCGATTACCCGGAATTGTCTTGCGGCATCATGGCGGAGCTTGCTTTGGCAGGTTAGCAATATGACTCACAAGAACAAGGTGCTGATCTTTCCCGCCGGTTCGGAAATTGGTCTGGAAATATACAACTCGTTAAAGTACAGCCATCACGTGGAGGTGTTTGGTCTGTCCGGCAAGAGCGATCACGCTGCGTTCATGTACGACGACGGCCGTTATATCGAGGACGAGCTGTTGTACGTAGACCGGCCCGACTTCCTCGAACGCTTTAATGCTTATCTGCGGCAGTTGCAGATCGAATTTGTCTACCCAACGCATGATACCGTCGCCAATTATCTGGCGGAACATCAGATGCGATTGATGGCCAAGCTCATCACCTCGGCTAGCGAGACAAACCGCATAGCCCGATACAAGCATGAAACTTACAAAACATTCGCCGGTTCCGGTTTCTGCCCTGACATGTATGCCGCCCCCTATCGCAATCTGACGTTCCCGGTGTTCCTCAAGCCAGACGATGGGCAGGGTGGCAAGGGGACTTTTCGGGCAGACAATGAGAACGACCTGGCCTTTTATCTTGGCAAGTCGCCAGAATTATTGGTCACTGAATTCCTGCCGGGCCAGGAGCTGAGTGTCGACTGTTTCACCGACTTCAATGGCGAGCTGCTTTTTATTGGTCCCAGGACGCGAGAGCGTGTGCAGATGGGTATCTCTTTCCGCTCCACCGCGGTGGATGTCGATGACGAGATTACTTGTATTGCGCACGCCATAAATGACAAGGTCGCATTGAACGGGGCCTGGTTTTTTCAGATCAAGCGCGATCAAAACGGGCGGTTCAAGCTGCTTGAGTTTGCACCACGCCAATCCAGCACAATGGGCTTGTACCGGCATGCCGGAATCAACTTCGCCCTGCTTAGCCTGTTCAATGCGCAACGCATTCAGGTGCAGATATTGCGAAACGATTACCCGCTGCAACTCGATCGCTGTCTTCACAACCGGTTCAGGGCTGGCCTGGCATATCGCCGGGTATACATTGATTTCGATGAAACGCTGGTTGCCGATGACCAGGTGCATGACAGAGTGATGGCCTTTCTATATCAGTGCCGCAATCGCCGGGTAGAGATCGTCCTGATAACCAAGCACCGCCATGATATTGACGAGACGTTGGAAAAATTCGGCATCGCGAGAAGCTTGTTTTCAGACATTGTTCATTTGCCCGAAGATCAGGCCAAATGGTGTCACATCGATCCGGATGGATCGATCTTCATCGACAATTACTGGTTTGATCGGCGCGAAGTGAAGCAGAAGCTCGGCATCCCGGTATTCGACGTCGATGCGGTTGAGTGTTTGCTTCAATAGCAAGCGGGGGGAGCATGTTCAAGTGGGAAAAACTGGGCAAGTTATTTGACCCCCGGGATCTGCGGGATGATGCATGGATGCATGAGTTTGCCCAGTCGCCCTCCGCTCTTGTAATGGATGACCGGGTTCGTGTGTATTTTTGCACCCGCCCTAAACCGGATTTACAGGGAATGTATTTGAGCTACCTGGCTTACATCGATCTTGATCGGCACAATCTGCGCAAGGTCGTACGTGTCTGCAAGGGGCCGTTGCTGGATCTTGGGAAGCGAGGGACATTCGACGAGTTTGGCACCAATCCGATCTCGGTGATTCGCGATGGCGATGAAATCAGAGTGTATTACGCAGGCTGGACTCGCTGCGAGTCAGTCCCCGTCAATGGCGCCATTGGCATTGCCATCAGCCGTGATGGTGGCGAGACATTTGTGCGGATGGGCGATGGCCCAGTCATTTCCTATAGTCCGGATGAGCCTTTCATGATGGGCAGCCCCCGGATACGGAAATTCGGTGGACGCTGGTATCTCTGGTACGTAAGCGGGAAAAAATGGCTGAAGACAGAGGGTAAACCCGAGCCTGTGTACAAGATACGCATGGCGGCATCCGAAGATGGAATCAACTGGGTCAAGCACGGGCATGACCTGCTGGAAGACCGGCTGGGTGTGAATGAGTGTCAGGCATGCCCGGATGTAACATTCCGGGACAGCAAGTACCACATGCTTTATTCATACCGGCATAGCCACAATTACAAGACAAGCGAAGGTGGCTATCGCATTGGTTATGCCGTTTCCGATGACATGATGCATTGGCAACGGCACGACGAAATAGCGGGCATGGAGGTGTCGGAAACCGGCTGGGATTCCGAGATGGTCAGTTATCCCAATGTATTCACTCTGGATGGAGAAACCTACCTGCTGTATCAGGGCAATGAAATGGGGCGAGCCGGCTTCGGCCTCGCGAAACTGGTTTCTCGTCGAGACAGTGACTACAAGTGAAGTGGGATAAGTTAGGCAAGATATTCGACCCGGCCGAGCATGCGTTGCCGATAAAAAGCGTTGGTTTTGCACAATCTCCTCAGGCCCTGGTGTTGGCCGATCGGGTGAGGGTGTATTTTTCAACGCGCGAACGAGACAGTGTCGGCAAATATCTAAGCCATGTTGCGTTCGTTGATTTTGACAAAGATTTTCAGGGTGTTCTGGGCATATCCCCAAGGCCGGTTATTGCGCTGGGCGAGCTTGGCTGTTTCGACGAACACGGAATTTTTCCAATCAACGTCTTGCGGGACGGCGATCGGGTGCTGGCCTATACGACCGGGTGGAACCGGAAAGTGTCGGTGTCGGCGGATGCAGCCATTGGCCTTGCCGTCAGTCACGATGGCGGAGCCACCTTCGAAAAATATGGACGCGGCCCGGTTATGGCAGCTTCGTTGCGCGAACCGTTTCTGGTGGGCGATGCATTCGTTGCCAAATATGATGGCATTTACCATATGTGGTACATATTTGGAGTCCGCTGGACGCAGCCTTCGGAGTCCGATCCGCCGGATCGGGTATACAAGATCGCCCATGCCACGTCCAGCGATGGCATCGAATGGCGCAGAGATGGCAGGTTGATCGTTTCCGACAAACTCGGTGCCGATGAGTGCCAGGCGTTGCCTACCGTTATCCGTCTGGATGGGATATATCACATGTATTTCTGCTATCGGGCGGCGCATGGTTTCAGGGAGCATCCGGACAAAGCCTACCGGATAGGCTATGCACACTCGATCGATCTGATTAACTGGGTGCGCGACGATACACAAGCTGGCATCGATGTGTCGGCCACAGACACGGAGTGGGATTCCCAGATGCAATGCTATCCCCATGTGTTCGAGTGTGACGGCAGGGTCTATATGTTGTACAACGGCAATGAATTTGGCCGCCATGGTTTCGGCCTTGCAGTGCTGAGAAAATAGTCAATCACCACTTGAAAATCATCTATGCCAACCTCACGGAATTACAACGAAGAATTCAAGGATACGGATGCAACGGCGGGCGGCAGGAAATATGCCTACTCGTTCGATTATGATGTGCTGCACCCCTTCATGATCAAGTCGTTTGAATCCTTTCTCAAACAGGGAAGCCTGCTGGAACTGGGCAGTTTCAAAGGTGAATTCACCCAGAGATTCCTGCCGTATTTCGATGATGTGACCTGTGTCGAAGCGTCGGACATCGCAATCGAGGAAGCCCAGAAAAAACTGGGCGGCAGGGTGAAATTCATCAATTCGCTGTTCGAGAATGCGACGCTGCCCAAACGCTACGACAATATTGTGATGACCCATGTGCTGGAACATCTGGATGACCCCGTCCGGGTGCTTAGGCGAGTCAACGACGAATGGCTGGCCGAAGGCGGCAGATTCTTTCTTGTGTGCCCCAATGCCAATGCGCCTTCCCGCCAGATCGCAGTCAAGATGGGATTGATTTCGCATAATTCCGCTGTTACGCCGGCTGAAGCCGAGCATGGCCACCGGTGCACCTACACGCTGGACACGCTGGAGCGAGATGCGGTGGCCGCGGGCTTACAGGTGGTTCATCGCTCCGGAATATTTTTCAAGGCATTGGCCAATTTTCAATGGGATCGCTTGCTGCAAACGGACATCATTTCCAGCGAATATCTGGAGGGGTGCTACAAGCTGGGTCAACAGTATCCGGATATGTGCTCCAGCATTTTCCTGATGTGTGAGCATGGCAGGCCCAAATAATTCGATGCCCCGTAAACCCCGCATCAGTGAAACATTTTTGCTGGCCATGAGCGCCAGGCCTGCGCAAGATCCGCTGTTCGTGGCGTACTTTTGCCTCAATTAGCTGAATTACCGGCCGTTGCCGCCCTATGCCCAGATTGAGAGGGAAGCGCAGCGTGATGAGGACGTCCCATGCACCGCCCCCTCTTCCCCGGAAATACCCCCCTTTTACCGCCCTAATCCGGTCTTCGCCGCGGACTGGCAGCCCCTAACATGCAAGGCATATCAATGCCCCCCCGGGCTCGAGTGCCAACATGGCTGATCCCCCTGTCAAAATCAATCTGGACAATCCGACCGAAGTCGCACGCGAGACCCTGCGTCGCCTGGCCATGCGCCGGATCGCACCGACCCCGGACAACTACCAGACGCTGTACGAGGAAATCACCGGGGCCCCGGGCAGCCAACTGACGCCCGCCTCGAACACCCCCACGGCCGCCAGCGCCTTGTCCGGTCTGGTAATGGACCTCAATCTGCACCACCCCGAACTGGCCGCGCCCGTGGAAACCCTGAACCAGGCCATTCGCAAGAACGACTGGGCGCAATGCCGCAAGCAGCTGGGTCAGATCGCGCTGCAGCTCAAGCAACGGGGTGAAAACAGCGGAAGCGACACGGAAAATCTGGCGTTGCTGCGCGACCTGCTTGCCAAGACCCTGGAATTCGGCGTCGTCGCCCAGCTGGCGCACAATCCGCGCCTGGCCGAAAAGGCCCAGCATCTGGTCGCCGCCGTGCGCGAGGCCAACAACGCGGCAGCGCTGCGTCGCGTCACATCCGGACTGAAATCCCTGTGGGTCGGTATTGAAATGCAGGCGCCGGACCTGCATCAGCAGCAGGAAATGCTCAAACGCATCCTGCTGCTGCTGGTGGAGAACATCGGCGAGCTGCTCGACGACGACACCTGGCTGCGCGGCCAGCTCGACATGGTGCAGGAAGTCATCGCCGGCCCGCTCCAGATCCAGTCGCTGCAGGAAGCGGAGAAGCGGCTCAAGGAAGTCATCTACAAGCAGGGCATGGTCAAGCACGGCCTGCGCGAGGCCACCGCCACGCTGAAGGCCACCATGACCACCTTCGTCAGCCGCATGAGCGAAGCGGTGGCGGCCAACGACGAATACCAGGGAAAAATCGCCACCCACGTCGAGCGCATCCGCAATACCGAGGATGTGCTGGAATTGAACCGCATCCTCGAAACGCTGCTGGACGAGGCACGCGGCGCGCAGGACGACACCCGGCGCGCGCACGAGAAACTGATCGGGGAACGCAACACCGCCCTGCAGGCGGAGCACCGCATCAAGCAGCTGGAAACCGAGCTCGCGCAGATGAGCGCGCTCGTGCGCGAAGATCCGATGACCCGCAGCCTCAACCGGCGCGGGCTGGACGACGAGTTCGCGCGCGAGGCCTCGCGCGCCGATCGCTACGACACGCCCTTCAGCATCGCCGTGCTCGACGTCGATAATTTCAAGGCGCTGAACGACCAGCGCGGGCACCAGACCGGCGACGAGGCGCTGATCCATCTGGTCAAGGTGGCGAAGGAAGACCTGCGCATCACCGACCATATCGCCCGCATGGGCGGCGAGGAATTCCTCATCGTTCTGCCCAACACCCCGCTCGACGAGGCCGCCAGGATCATCACCCGCCTGCAGCGTAGTCTCACCAAGAAATACTTCCTCAACAACAATGAAAAGGTATTGATCACCTTCAGCGCCGGTGTCGCCCAGCGCGCGTCGGGCGAATCGCAGGAAGCCGTCATCGCCCGCGCCGACGGCGCCATGTACGAAGCCAAGCATAGCGGCAAGAACCGCGTCTGCCTGGCGCCGCAAGCGCCGGTCAAGGCCGGGGAATGAAGATCATGCGGATTTTTGAAGCAACAGCCTTAACTTTCTCCAACCCCCGACGATTCCTCACACAACGGCGGTTCATGTAGCCCCAGCGGCCAGACCTACGTTGACGGCACTAGAGCCGGAACCATCGACCCACTTAAGGAGAAGCAACATGGCACAAGTCATCAACACCAACGTCGGCGCGCTGTTTGCCGGCGCCGCACTGAACAAGTCGGCTATCGCGCTGCAAACCGCGCAGGAACGCCTGTCTTCCGGTCTGCGCATCAACAGCGCCAAGGACGATGCAACCGGTCTGGCCATCGCCACCGGCTTCGACTCGAAGATCCGCGGCGCGAACATGAACATCCGCAACGCCAACGACGGCATTTCCAAGGCCCAGATCTCCGACGGCTACCTGGCCCAGATCACCGAGAACACCCAGCGCCTGCGTGAAATCTTCGTGCAGACCGGCGCGGTCAGCAACCAGGAAGCGGTTGCGCTCATTGCTGAAAACGGGCGGATCGACGGCCTGGTTACCGCCAGCACGGCCGTCACGGTGGACGAAAGCGGCGGCACGGCCGGCGGCACCGGCACGACCTTCACTGCCGCATCGGCTTTCGCCAACCTTGCTGCAATCGACACCGAGCTTGGCGCCATTTCCACGGCTCGTTCCAGGTTCGGCGCCGACATGGCTTCGCTGTCATCGGCCGTGGCCAGCCTGCAGACCGCTTCGGTGAACTACTCGGCTTCCTACAGCCGCGTCATGGATACCGACTACGCCGCCGAGACCTCGGCACAGGCCAAGAACAACATCCTGCAACAGGCCGGTACCGCCGTGCTGGCGCAGGCCAACCAGACGCCGCAGACCGTGCTGACGCTGCTGCGCTGATCGCCTTCGACCTAACGGCATTTAAAGGAGAAATATCATGGCACAAGTCATCAACACCAACGTCGGCGCGCTGTTTGCCGGCGCCGCACTGAACAAGTCGGCTATCGCGCTGCAAACCGCGCAGGAACGCCTGTCTTCCGGTCTGCGCATCAACAGCGCCAAGGACGATGCAACCGGTCTGGCCATCGCCACCGGCTTCGACTCGAAGATCCGCGGCGCGAACATGAACATCCGCAACGCCAACGACGGCATTTCCAAGGCCCAGATCTCCGACGGCTACCTGGCCCAGATCACCGAGAACACCCAGCGCCTGCGTGAAATCTTCGTGCAGACCGGCAACCTCTCCAACCAGGAAGCCACCGCGCTTCTCGCTGAAAACGCGCGTATCGACGGTCTGGTTACTGCAAGCGTCAGCGTGATTGTGGACGAGTCGGGTGGTTCGGCCGGCGGAACGGGTACCACGTTCACCGCCAAGGGGGCGGCAGCGCTCAGCACGCTTGCCAACATTGACACCGAACTGGCCGACATCTCCACCGCCCGGTCCAAGTTCGGCGCCGACATGGCTTCGCTGTCATCGGCCGTGGCCAGCCTGCAGACCGCTTCGGTGAACTACTCGGCTTCCTACAGCCGCGTCATGGATACCGACTACGCCGCCGAGACCTCGGCACAGGCCAAGAACAACATCCTGCAACAGGCCGGTACCGCCGTGCTGGCGCAGGCCAACCAGACGCCGCAGACCGTGTTGACCCTGCTGCGTTAAACGGGTAATTGACAGGAGACATCCCCAACCGAAACGGTCGGTTGGGGATTTGACACGAAGGATATCGCGATGATTATCCAGAACACTTCCCTCATGAATCAGGCCGCGCTCCCGGCCGCGCGTACCCATGGCGTCGCGCCTCCCGCGTCCAAAGCCGTCGCCGACACCCCGGCCCCACCTGCTTCCCCGCAGGTTTCCGCGGCAGAATTGAAAAATGCAGTGGAAACGCTCAACAAAGCCATGCAGCAATCGAACCAGAACCTGGAGTTCAGCGTGGACACCGACACGAAAAAAGTCGTGGTCAGGATGGTGGACACCAGCACGGGGCAACTGATTCGTCAATTTCCATCCGAGGAAACCCTGGCGATTTCGCGCGGAATCGAAGAATTCCAGCAGGGCATGCTGCTGAAACAGAAGGCTTGAGCCAGGAGGGTCATCATGGCTATTACTTCATCAACCACGACCGCACTCGATGTCCCGAGCCTCGTCTCGCAGCTGATGGCGGTCGAACGCCGTCCCATCGACAAGCTCAATACCCAGATCGACAGCTATCAGACCAAGATTTCTTCCTTCGGCACGCTGAGCGGGCTGGTTTCAAGCTTTCAATCCGCATCACAGAACCTGGACAACACGCTGCAGAAGCTCGCCGCCACGCCCTCCGATCCCAGTGTCTTTTCCGCCACGGCAGGCAGCACTGCCGTGCCCGGCAGCTATTCGGTGAACGTGAACAAGCTGGCTCAATCGCATAGCCTGGTTGCCGCGGGACAAACCAGCAGCACCGCCGCCATCGGCAACGGCACCGCCACCACGGTCACGTTCGACTTCGGCACCATCAGTGGCGGCACCCTTGCCAACGGAACCTATAGCGGCGCAGCCTTTACCTCGAACGGCAACGGTACCGCCAGCATCACCATCGACAGCACCAACAACACGCTGGAAGGCATACGCGATGCGATCAATGCCGCCGGCGCGGGGGTGACCGCGACGATCGTCAACGACGGCAGCGGCACCCCCTATCGCCTCGCGCTGGCCTCCGACAGTTCCGGCCTCGCCAACAGCATGAAAATCACCACCAGCGGCGGCGACGGCGCCATCGACAGCCTGCTGGGTTACGACCCGGCCGGTGCACAGAATCTGGCCCAGACCATGGCCGCCCAGAATGCCGACCTCACGGTGAACGGCATTGCGATCACCAGCACGTCCAACACGGTAAGCGAAGCCATCCAGGGCGTTACGCTGATGCTCACGAGCACTACCGCCACGCCCGCCAACCTGTCGGTTGCACGCGACACCACGGCCATCAACACCGCAGCGGCCAGTTTTGTCGATGCCTACAACGCACTCGCCAGCCAGATCAAGTCCCGCTCCGCTTATGGCACCGATGGCAAAGGTGCGGGTGCCCTCGCCGGCGACGGCACCCTGCGCACCATGCAGGACCAGCTACGCGGCATTTTCACTACGCCCGCAAGCGGCGGTAGTTACAGTCACCTTGTCCAGGTCGGTATTTCATTCCAGAAGGACGGTTCGCTGAGCCTCGACAGCAGCAAGCTCAACAGCGCCATCGCGACCAATTTCAGCGACGTGACCAATCTGTTCTCGTCGTCGACGGGTTTCGCCACACGACTGGATGACTGGGCAAGGTCCACGCTTACGCCTGGCGGGCTGATCGACACCCGCACACAAAGCCTCAACAACTCGGTCAAAACCAAGAATGACGAGATCGACCGGCTGGAAAACCGGATGGTGGCCCTGCAGAAAAGATATACGACCGAATATACCAACCTCAATCTCCTGCTGAGCCGCATGAACTCCACCAGCACGTACCTGACCCAGCAGCTGAGCGGCACCCCGCCAAAATGAGCGCCGCCCGCATCGTTCCGGACGCGCCGCGCGACTGCCCAGCCGGCCGTTCGTATAAATAAACCAGGAGGAAGACGTGTACACACAATCCAGATCCGCCGCCAACGCCTATGCCAACGTCGGCCTCGAAACCGGGGTGCTGGCCGCCAGTCCGCATCAGCTCATCATCATGCTGTACGAGGGGGCTGAGCTTGCGGTGCGGATGGCGATCCGGCACATGAATGAGGGCGATCTGATCAAAAAATCGGCCGCCATCACCAAGGCAAGCACCATCATTCTGGAAGGCCTGCGTGCCGCGCTCGACACCCGCCAGGGAGGCGAGCTCGCCATGCAGCTTGACGCCCTGTACGACTACATGGGCAAGCGCCTGATGCTCGCCCATATCAAAAACCAGACCGCGCCGCTGGAAGAAGTGCTGGGACTGCTGCGCGAACTCCACGCCGCCTGGAAACAGATCGGCGTCACCGGCCAGACCGCCCCCCGCCTTCAACAAACCATCGCCGCCTGAACCGGAGCTCTTCATGACCAGCCACGAAATCCTCACCACCTACGAATCGCTCTCCGAACTGACCGGCAGCATGCTGAATGCCGCTCGTCAGGGTGACTGGGACGATCTGGCCGTGCTGGAGCAACGCTGCCAGGCCTATGTCGGCAGCCTGATGCAAACCGAGCCGGTTCGGCTCAACGAAAACGAACAGCGCACCAAGGTTGCGATCATCCGCACCATTTTGCAGAACGATGCGCAGATCCGCGCGCTGGCCGAGCCGCGCCTGCACCAATTGCAGCAGAGCCTGAGCCTGTCGCGTGCGGGTCAACGCAGCGTCAAGGCTTACAACGCACAGCTCACCTGACGCCGCCCATGTTTCCGGTTCAGTTCATGACTCGCATGATGGATGCCCCGCCCTCGCGGGACACCACGACGCGGCCCGTGTCCGGACTGGTGCCTGTACAGGCGATTCTGAATGCCACCGAACGCGATCAGACCAATCCTCGTCAACTATTCAACAACCTTGCCCTGGGCCAGACACTGACCGGTCTGGTCAAGAGCCTGAACAAGGGCGTCGCTCTGGTCGAGATCGACGGGCAAACCGTTGCGATGCGCCTGCCGCCCGACACAGCGCCTGGCGATACGTTGCGCCTGCGTTTCGCCGGCCGTATGCCGCAGCCCGTATTTTTGCTCGCCTCCCCGCAAACGGCCGCCAGCGACGCCCCGCAGTTAAGCCAGACCGCACGCATGCTGAGCGAGCTGATACAGAATCTGCCGGGACGCAACACCCTGCCTACGGTCACCCCAAGCGGTCCCCTGCTCGAGCAGGCGACAACCAACCCGGCCGTCATGGCGCTTGCGCTGCGCACCGCGCTGGTCCGCAGCGGGCTGTTCTATGAATCGCACCTGGCCAACTGGGCGGTCGGCCAGGACAGCCTGGACGGCCTGATGCAGGAACCGCAGAATCGATTCGCCGCGGCGGAAACCGCGCGTGCCGCGACCGCCAGCCCTGCCGGCCTGCCCGCCTTGCCCAATACTGCCGAGGCCGCGAGCGAGAGACCGCTCAACCCCATGCATGCCCTGCTGTCGCAGCAATTGCAGGTACTCGAATCTCCACAATTCATCTGGCGCGGGGACGTGTGGCCGGGCCAGCCGCTGGAGTGGCAACTGCGCCAGCAAATCGACCCCGAACAGAATCATGCGCACGATGATGCCGCCAACGACGCCATGACAGGCTGGGAATCGCATCTCAAATTGAGCCTGCCGCAACTCGGCAACCTGATCGTGCACATCAGACTCGATGCGCAGCAGGTGTTCAGTATCCGGGTGGTGCCGGAGCAGCCCGCAGCCGAAACCCTGCTGCAGCAAAACCGCGGACAGCTGGCGCAACGGCTGACCGAGGCCGGCTGCACGCTCCACAGTCTCACGGTGCAACACGATGACACCTGACAGGCAACGCGCCGCGGCGGCACTCGCCTATCGGACGGGCGATGCGGCGCCACGCGTGGTCGCTAAGGGTCGGGGAATTATTGCCGATACTATTATCGAGAGGGCGCGCGCATCGGGCGTCTATGTTCACGAATCGCGTGAACTGCTGGCGCTGCTGATGCAGATCGACCTCGACAGCCACATTCCGCCACAGCTCTATATTGCCGTGGCCGAGCTGCTGGCCTGGCTCTACCACATGGAAGAATCCGACAAACAGGCACCGCCCCATAACGATACTTAGATAAGAATGGCTTCTCCATCCGTGCAACACGATCCTCATTCATCCGAACACGACGGCCAGATGGCGCGTTTTACCCTGCATTCACGCACCGAGATACTCTTTCTGCTGCGTGCGATCCAGAAACGCAAACTGCTGGTCAACCTCGATCTGCCGGGCAGCCGGCAGATCATCATCACCTCGGTGCTCAAGGTAAATGAGTCCAGCAACACCCTGATCCTCGATAGCGCACGCGGCGACGCGCTCAATCACGAGCTGCTGTCCGGCAAGGGTGCGGAATTCGTCACCCAGCTCGACGGCGTGTCCATCACCTTTGCGACCGGTCCGGTGACCCTGTGCGAATACGAGAAGCTGCCGGCACTGCGGATCGCCCTGCCGCGCTCGATCATCCGCCTGCAGCGGCGCGAGCATTTCAGGGTGCCGATGCCCATCGCCAATCCGGTGCGCTGCCTTGTGCCGCCGCTCACGGCGGAGGATAGCGAACCGATCTCCACGCACATCGTGGATATCGGCTGCGGCGGCGTCGCGCTGATCGACACCAGCGGACGACTGGGCAATGCAACCGGCCGGATGCTGCGCGATTGCACGTTGCTGCTACCCGAGACGGACGTGATCGTGACCACGCTCGAGACCCGGAATTCAGCCCAGATACGCTTGCAGAATGGCGCGTTCCAGACGCGCCTGGGCTGCAAGTTCATCAACCTGCCCAACGACATGGCGGCCACGCTGCAGCGCTTTGTCATGGACATCGAACGTGCACGGCGCAACAGCCTCTGACCGCACACCCACCCTACATGAAGGCTTCAGGAGACTCCCGCCATGCAAACGATCCAGCAGGAAATTGACGAACGCACCAATCTGACCAGTTCCAACAAACTGGAATTGCTGCTGTTTCGTCTGGGCGAGGATCCCGGTCTCGAACGTAACGAACTGTTCGGCATCAACGTCTTCAAGATCCGGGAAATCATCCCCATGCCGACCGTCACGGCCGTCGCCGGTTCACCCCCCCACATGATGGGCGTGGTCGACCTGCGCGGCCAGATCCTGCCGGTCATCGACCTGCCGGCCGTGGCGGGCTGCACGCCTAAAACAGGGCTGAACATCCTGTTGATCACCGAATATGCCCGCAGCACGCAGGCCTTTGCCGTCGAATCGGTCGAGGACATCGTGCGCCTCGACTGGCGCCAGGTGCTGTCGGCCGAGGGCAATGGCGCCAGCGGCATGGTCACCAGCATCGCCCGCCTGGACGGCGAGAACAGCGATCGGCTGGCCCAGGTGCTGGACGTGGAAACGATCCTGCGCCAGGTCATGCCGTCGACCGAACTGGACATCGACCCCGACATGGTCGGCCCGCACGTCGAACTCAAGCCCGGCAGCGTCATCCTGGCGGCGGACGACTCATTGATCGCACGTACCATGATTGAGCAGGGACTCGAGGCCATGGGCCTGCCCTACATCATGTGCAAGACCGGCAAGGAAGCCTGGGACCATTTACAGGCCATGTCCGCCAAGGCGCAGGACGAGGGCCATACCGTGCATGACCGGGTCGCCCTGGTGCTGACCGATCTGGAAATGCCCGAGATGGATGGTTTCACGCTGACGCGCAACATCAAGCAGGATCCACGCTACAGCGCCATCCCCGTGGTCATCCACTCCTCGCTGACCGGCGCGACCAACGAGGCGCACGTCAAAAAAGTCGGCGCGGATGCCTATGTGGCGAAATTCGTCGCCGAAGATCTGGCGAATGCGCTGCGTCAGGCACTAAGCACCGTGCATTGAAACCAGGCGGGGAGGTTTTTCGTTTTCTAATCCGCGAAGGACGCGAAGAAAATCCAAAGCCTGTCCAGCAGGCATGGCATTGCCTGCCTTGACGTTCTTCGCGTCCCTTCGCGTCCTTCGCGGATAAAACCCCAATAAAAGATCAAGCCGGGCGTCAGACTCAAATGCCCATGTTCATGATTTCCTGATAGGCGGATACCAGCTTGTTGCGCACCTGCACGGTCTGCTGGAAGGCGATACTGGATTTCTGCAAGGCAATCATCGCGTCGGAGAGGCTGACGCTGCTGTCGCCCAACTCGTAGCGTTCGGCCAGCTTCTGCGATTGCCGTTGAGTCTGGTTGACCTGGTCGAGCGAGGTTTTCAGGGCAGTCGAGAAATCGGCCGCGCCGGGAGCCGATTTGGCCTGCAGGCCGCCATCGCTTATCGAATTGGCGCCCGCGGGCGTGGCCCGGGCCGCGGCAGCCTTCAGCTGCGCCACCATCGCCTCGATCCTGCTGGTATCGATCATGCCTACGCTCATTGTGCCCTCCTTGTCTGCTCAGGCAGTTTTCCACGTGCTCACCTTATCAGCCCGGCAGCAAGCCATAAGCGTGATAAGCACCCCAAACCGGCTTCTATTCCCCCGATTGAAAATCCTTGCACTGCCGATAATTCGTTCATATAGCGACATCCTCATGGGACAACACGACATGAACACGACGATCGAAAACAGGGCGCCCCATGACGCCGGAACGATGGGGGAGAAATAATGGCGGCTGCAGGTGAAATGGTGGTTCCGGCCAACGTCATGGATTTCACACGGACAGCAGGCGGACGGAAAATCATGCTGATACTTGGCGCAGCCGCCATCATCGCGATCATGGTGGCCGTCTGGCTATGGGGGCAGCAGCCCGCTTATCGCGTGCTGTTCGCGAACTTCAGCGACCGCGACGGCGGTGCGATCGTCGCACAGCTCGAGAAAATGAACATCCCCTACAAATATGCCGAAGGCGGCGGCGCCCTGCTGGTGCCGGCCGACCGCGTCCACGACGCACGCCTGAAACTGGCCGCTCAAGGCCTGCCCAAGGGCGGCAATGTCGGCTTCGAGCTGATGGAGAACCAGAAGCTGGGGGCGTCCCAGTTTCTCGAGCAGGTCAATTTCCAGCGTGCCATGGAAGGCGAACTGGCCCGCACGATCGAATCCCTGTCGGCCGTGCAGGCCGCGCGCGTCCATCTGGCCATGCCCAAGGATTCGGTTTTCGTTTCCGAACAGAAGCAGCCGACTGCCTCGGTCCTGCTCAACCTGCATCCCGGCCGCGTCCTGGATGCACAGCAGGTCAGCGCCATTGTGCATATGGTCGCCAGCAGCGTGCCCGAACTGTCGCTCAAGAATGTGACCATCGTCGACCAGAATGGCGACCTGCTGTCCGATACGGCCCGCACGGCCAGCGCGAACGGCATGGATCCGAGCCAGGTCAAATACGTGCAGGACTACCAGCAGAGCATCATCAGGCGGGTCGAATCGATCATCTCCCCGCTTGTCGGTGCGGAGAACGTGCGCGCCGAGGCAACGGCCGACATGGATTTTTCGCGCAGCGAACAGGCGGTCGAGTCCTACAAGCCGAACCAGACGCCCGACGCCATGGCCATCCGCAGCCAGCAGATCAGCGAATCGCAGAATGGCGCCGCCGGCCCGTCCGGCGTGCCGGGCGCCCTCACCAATCAGCCGCCCGCCCCTGCCACCGCGCCGATCACGGCGCCTGGCCAGAAGCCCGCCACATCATCCGCGCCGGCCACACCGGCCGCGCCGGCGATCAACATGCATAAGGATTCCACCGTCAACTATGAAGTCGACAAGACCATTCAATACGTGCAAAAAGCGGGCGGCGGACTGAAGCGCCTGTCGGTTGCCGTGGTCGTCAACTACCGGAAGACCATCGACAAGGCGGGCAAGGTCGTCATGAAGCCGTTGAGCCCGGCCGAAATCACCCAGATCACCAATCTGGTCAAGGAAGCCATGGGCTACAACGAGGCGCGTGGCGACACCCTCAAGGTCGTGAACAGTTCCTTCGCGCGTCCGGCGCCGGAAGTCATACCCGACGTACCAATGTGGAAGCAGCCGCGGACCGTCGATCTGACCCTGCAGGCGGGCAAGTATCTGCTGATGGCCGTCGTGCTGCTGCTGCTGTATCTGCGCATGCTCAAGCCGATGCTGAAGAAGATCGCCGCGGCCCCGGCGCTCTTCGCACCCAGCCATGATGCCAGCCTGCAGCAAGGCGGCGACATGCTGGCGCTCCCCGGCCAGCGCAATTACCAGGAAAACCTTGTGCGTGCGCAGAAACTGGCCAGCGAGGATCCACGCGTCGTCGCCAATATCGTCAAAACCTGGGTAGGCAGCCATGAGTGAGAACGGCATTACCAAAGGCGCCATCCTGATGCTCGCGCTGGGCGAGGAAGGGGCGTCGGAAGTCATGAAATATCTGGGGCCGCGCGAAGTGCAGAAGCTGGGCGAGGCGATGACCGGCATGAAGTCCATTCCGCAGGAAGAGGTCGAGACCGTGCTGCACGACTTCAACAACGAGGCGGACCTGAATTCATCGCTCGGCGTGGATTCCGACGAATATATCCGCAGCGTGTTGAGGAAAGCACTGGGCGACGACAAGGCGAATTCGCTGCTCAACCGCATCCTCGGCGGCGGCGGCGATGCCAGCGGCATCGAAAGCCTGAAATGGATGGATGCCGAATCGGTGGCCGATCTCATCCACAGCGAACATCCGCAGACCATCGCGACCATTCTCGTACACCTGGAGCGCGACCAGGCCTGCGAAGTGCTGGGTTGCTTCACCGAGCGCCTGCGTAACGACGTGCTGCTGCGCATCGCCACGCTCTCCGGCGTGCAGCCCACCGCCCTGCGCGAATTGAACGACGTCCTGACCAAGCTGCTGTCCGGCAGCGACGTGCTGAAGAAGCAGCCGATGGGCGGCACGCGTGCGGCGGCCGACATCCTCAACTTCATGAGTGGCGACAACGAACAGTCCGCCATGGAGCACTTGAAGAACTACGACCCCGACATGGCGCAGAAGATCATGGACGAGATGTTCGTGTTCGAGAACATCCTGGACATCGAGGACCGCGGCGTGCAGCTGCTGCTGCGCGAAGTGCAGTCCG
The DNA here is from genome assembly GCA_964452995.1 of uncultured Thiobacillus sp. Lineage (GTDB taxonomy): Bacteria > Pseudomonadota > Gammaproteobacteria > Burkholderiales > Thiobacillaceae > Thiobacillus. Next base: position 26,264 of record CAYVOR010000020.1, read on the forward strand.
ACTCGCTCATCATCGCGCTCAAGGGCGCGTCGGAGGACATGCGCGAGAAAATCTTCAAGAACATGTCGCAACGTGCCGCTGAAATGATGCGGGAAGACCTGGAATCCAAGGGCCCGGTGCGTCTGTCCGAGGTCGAGGCGCAGCAGAAGGAAATCCTGATGATCGTCCGCCGCCTGGCCGACGAAGGCCAGATCTCGCTCGGCGCCAAGGGAGAGGAACAGTATGTCTAGTCTGGACCAGGCCGCCTGTCAGCTTTGGGAGATGACCAGCTTCGATGCGCAGCTGCTTCCGGCAAAGCATGCGGACCACACCGCTGTCGTCCTGCCGACGATCGAACAGATCACCGCCATCCAGGAACAGGCGCGGCAGGAAGGTTATCAGGCCGGCCATGCCGAAGGCCTCGCCGCCGGACACGAGGAGGCCGCCCGCGAAACGGCCCGGTTGCACGAACTGGCCGAGACGTTTTCGCTCGAGGTCGCCCAGGCCGATGAAATCATCTCCCAGCAGATTCTCGACCTGTCGATCGATCTGGCCCGCGCCTTGCTGAAATCGGCGCTGGCGATTCGCCCCGAACTGGTCATTCCCATCGTCAAGGAAGCGGTGCGCTATCTGCCCGCCCTGCACCAGCCGGCCCTGTTGTTCCTGAATCCGTCCGACGCCGTGCTGGTCAAGGAGCGGATCGGCGACGAGCTTGAAAAAATGGGCTGGCAGGTCGCCGACGACGGGCAACTCGAACCCGGCGGCTGTCGTGTGGAAACGGCCAGCAACCAGATCGATGCCTCGCTGCCCACCCGCTGGCAGCGCCTGACTGGCGCACTGAGCAAGAACTCGGACTGGCTGGCCATCTGATGGACACGGCTGCGCATCCCCACAGCACGCGCTGGAAGGCTTACCTGCAGGACTGCGGAGAGCTGTTGTCGATCGCCGAACCGATGCTGGTATCGGGTCGCGTCACCCGGGTAGCCGGACTGGTAATGGAAGCGGTCGGGTTGAAACTGCCGGTTGGCAGTGCCTGTACCGTGCCCTTGCCCAATGGTTCGCACCTCGAAGCCGAGGTGGTGGGATTTTCGGGCGATCATGTATTCCTCATGCCGCAAAGTGACGTCGAGGGTATTGTCCCGGGCGCGCGCGTGTTCCCGGTCGAGGTCATCCCCACCCTGCCCCGCGCCGGCCAGGTCAATCATCCGCGCCGGCGGCCCAGCGACCGCACCCGCCATCTTCCAGTCGGCGAGGGATTGCTGGGACGCGTGCTCGACAGCAGCGGCCGTCCGCTCGACAGCCTCGGCCCGGTCCACGCCTCGGCCACCGCGCCGCTCAACAACCGCGCCGCCAACCCGTTGGCCCGCGCGCCGATCACCGACATCCTCGACGTCGGCGTGCGCGCCATCAACAGCATGCTGACGGTCGGACGCGGTCAGCGCATGGGCCTGTTCGCCGGTTCCGGCGTCGGCAAGAGCGTGCTGCTGGGCATGATGGCGCGTTACACCAGCGCGGACGTGATCGTGGTCGGCCTGATCGGCGAACGCGGCCGCGAGGTCAAGGAATTCATCGAACAGATCCTCGGCGAGGAAGGCCTGGCGCGCGCCGTGGTGGTGGCGGCCCCCGCCGACACCCCGCCGCTGATGCGATTGCAGGGCGCGGCCTATGCCACCTCGATTGCCGAATACTTCCGCGATCAGGGAAAAAACGTACTGCTGATCATGGACTCGCTCACCCGCTATGCCATGGCGCAGCGCGAGATCGCGCTGGCGATCGGCGAACCGCCCGCCACCAAGGGCTACCCGCCGTCGGTGTTCGCCAAGCTGCCGGCGCTGGTGGAGCGCGCCGGCAACGGCAAACCGGGCGGTGGCTCGATCACTGCCTTCTATACCGTGCTCACGGAAGGCGACGACCAGCAGGATCCGATCGCCGATGCCGCCCGCGCCATCCTCGACGGCCACATCGTGCTCGATCGCTCGCTGGCCGAGAGCGGCCACTATCCGGCCATCAATATCGAGCAATCGATCAGCCGCGCCATGCACAACATCACGACGCTGGCACAGCAGCAGCTTGCGCGCCGCCTGAAGAAGCTCTACTCGCGCTACGAGCGCAGCCGCGACCTGATCAACGTCGGCGCCTATGCGGCCGGCACCGACCCGTTGCTGGACGAGGCCATCCAGCTGCAGGCCGGCATGGAAGCCTTCCTGCAGCAGGCCATTCACGAACGCGCCGGCGTGCAGGAAAGCCTGACCGATCTTGCAGCCCTGTTTCAATAACCCGCCAACGAATCGAGCACACTGAATGGCTTCTCCCTCCGCTCTCCATACCCTGATCGACCTCGCGCAGAAGGAAACCGACGAGGCTGCCAAGCAATTGGGCCTTGCGCTGCGGATCGGCGATGAAGCGGTGCAGAAGCTCGACCTGCTGCTGCAGTACCGCAACGACTACGCGGAACGCTGCCAGAGCAGCCTGACCTCCGGGATCAGTGCCACGCATTTCAACAACTTCCAGCTGTTCATGCAGAAGCTCGACCACGCCATCACGGGTCAGCAGAAGGTCGTCACCGACACCCAGCTGCGGATTGCCCAGGCACGTGGCGCCTGGCAGGCGTGCGCGCAGAAAAAGATGTCCTTCGTCACGCTGGCCGAGCGCGCCGACAAGGAACAGTCCCGCCGTGAGTTGTGGCGCGACCAGAAGCAGAACGACGAGCACGCCGCCCGGCGCTCACAACTTAAAAGAACCCCTTCCTGAGACAGGACCGAGCCATGAATGCGACTCCCGTGAATCCCGCCGCCGGCAATGCCGTCCAGTCCGCGCCGCAGGCCGGCAAATCGGCCGATGCCGGCACGCCGGACGTACCGTTCAGCCAGGTACTGTCCAGCGAGATCGCCCAGAACCGGAAAGGCGACGCCGCGCAGGTGGGTCGCAGCGCCGACGCGAAATCGGACCCGGCCGCTCAGCCTGCCGACCCGGCTGAAGACAAAGCCGATAGCAAGGCCGACGTCACCCGGTCGGCCAGGCACGGCGAGATAATCACATCCGATCCGGGCAAGGACAAGCAGGATGCTGCCTTGACGGAAATCCCCATGATCGCGCCCGAAATCCTGCCTGGATTGCCGATCAGCCCGGATGCACTGAAACCCGTGACGGTTGCTGCCAGCGCGCAGCGCGACACCGCGCAGGATGCAGCGCCGGACGCGACATTGGAGCGGCGCGCGACGGCCGTCGCCACGCTGGGCGCGCCTGGCGTATCTGCCCAGAATGCCCAGAAGGGCCGCGCCATCCCGCTCACGCAGACGACACAACAGGCCGCGCAACACGACGCCCGCCAGACCGGCAGCGAGCGCGACACGCAGAAGCTCGACCCGCGCCTTTCCAGCAGCAAGGAAGCGACGCCTGCTGCCTTGGCCCCCCGCACGGCGCCGGCAGACGCTGCCGCTGCCTTCCAGGGGCAGTTGGCGGCGGTCCGGCACGCCGACGCCACGAAGACGGGCGAAGTCCGCTCGGACCTCGTCAGCAATTCAGCCCCGCGCGTGGCGCCGCACGCACTCATCGACACCCCGCTCGCGCCTGTCGACGCATTGGCCTCCCGCTTGGCGCCTTCTGTCGGAACAACCGCCTGGAGCCAGGCACTGGGCGAAAAGCTGGTGTGGATGGCATCGGGCGCCCAGCAAACCGCCTCGCTCACGCTTAACCCACCCAATCTCGGGCCGTTGCAGATCGTGGTGCATGTCACCAACGACCAGGCCACAGCCAGCTTCTTCTCGGCCCAGCCCGAAGTTCGCCAGGCTCTGGAAGCCGCTTTTCCGCGGCTGCGCGACATGATGAACGATGCCGGCATCCAGTTGGGACAGACGACAGTCAGCGCGGACACGCCGCAGCAAAACAGCACACCCGACCGCCAGGCGCAACGCATCGCCTTGCCGTTCTCCGGCATCGAGCACGCCACACCGGACGCCCTGCAGGCTGTTCAGGCACCGATTCGTCAATCCGGGCGCGGCCTGGTCGATACGTTCGCCTGACCGGACAACCGTGGAATCAAACGATATGCGTCCCTTTTCCCCCTCTTATTGCCGAATCGAAGACGCATGTTCCTTTTCATAATGACAACCATCTGCTCCCCATTGCACATGTAGAGGAAAGCAACAATGGCCGCACCTGCCATACCCGTCGAACCCGCCGAAGCCGAAGAAACCGTTCCGGTCAGAAAATCCGGCAAGAAGCTGATCGTCATCGCAGTCGCCCTCGTGGTCCTGCTCGGTGGCGGCGCAGGGACATGGTTCTTCATGCAGGGCGCGGACGCTTCGAAGGAAAAGACCGTCGAGCCAGCCAAACCCCCGGTGTATCTGGCGCTTGAAACCTTCACCGTCAACCTCCAGGATAGCGATCAGTACCTGCAGGCCGACATCACGCTGCAGGTGGCCGATCCAATCCAGGTCGAGGCCATCAAGGCCTACATGCCGCGCGTCCGCAGCCGCCTGCTGACCCTGCTTTCCAGCAAGCAGGCCGACCAGCTGGTCACGCCGGCGGACAAGAAACAACTGGCGCAGGAAATCCTGGCGCAGGTCAAGCTGCCGTTCGATCCCAATGGCAAACCGCAACAGGTGGACGACGTCCTGTTCACTTCTTTCGTGATCCAGTAAAGACACCGCCCATGGCCGACAATTTTCTTTCGCAGGATGAAGTCGACGCGCTGCTCAAAGGCGTGACCGGCGAAGTCGACGAGGCGCCGGCCGAAGCGGACGATCATGCGGGCGCACGTCCCTACAACCTCGCCACGCAGGAACGCATCGTGCGCGGTCGGATGCCGACGCTCGAGATCATCAACGAGCGCTTTGCGCGCCTGCTGCGGATCGGCCTCTACAACTTCCTGCGACGCGGCGTGGAAATCTCGGTCGGCCCGGTGCGGGTATCGAAGTACAGCGAATTCATCCGCAACCTGGTGGTGCCCACCAACCTCAATCTGGTGCAGTTCAAGCCGCTGCGCGGCACGGCGCTGATGATTTTCAACCCCGATCTGGTTTTCCTGATGGTCGACAACCTGTTCGGCGGCGACGGGCGCTTCCATACCCGCGTCGAGGGGCGCGACTTCACCCAGACCGAGCACCGCATCATCCAGCGCATCCTGAACATCGTTTTCGAGGCCTATTCGAAATCCTGGGAGCCGGTCTATCCGCTCGAGTTCGAATTCATCCGTTCGGAAATGAATACCCAGTTCGCCAACATCGCCACGCCCAACGAAGTGGTGGTGGCGGTTACCTTCGCCATCGAGCTCGGCCAGATCAGCGGCGAAATGCATATCTGCATGCCGTATTCGATGATCGAGCCGGTCAAGGATCTGCTCACCAGCAGCCTGCAGGCCGAAAACCTCGAGGTCGACAAGCGCTGGATTCGCCTCATGCGCCAGCAGATCCAGATGGCGGAAGTCGAGATCATCGCCGATCTGGGCACGGCCGCCATCAGCCTGCGCGACATCGTCGACATGAAAGTCGGCGACATCATCCCGCTCCATATTCCCGAAACGATCGAAGCCAAGGTAGACGGCGTTCCCGTCATGGAATGTGCGTACGGGAAATTCAACGGTCAATACACCTTGCGGGTCGAGAAATTGCTGTCGACCAGCGTGAACGATCCGCAAACAGGAGAGCAACATGTCTGAATCCGAAGACGTCACCCAAACCATCGCCGAGGACGACTGGGCCGCCGCCATGGCCGAACAGACCGCCCCTGCCGCGGCCTCCGCCGTGCCCGGTCCTGAAATCTTTCCGGAGCTGTCCGGCACGGGCGCCTCGGGCGGACTGGCCAAGGACATCGATTTCATTCTCGACATCCCGGTCCTGCTGACCGTCGAACTGGGTCGCACCAAGATCGCGATCAAGAACCTGCTGCAGCTGGCGCAGGGATCGGTGGTCGAGCTCGACGGGCTGGCCGGCGAGCCGATGGACGTGCTCGTCAACGGCTGCCTGATCGCACAGGGCGAAGTGGTGGTGGTGAACGACAAGTTCGGCGTGCGCCTCACCGACATCATCACGCCGGCCGAGCGGATCCGGAAACTCAACAAATGAAGCGTTTCGCCGTCAGCGTCGCGTCGAGTCTGCCGCTTCTGGCACATGCCGCCGACGCAGCCGCGCCGGCGCCTGTGGTCTCGACCGCCGGCAGCCTGCTTCAGGTATTCATCGGCCTCATTGCCGTCCTGCTTCTGATTGTCGCCACGGCCTGGGTCGCCAAGCGCTTCGGCGTCACCCGTGGCGGGGCCTCCCATGTCCTGCAGGTGATCAGCAGCACCTCCGTCGGTGCGCGCGAGCGGGTCGTGGTGGTCGAGGTAGGCGAATCGTGGCTGGTGGTCGGGGTGGCGCCCGGCAGCGTCAACACCCTGATGACGCTGCCACGCGGCGAAATCCAGCCCGCAATACCCTCTGCCCTCAACACCAGCTTTGCGGCCGGCCTGCAGAAACTGATCGAGAAACGTCGTGCAAAATAGATCGCATCGCCGCATGGTGCGTGCGCTGCTCATGCTGTTCGCGCTGCTGCTACCCTCGCTGGCGCTGGCCCAGAGCGCGGGACTGCCCGCCTTCACCAGCACGCCCAGCGGCGGCGGCCAGACCTACACGCTGAGCCTGCAGACCCTGCTGCTGCTCACCTCGCTGTCGTTCTTGCCGGCCGCACTGCTGATGATGACCAGTTTCACCCGCATCATCATCGTGCTGTCGCTGCTGCGGCATGCACTAGGCACCCAGTCGTCGCCACCGAACCAGGTGATGATCGGCCTCGCGCTGTTCCTGACCCTGTTCGTCATGGGTCCGACTTTCGACAAGATTTATACCGAGGCCTACCAGCCGCTTTCCGAGAACCGCATGCAGTTGGGTGAAGCGCTCGACAAGGGCGCCGTGCCGCTGCGCGCATTCATGATGAAACAGACACGCGAAACCGACCTTGCCCTGTTCGTGAAGATGTCGGGCTCGGCCGCGCCGAAAACCGCTGCCGACATACCGATGCGCGTGCTGATCCCGGCCTACATCACCAGCGAGCTCAAGACGGCCTTTCAGATCGGCTTTGCCGTGTTCATCCCCTTCCTCATCATCGACATGGTCGTCGCCAGCATCCTGATGGCAATGGGCATGATGATGGTATCGCCCGCCATCGTCTCGCTGCCCTTCAAGATCATCCTGTTCGTCCTGGTGGACGGCTGGAATTTGCTGCTGGGCTCGCTCGCGCAGAGCTTCTATTAGGGTGTGTCAATGCTGATTTCACACCCGCGACGAGGCCGATTCGAGATGCAGACCGCGACGCAAGACGCGCCGCAGTGTCGTTCACTGCAAGCGGACCGCGACAAAGGGATGCGCTCGAATTGGCCCGTCCCTTCGGGTTGCCGTGAGAAAGCGCGGCTGCGGCGTTGCGCCGCTTGGCAAGGGATGGCCCTTGCCTGCGCGACGCGCCTTGCATCCATCGCTTTCGCGCGGCAGCGCGGATGAGAAATCAGCATTGACACACCCTAGGAGAACCGCCATGACACCCGAAAGCGTAATGACCCTGGGCCGCACTGCGCTGGAAATAACCATTCTGGTGGCGTCCCCTGTCCTGCTGGTCACGCTGGTGGTCGGCCTGACCGTCAGCGTGTTCCAGGCCGCCACCCAGATCAACGATGCCAGTCTCTCGTTCATTCCCAAGGTCATCGCCGTCCTCATCACGTTTGCCATCGCCGGACCGTGGATGCTGACGGTCATGACCGACTACATGCGACGGGTATTGACCGATCTCCCTGGCCTCATCGGCTGACCAGCCCCGAAAACATTCGTGATCAGCCTCACCGACGCCCAGATCAACACCTGGCTGATCAGCTTCATCTGGCCGCTCACCCGGATACTCGGCCTGCTCATGGTGGCGCCGGTATTCGGCCACAGCTCCGTGCCGCGGCGCGTCAAGATCGGCCTCGGCGTGTTCATCGCTCTGATCGTTGCGCCGACGCTACCGCCCATGCCCGATGTCGGGCTGGGCTCCTGGCACGGCCTGTTCATCCTGATCCAGCAACTGCTCATCGGCATGGCGATTGGCTTCATCATGCGCATCGTGTTCGCCGCGACCGAGGCCGCGGGCGAAATTATCGGCTTGCAGATGGGCCTGGGGTTTGCATCCTTCTTCGATCCCCAAAGCGCCGGTCAGACGATCGTGCTTTCCAGGTTTCTCAATCTCCTGGCTGCGTTGCTGTTTCTCGCGATCAATGCGCATCTGCTGCTGCTGAACATCCTCGTCGAGAGTTTCAAGAGTTTGCCTGTCAGCCCGGAGCCGTTGACCGCCGCTGGCTTCTACAACGTCGCCGCCTACGGCGCGGTCATTTTTTCCATTGGTCTGCAACTGGCGTTGCCGTTGATCGCCATCCTGCTGATGACCAACCTGGCGCTCGGCATCCTCACGCGCTCGGCGCCGCAGCTCAATATCTTCGCGATCGGCTTCCCCATCACCCTGGGCGTGGGACTGATTGCCCTGAACGTGACCCTGCCCTATTTCACCCCTCAGTTCGAGCGCATGTTCCACAACGGATTCGAGGCCATTACGACGGTTATACGGGCATTGCATCCGTAGCGGGAGGCGAGAGGCAAGATCCAAGGAAAACCCTGCAACTTGAGTCTTGCGTCTTGAATCTTGTGTCTTGAATCTTGTGTCTGTCAGAAGCCAAGGCTGTCAAGCAGATCGTCGACCTGGCTCTGGTCGGCCACCACGTCGCTTTTGCTCGCGGGATAGATCTGCGGACCATTGAGCAGACCGCTGTTGGATTCGCGCTTCACTTCGGCCGGTGCGTAATCGATCAGCAACTGGACCAGCTGTTGTTCCAGGTTGTGCGCAAGATCGGTCACCCTGCGGATGACCTGGCCGGTCAAATCCTGAAAATCCTGCGCCATCATGATGTCCAGCAACTGCTGCTTGGTCGCGCCGGTGTCATTGCGCACGTCGGCCAGGCACTGCATGGTCACGGTCGCCATGTCACGGTAATTGGCTTCCGAAAACGGCGCCTTGAAGGTAGTCCGCCAACCGTTCATGATTTCATCGACGCCCGCATCAATGCGTTCCTGCATGGGAATGGCCGCATCGGTGGCGTTGAGCACGCGCTGTGCCGCCTGCTCGGTCATGCGCGCCACGTAGTTGAGGCGTTCGCGTACGTCGGGAATCTCGGTTGTCGCCTTTTCCAGCACCTTGTCCAGGCCCAGTTCACGCAGACTGTCATGCAGCGTGCGGGTGATCTGGCCGACCCGCGCCAGCATCTCATCCGAGGCGCAGCTTTCCGGGCTCACAGGGTGCTGCACGGTTACGGCCGCAGCGGATCCGGCGAATTGCGTTTCCACGTCAGGCTCCTGCTTTGTCGAGTTTTTCGAATATCTTCGAGAGCTTCTCGTCGAGTGTGGCCGCAGTGAAAGGTTTGACGACGTAGCCGCTGGCGCCAGCCTGCGCAGCGGCAATGATGTTTTCCTTCTTGGCCTCGGCTGTCACCATCAGGACCGGCAGTTTGGACAACGCCGCGTCGGCGCGGATGTTCTGCAGCATGGTCAGGCCGTCCATGTTCGGCATGTTCCAGTCGGACACGACGAAATCGAAATTTCCGGCACGCAGCTTGGCCAGGCCGTCAGCACCATCTTCCGCTTCTTCGACGTTGGAATATCCCAGTTCCTTGAGCAGATTGCGCACGATGCGGCGCATCGTGGAAAAGTCGTCGACAACCAGGAATTTCGTGTTCGGATCGGCCATGCAGTGCTCCATTGATGCGGTTCTATCGTTACTGGGTTAATCGGCATTGCACCGTCAAACTTAAGCGGGAACTCGTCTCGCTGGCAGCGCCGGACAGGTGCTCAAACACGCATTGCGCGGTTGCCATGCGTCGCAAAAAACGCCATCACGCGTCCTGGCAATTCGTGCAGCGGGGCCACCTCGTGGGTGGCGCCGATGGCGATCGCCTCCTTGGGCATGCCGAACACCACGCACGACGCCTCGTCCTGCGCCAGATTGTAGGCGCCAGCCTTGCGCATTTCCAGCATGCCGGCGGCGCCGTCCCGGCCCATTCCGGTGAGGATGACGCCGACGGCGTTCTTGCCCGCGCTGACGGCGGCCGAGTTGAACAGCACGTCGACGGAGGGGCGATGGCGATTGACCGGCGGCCCCTGGTCGAGCCGGGTCATGTAGTTGGCGCCGCTGCGCACCAGCGTCAGATGCGAATGACCTGGTGCGAGATAGGCATGGCCGGGTAATACTCGCTCGCCACCCTCGGCTTCCTTGACGGAAATTTTGCACAGCTTGTCGAGCCGGTCGGCGAACGAGCGCGTAAAGCCTTCCGGCATATGCTGGGTGATCAGAATACCCGGGCAATCGGACGGCAACTGGATCAGGAAATCCTTGATGGCTTCGGTGCCGCCGGTGGACGCGCCGATGATGATCAGCTTCTCGCTGCTGGTCAGCGGATTGCGCAAGGGCGCCAGCGGCGCGACAGCCGCACCCGGTACCCCACCCGGTGTGCGCTGCCTGATGCGTGCTCGCGCCGTGATGCGGATCTTCTCCGCGATCAGGTCGGTGTATTCCAGCATGCCGCTCTGGATCGAGATCTTGGGCTTGGTGACGAAATCCACCGCGCCCAGTTCCAGTGCCCGCATGGTGATTTCGGAACCGCGCTCGGTCAGCGTCGACACCATGAGCACGGGCATCGGGCGCAGGCGCATCAGTTTTTCCAGGAATTCCAGGCCGTCCATCTTCGGCATTTCGACATCGAGCGTCAGGACGTCCGGGTTGGTCTGCTTGATCAGGTCGCGCGCCGCCAGCGGATCGGGGGCTACGCCCACAACCTCCATGTCCGGCTGGCTGTTGATGATTTCCTTCATCACGCCGCGGATCAATGCCGAGTCATCCACGATCAGAACCTTGATTTTCATGATGCCATTTCCGTGCATGGTTCCAGACGATGATCAGAACAAGTCGATCTCGCCGGCCACCTCATTGATTTTGAGCCGGTTCGCGTAGTCCTGCTCGCGTTTCACCAGCGTGTAGTTGTTGAGTTGCCTGAGTTTTTTCACGAGGACCTTGCCGGTCTGCGGGAAGAAATACACCTTGCGCGGATGCACGTCGTTCAGGTCCTCCGCCACCACACGGATATTCTCAGCCCGCAGGAAATCGCGCACGAACTGCGCATTGCGCTCGCCGACATTCATGCTGGTAAAACCGCGCAGGACATTACCGCCACCGAACACCTTGGCCTCGAGATTGTTACGCCGTGCACCCGATTTGAGAAGCTGGTTGATCAGCACCTCCATGGCATACGCGCCGTAACGCATCGATGCCGACATCGGACTGCCGGCATCGCCGCCGCCGTCCGGCAGCATGAAATGATTCATGCCGCCGATCCCCGATACCTTGTCCCGGACGCACGCCGCCACGCAGGAGCCGAGCACGGTAACGATGAGCATGGGCTGGTTGGTAAAATAGTATTCGCCAGGCAATATCTTGGCGGCCTCACAATCGAAGACACGGTCGTAATACAGGTTGGTGGCAAGCTGCTCTTCGATGGCAGGATTCATGCGCGCGCCCTTGCACCGGCATGACGGGCATCCAGTTCATACACCGTCTTGCCGCGCAATTTGAAGGCATCGGACGCGTACATGAAATTCTCGGAGTGCCCCGCGAACAGCAGCCCGTCGGGCTTCATCAACGGAACGAAGCGCTCCAGAATCCGGCTCTGTGTCGGCTTGTCGAAATAAATCATCACATTGCGGCAGAAAATCACGTCGAACGGCCCGCTGATCGGCCAGTTGCCGGCCAGCAGATTGAGCGGCTTGAACGTGACCAGCTTGCGAAGTTCGGGACGCACGCGCACCAGACCTGCGCGCTCACCCTTGCCGCGCTGAAAAAACTGCTTGATCCGTTCCGGCGTCATCTTGTCGATGCGGTCGATCGGATATACGCCGCTTGCTGCCGTCTCAAGCACATTGGTATCGATATCGGTGGCAACGATGTTGACCGGTGGGGTGAGCGTTCCAAATGTCTCGCAGGCAGTCATGGCGATTGAATACGGCTCCTCGCCGGTCGAACTGGCCGAGCACCAGATCGAAAGCGGCACGTTCATGCCGAGCAGATGGCTGGCGAGAATCGGAAAGTGATGTGCCTCACGGAAGAACGAGGTCAGATTGGTCGTC
>CAYVOR010000021.1:0-7936 GCA_964452995.1 uncultured Thiobacillus sp.
CCGAACTCGTCGAGGGTGAAGCGGCAACCGTGGCGTTGCAGCTGGCGCATGAACAGCTGGGCCTGGGCGTGTCCTTCGACGGCGTCGGCTTCGCTGATCTCGAAGATGAGCTTGTCGCCGGGGATATCGCCATGCGTCAGTTCGGCCTGCAGGAATTTCAGGAACAGCGGATTGATGATCGATTGCCCCGACAGGTTGATCGACAGGCCGCCGATCCGGGCGAGCGTGTCGCTGTGCGCGCGCATCCATTGCAGGACATGGCGCACCACCCAGCGGTCGATCTCGGTGATGCGCTGCAGGCGTTCGGCGACGGCGATCAAATCGCGCGTGGCGACGCTGCGTTCACCTTCCGCGGTGGGATGCAGCAAAACTTCGTAATACAGCGGGGTGCGCGCGGCATCGGCGGCAGCAACCACCGGCTGGCAATTGAGGCTGAGCTGGTTGCCGGCGAGAATGGCGGTCAGCTCGTGCGCCCATTCGGCCAGCGCCAGCACGCCGCTCGCGTCGGCTTCGCTGTCGTACTGGACGACGGCTGCACGCGATTCGCGCGCGCGCGCGCAGGCGGCGTTGGCGTTGTCGTAGTAGGTCTCGGGGCTGATGCAGTCGCGCGACCAGGCCAGGCCGGCGGCCGGCTGCACGCTATAGCGGGTGCCGTTGATTTCCTGGGGTTGGGCGGTCAGGGCGTGCAGCAGCGCTTCGGTCTGCGCCTGGGCCGAGGCCTGGCCGACCGCCTCGATCCAGAACGCAATGCCGGATTCGCCCGAGCGTGCGAGCAGCGCATTGGGCGGCAACAGCGTGGGCATGATCTGGGCGTAATCGCGCAGGATGGGCGTGCGGATCTCGACGCCGGCGGTTTCGCCCGTAGGCTTGCCGATATCGAACTGGATCACGCCGATGGCGTAGCCGCCGTCGGTCGTCTGGCTGCGCAGCCAGTTGCGGCGGATGGAACGGAAGAAGCTCTTGCGGTTGGCGAGCCCGGTGGCGGGGTCGTGGGACGCCTGCCATAGCAGGTCGCGCTGCATTTTCTGGATCATCGCGCTGTAGGAACGATCCATCAGCGGCAGTTCCAGGTCCTCGGTCCATTGCGCGTCGCCGTCTTCCAGCGACTGCAGCAGATCCTGGCGCTTGAGGTCGAGCTTCTTGATGCCGCGGTAATTGGCGAACACGTAGACCGGCGGCTGGTCGCCGATCCAGATCAGGTTGAGCGGGGCATCGAGCGACTTGAACTGCAGCCAGTCGCCGACGCGCAGCCGTTCGGCCAGGTTGTCCTGCGCCTCGGAAAGCGGCTCGCTGGCAGCGTCGTCGAGACGGGCGGCGACCGGGGTGCGCTGGTGGTGCGACGTGCCTTCTTCGAACAGCGCCGTGGCGAGCTGGTCGACGATGCGGTCCTGCGCGAATTTGTCGGCGCACACCTGGGTCAGGGCCTGGTCGATGTGCTGCAGCAGGGCCTGGATCTGCGCGGTCGAGGGCGGTGCGGCCGGGTCCGCGTCCAGCCAGCTACACAGCTGTTGCAACACCTGCCAGGCCTCGCGTGCTTCGTCGCTGTCGACGCCGTGGCGCATCTCGGCGATCAGCAGCACATTGCGCCAGCCGCCGTTCAGCAGCTCGATGACGGCATTGGGCACCGCGCGTTCGTCCAGCCGCGCCAGCAGATCGCGCAGAATGCGCTGCTTGACGACCTCGGCGCGCTGGCGGCCTTCGCACATTTCCTGCAGGCGGAACACGCGCGCGGCCCGTTCGTGCAGCAGCGGCTTGACCACGCGCTCCAGCTGGGTGCGCGCTTCCTCGAACACCCCCGGATTCTTGTCGGCCTCGGCATTGATGCGGTCGGTCCAGCGGCTCATCAGCCGCAGCAGGCGCGCGTCCGTGATCCTGCCGTCGTCGCCGGCCACCATGCTGATGCGGTCGAGCGTGTTCAGCACCTTGTGCGCGGGGTGGGCGGGCGAACCAAGGAATTCCGGGTCGGACATCGCCAGCTTGATGAGGCTGGTTTCCAGTTGCTGGAAAAACGGCCGCATGCCTTCGCTGACCGACTTCTCGGCGTGCATGGTGTCGAACAGCGCACCGAACATGTCGACCGACCGCTGCATTTCATGGGTGACGGCCGGCGGCAGCGCCCCGGCGGCGGCCAGACGCTGCAGCACCGGAGAATGCGCGATGCCGGGTGCACTGGGCATCATGGCCTGACGGGCCGCGTTGCCACCGGCGCCCAGCGGCGCACCCTGCGGCTGCGCAAGGCCGGACATGGCGCCGCCTGCGGCGGGCGTAGCCATTGTGCCCAGGGGGGTCGCAGCACCGGGCATCGCATCCGGCTGGCCACGGAAAAAATCCAGCAGCGAACCGGCCAGGCGGTTGAGTGTGCCGCGCGGGGGGGCGGCAGGCGACGCGTTCGACGCTTCAAACTGCGCAGGAGACGATTCATCGGCGCTGGAGGGCGCGGTCACGCGCGCCGGCGTCACGACCGGCTTGTGGCGATCGACCTCGGCCTGCGAAACAGGCAGCAGGGCCAGCAGTTCGGCGTACAACGGTGCCAGCTGCTCGGCCAGCAGGTCGCGCAGGGTGGCGTAGGCAACCTGGCGCGCCCTGGCCGGCACCGGCACGTCCTGCAATGCGGCGCGGTAGGCGTGGCCGATGACCGCCGGACCGAAGGGGTTGTTATTGTGGTCGCAACCGAAGCCGAACAGCTGGCCGATACGGGGTTCGATATCCGCAAGCTGTTCGCGGAACTGTTCTTCCAGCTTGTTGGCCTCGCTCGAGGTGGCGAGCCAGTCCTCGAAATCCAGCTCGTCGACCAGCGCCAGTCCGCCGTCCTGTGTGTCACGGGTGGCCTGGGTCTGCACCGGCCGTGCCTGTTTCAGCGCATCGAGCACCCCCTGCACGAAGCGGGTCTGCACGGCCGGGCCGTGATGGGCGAATTCGTGCACGGCGCTCAGCAGGCCGCTGTGTTCGGCGATGCCGACCGCCTGCACGGCCGCCGCGCTGAGTTTGTCGCCCAGCCCGCGCATGATCTGGTCGTGTGTCTGCAGCAGGGCTTCGTTCAGCAGGGTGGTGCTGGCTTCGCGCAGATGGGGATGCGCGGCGGATGTCGGCATGGCGGCCAGTTTTTGCCGGTGTTCCGCCATGCGCAGTCTTTGCAGGGCGCGCAATGCGTCGACCGGCTGGCGGGCAAACGCGACGCCGACGCCGAGCGGGCTCAGGCGCTTGAGCTGCGCGGGCACCCGGAAGGTCTGTGTCGTCGTGGTCGAGGCCGGGCTGAAGACGATTTCCACCGCGGCATCCGCGCGCCTGGCCAGTGCGGCGATCGCCGCTTCCGGATTGGTGAACTTGAGGAACAGGCCACCCTGGCAGAAATCGCGAATCTCGCAGGCGATCTCGGTGTATCCGGGTTGCGTGATGATGGCGGCCTGTGAGACCTGGAAGCGCCGGTCACGCCGCAATTCCTGGCCGTTATGTTGGTTCTCTGTCGCGTTAGCCATCATTTCCACACTTTCCCCTGAGTTTTTTCCACTGCCCGATTCGAAAGGCCCGGCTTCGCTGTCCGGGTCGGCCCCGTCTGGCTGGAAGGTATTTGGCGATATCCGTCTGGTTTTGGTAGACTCCCATGCATGAATTGTGCCGCAAAGTTCTTCTTTAGCCGCTTTTATCCTACGCCACAGGCGGTCGGGAGGCGCTGAGACGAGCAGCACGCCTTGACGAAACCGCCAGCCCGCTGGCGGTTTTTTCGTTTAAGCCGCAGCGGGTCAAAGCACACCCATTGGAGTTTTAACATGTCTGCCACCCGAACCGACGACACCCGCATCGAGCAAAGCGGCGAACTGCTTGCCCCGATGCAGATCATGCGCGAACTGCGTGCCAACGAAACCGTGCTGTCCCACGTGGCGCGTTCACGCAGCGCCATCCATGACGTGCTGCGCGGGGCCGACGACCGCCTGTTCATCATCGTCGGCCCCTGTTCGATCCATGATCCGGCCGCCGCGCTCGACTATGCGCGCAAGCTGAAGCCGCTGGCCGACGAACTGGCGAACGATCTCATCATCGTGATGCGCGTGTATTTCGAGAAGCCACGGACCACCGTCGGCTGGAAGGGGCTGATCAACGATCCCCGCCTCGACGAGAGCTACGACATCAACGAGGGGCTGCGGCTCGCGCGCCAGCTGCTGCTGGAAATCAACGAAATCGGTCTGCCCTGCGCGACCGAATTCCTCGACCTGATCTCGCCGCAATACATCGCCGACCTGGTGAGCTGGGGCGCCATCGGCGCGCGCACCACCGAGTCGCAGTCGCACCGCCAGCTGGCGTCCGGCCTGTCGTGCCCGGTGGGCTTCAAGAACGGTACCGACGGCAGTCTCCGCATTGCAGTCGATGCGATCAAGGCGGCAGAGGCGCGCCACCACTTCATTTCCATCACCAAATCGGGTCACGTCGGGGTCTTCAGCACTTCGGGCAACGAAGATACGCACGTCATCCTGCGTGGCGGCAAGGCGCCCAACTATGACGCGGCGAGTGTCAATCTGGCGTGTGGCGAACTGGCTGCGGCGGGCTTGCGTCCGCAACTGATGATCGACTTCTCGCATGCCAACTCGAGCAAGCAATACCAGCGCCAGATCGATGTCGCGGCCGATATCGCCGCGCAGGTGGCGGGCGGCGACAGCCGCATCATCGGCGCGATGGTTGAAAGTCACCTCAACGCGGGGCGCCAGGATCTGGTCGCCGGTCAGCCACTGGAATACGCCAAATCGATCACCGACGCCTGCATCGGCTGGGACGACACCGTCCCGCTGTTGCAGCTGCTGGCCGATGCGGTGAAAAAACGCCGGCTCGCCGTGCCGGCAGACGAGGATTAGGCGCCGCTTCATGCAACATCCGGGGTAAAATGCGTGCGGCGGGCCTCCCCGCATGGTTAAGTTGTGAATCGGGTCAGGTCCGGAAGGAAGCAGCCACAGCGACCGATACCAGTGCCGGGGTTCTGGCTCGCCACCCCCATTACGTCACGCCTGGTTGTCATGCCGGAACCGGGCACCCTGAACACCTCTTGTGCTGTGGCCGGTGGCGAACCAGGGCCGGATACAGCCGCGCACCGGGCGTCACGACGATCCGGTATGCCGGTCCCAGGCGACCCAGGAACGGTCTCGATTTCCAGCAAATCCGCTGTGTCCATCCGTTTTAAGCTTGAAACGTTTCCCCGGTCGGGCAGGGGGATGCTGCTCTGATAAAATCGGCACGATGACTGACCTGTTCGGCGAATCTTCCCAGCCTGCCCTGGCGCTTGCCCGCAAATGGCGACCGCGCGCGTTTGCCGATCTCAAGGGCCAGGAGCATGTGGTACAGGCGCTGTCGAATGCGCTCACGCAGGGGCGATTGCATCATGCCTATCTGCTGACCGGCACGCGTGGCGTCGGCAAGACCACGCTGGCGCGCATCCTCGCCAAGTGCCTCAACTGCGAAACCGGCGTGACCGCTACCCCGTGCGGCGTGTGCCCGGCGTGCAGCCAGATCGATGCCGGCCGCTTCGTCGATCTTCTGGAGCTCGACGCGGCATCGAACACCGGCGTCGACAACATGCGCGAAGTGCTCGACAACGCCCAGTACGCGCCGACCGCGGGACGCTACAAGGTCTACATCATCGACGAAGTGCACATGCTGTCGAAGCCGGCGTTCAACTCGATGCTGAAGACGCTGGAAGAGCCGCCGGCGCACGTGAAATTCATCCTCGCCACCACCGATCCGCAGAAGATTCCGGTCACGGTATTGAGCCGCTGCCTGCAGTTCAACCTGAAACCGATGTCGCCCGCACTGGTGGCGCAGCATCTGAATGACGTACTGAGGCAGGAAAACGTTGAGAGCGAGCCGGCTGCGCTGAATCTGCTGGCGCGCGCCGCCGCCGGCAGCATGCGCGATGCGCTGTCGCTCACCGACCAGGCGATCGCCTACGGCGGCGGCAAGGTGGAAGCCGCCGCGGTCGAAGTCATGCTTGGCACGGTGCGGCGCGATTATCTGTTCGACATCCTCGACGCACTGGCGGCACAAGACGGCGATGCCTTGTTGGAGCAGGCTCGGCAGCTGGCCGAACGCGGCATCGCATTCGACGCCGCCTTGCAGGATTTCGGCAATCTGCTCACGCAATTGGCGCTGCTGCTGCATGCGCCCACTGCCATGGCAGGCGGCGCGATGGACACCGGCGCCGATGCCGGGCGCATGCAGGCGTGTGCCGCGCAACTGGATGGAGAAACCGTGCAGCTGTATTACCAGATCGCGCTGAACGGTCGCCGCGACCTGCCGTATGCGCCGGACGAATTTTCCGGGTTCTGCATGACGCTGCTGCGGATGCTGGCGTTCGCGCCGGGTTCCGCAGGCAGCGCGGCGCGCCTGGTATCGACGGGGCGCCCCGCGTCGGCGCCGTTTGCAACGTCGCCCGTGGCGCGTGCCGAGCCGGCGCCCGCTGTCGTCGCACCGATCGTGCCGACGATCGAGCCGTCTGCCCCCGCGCCGTCTGCCGAAGCCGCGCCGAGTGTGGCGGTCGACGCCCAGGCATCAGCCCAGATTTACGCCCCGGCTGCATCCGCAGTGCGTAGCGAGCCCGCGCTGGTCGCCACTGAATCCCCCCCGCGTGCGGCCTGGGACTGGCTTGCCGTGGTGGCCGCACTGCGTCTGGGCGGCATGGCCAAAATGCTGGCCGATCACTGCGAACTGGTATCGCAGACCGGCGATGCGGTGGTGCTGCGGGTCGACGAAGCGGATAAGCATCTGCTCGATCGCACCTACCAGGACAAGCTGGTTTCGGCGCTGCGCGACAAGTACGGCGCGGCGCTCAAGATCAGCTTCGAGGTCGGCACCGCCGCCGGCCAGACTCCACAGCAGGTGCGCACCCGCATCAAGGAAGCCCGCCACGCCGAGGCTGTGGCGGCGATCGAAACAGACCCATTCGTGCGCGAGCTGATCGACCAGTTTGGCGGTCAGATCGACGCATCCACCATACAGCCATTAGGAGAATCGACATGATGAAGGGCGGCATTGGCAACATGATGAAGCAGGTCCAGCAGGTGCAGGAAAACATGGCCAAGATGCAGGCCAAGCTGGCCGAGGTCGAGGTCGAGGGACAGAGTGGCGCCGGCATGGTCAAGGTGACGATGACCTGCAAATACGACGTGCGCCGCATCGTCATCGACCCCGGCCTGATGAGCGATGACAAGGAAATGCTCGAAGATCTGGTGGCGGCGGCGGTGAACGATGCGGTGCGCAAGGTCGAGTCCACGGTGCAGGAAAAGATGGGCAGCGTCACCGCCGGCCTACCGATTCCGCCGGGGATGAAACTGCCGTTCTGATTGGGCGAGTACCGTGCAACCCGCTGCGCTGGAACAACTGATCGGCGCCCTGCGCGTCCTGCCAGGTGTCGGGCCGAAATCGGCGGCGCGCATGGCCTACCATCTGCTGCAGCGCGACCGCCGTGGCGCCGAAGCGCTGGCCGGTGCGCTTAGTCATGCGCTGACGCATCTGCACCACTGCCGTCTGTGCAACAACTTTTCCGAGGCCGAAGTGTGCGAGGTCTGCGCCAGCCCCAGGCGCGACAAGCGGCAGCTGGCGGTGGTCGAGATGCCGGCCGACTTCAACATGATGGAGGCCACGCAAAGCTACGCGGGTCTGTATTTCGTGCTGATGGGGCGGCTCTCGCCGCTTGATGGTATCGGCCCGCGCGAGATCCATCTCGACCGCCTGATCAGCCGTGCGCTTGACGGGGTGGTCGAGGAAGTGATCCTGGCGACCAACTTTACCCCTGAAGGCGAAGCCACCGCGCATACCATCGGCGAATTGCTGAAGGCGCGCGGCCTCAAGGTGAGCCGACTGGCACGCGGCGTGCCAGTCGGCGGCGAACTGGAATACGTCGACAGCGGCACGCTGGCACAAGCCGTTCGCGACAGGCGAACCGTTTGATATGGCG
>CAYVOR010000021.1:8036-26849 GCA_964452995.1 uncultured Thiobacillus sp.
GACAGCGGCACGCTGGCACAAGCCGTTCGCGACAGGCGAACCGTTTGATATGGCGCGACAGGCGAACCGTTTGACACGAAGGATGGGCGCGCCGCTTGGTACGGCGGTCTAAGCGTAACGTGAACACGATCTGGCTCAACAGCCAGGCCGATGCCAGCCTGACCCGTCAGATCGAGGTGCGCGCAGGGCGGCACGGGTTTCATGGTCGGATGTGACGTGAGCTGAAATAGCCGCGCAAGGCCAGCACCGCGAACGCGAGGCCCAGCATTACCCAGTGTTCGATCTGGTGCAGCGTGGTCAGATGACGGCTCAAGAGCGCGCCGAAGAGGTAGCCGGCGCCGCCCACCAGCGGTGCCCGCAGCGCGGCCGAGACGAGATTGAGCCAGAAAAATCGCCGGTCGGTCACGTCGCTCAATCCCACCGCGACCGGCAGCGCGATGCGCAGACCCCACATGAAGCGTATCGCCAGAATGATGCCCGCAGGATGTTTCTGGATCAGGTCGCGTGCGTACTGGACCTTGCCGCGCAAGGCCGGGCTGCGCCGCAAAAGTACTGTTCCGTGGCCGCGGCCGAGCCAGAAAAACAACTGGTCGCCGGTCAGCGCGCCCACACCGGCAACGCTGGTGAGCACGGCAAAATCAAGATAGCCACGATGCGCCGCGTAACCGGCCAGCAGCAGCACGGTTTCGCCTTCGAACAGGGCGCCGAGGAATACGACGGCGTAACCGTACTGTGCGATGAGGGCGGCGACATCCATCCACGAATTGTAGAGCGCGCGCGGGACACGATGGGAGGGGGAATGCGCGAATGGCATGCATGTCCCCCGCATGGCGTCCGTTCTCGTGGATAATTCGGGATGGCTGCGCCCTTGAGCGGCACCCAGTTAAAAAACGGAGAGGACAAAATGGAACTCAACGCCCTGACGGCACTTTCGCCGCTGGATGGCCGTTATGGCTCGAAAACCGCGTCATTACGGGACTTCTTCAGCGAATACGCGCTGATCAAATATCGCGTCATCGTCGAGGTTGAATGGTTGAAGGCACTGGCGGCCGAACCCACCATCGTCGAAGTGCCGGCATTTTCCGACCAGGCTATTGCGCTGCTCGACGGTATCGTCGATCGCTTTTCGGTGGCCGACGCCGAACGTGTCAAGGCGATCGAGGCGACCACCAATCACGACGTCAAGGCGGTGGAATATTTCCTCAAGGAAAAGACCCGGACCAGTACCGAGATCGCGGCGGTATCCGAGTTCATTCACTTCGCCTGCACCTCCGAAGACATCAACAACCTGTCGCATGCCCTCATGCTGAAAGGGGCGCGCGATGGCGTGCTGCTGCCTGCACTGGAAAAGCTCATCGATCGCCTGACCGACCTGGCGCACGAACTGGCCGAGCTGCCGATGCTGTCGCGTACCCACGGCCAGCCGGCGTCGCCCACCACCGTCGGCAAGGAGCTCGCCAACGTCGTCTATCGCCTGCGCCGGGGCTGGGATGCGATCGGCGGGGTCGACCTGATGGGCAAGATCAATGGCGCGGTCGGCAATTACAACGCGCACCTCTCGGCCTACCCCGAGCTCGACTGGGAATACTTTGCCCGCGACTTCGTGATGCATCTGGGGCTTACCTTCAATCCCTACACCATCCAGATCGAGCCGCACGACGCCATGGCCGAACTGTACGACGCCATTGCACGCACCAATACCATCCTCATTGATCTCAACCGCGACGTCTGGGGCTATATCTCGACCGGCTACTTCAAGCAGAAGGTGAAGGCGGGCGAGGTGGGGTCGAGCACCATGCCGCACAAGGTCAACCCCATCGATTTCGAGAACAGCGAAGGCAATCTGGGACTGGCCAATGCGGTACTGCGCCACCTCGCGGAGAAGCTGCCGATCTCGCGCTGGCAGCGCGACCTCACCGATTCGACCGTGCTGCGCAACATGGGCGTCGGCTTCGGTTACAGCCTGTTGGCCTATGAATCCTGCCTGCGTGGTCTTGGCAAGCTCGAAGCCAATCCGGCCGCGTTGGCAGCGGATCTCGACGACAACTGGGAAGTGCTCGCCGAACCCATCCAAACCGTGATGCGGCGCTATGGCGTGGCGAATCCCTATGAGCAACTGAAGGAATTGACCCGCGGCAAGGCCGGCATGACGCGCGACACGCTGCATGCCTTCATTGACGGACTGGCGATCCCGGATGCAGAAAAGACGCGCTTGAAATCGATGACGCCGGCGTCATATACCGGACTGGCAGCCGAACTGGCCAGACAGATTTAAGCCCGGCCGGTCTCGTCACGGATTCACGCGGAGGTTCCATGTCCGAACACGCACTCGACGTCGGTCTCGCCGACTTTCAGCAAAACGTTCTCGAAGAATCGAAGCGGCGGCCGGTGGTGGTCGATTTCTGGGCGCCCTGGTGCGGCCCGTGCAAATCGCTGAAACCCATCCTGGAAAAACTGGCGGCCGAATACGGTGGCAAGTTCCTGCTCGCCAAGATCAATTCGGATGAGAATCAGGAACTCGCGACACGTTACGGCGTGCGGGGCATCCCCAGCGTCAAGGCCTTCATCGGTGGCGAAGCGGTCGACGAGTTCTCCGGTTCGTTGCCGGAAGGCGAGGTACGCGCCTTCCTCGATCGCCTGGTTCCCGGGCCGGCCGATGAACTACGGCAGCAGGCCGCGGCCGCACGCATCGCAGACGACATACCGGGTGCGCTCACGCTGCTGGCCGAGGCCTCGAAACTCGACCCCGATCACCTCGGGGTGCGGCTCGACGCGGCGGAAATCATGCTCGACCTCAACGAAGCGGATCAGGCTCGTCGCCTGATCGGCAGCGTGCCGGAGAATGCCGACCCGCGCGTCCCCGCCTTGAAAGCCCGTCTGCAATTCATGGGTGTGACCGGCGAGGACGAAGCGGCCTTGCGTTCGCGGGTGACGGCGAACGCAAACGATCTGCAGGCACGGCTGAAGCTCGCCAATCTGCTGGTTGCGGCCGGGCAGTACGAAGCGGGCATGGACCAGCTGCTGGAAATCGTCCGTCGCGATCGCGGCTTCGAGGACGACGCCGGTCGCAAGACCCTGCTGTCGGTCTTCAATCTGCTGGGCGATGATGAACGGGTGAGCCATTACCGGCGCCTGCTGGCCAGCGCATTGAACTAAACGGTTTCGTTTCCGGTGTCCGCGCCTGGACACGAATGCAGGCCGCTACGCTATTCGCCCGCGTAAACCGAGGCCGCCGCGAGTTCGGCCTCGCTCAGGTCGGCGATTGCTTTCGTCATGACGGCCGGTTGCACGCCCTGGATCTTGCCGCTGCGATAGTCCAGCAGCGTTTGGTACATCGCCGCGCGCGTCATGCCCTTGAGTGCGGGATTCGCGGCGTCGCCCTGCCCGAGCGCGCCGTGACAGCTCGTACATTTCGCCGCGTACACATCGAGTCCGTAGGGCCGGGTGTCATGCGGCAGCTTGGCGAGCATATCGGCAGGCCCCGGTGTGGCGGGTGCGGCTGGCAGGGCGGCTTGTTCATCGTTGGAGGGCGCGCTCTTGCCGCAGGCGACAAGGGTGGCGAGCAGGAAGAGACTGGCGGCAAGCGGGGCAGGTTTCATCAGGGAATCAGAAAATCGACAGGGAATAGTGAGCGCTTGCGTGGCGATGCGTCAGCCGGGAGCGGGGTCTGTTCAGTCCTGGTCATGGTCGATCAATCGATGGCCTGGTAGCGTACCGCGACGATGTCGACTTCGCGCCGCCCTTCGGGCGTCTGTACGTTGACGGTGTCACCTTCGCGCGCTTTCAGCAGGGCGCGCGCCATCGGTGAAATCCAGGCGATACGGCCACGCCCCGCGTCGGCCTCGTCGACGCCGACGATGGCGAAGGTGGATTCGCTGCCGTCTTCATCCGCGATCGTGACGGTGGCGCCGAAAAATACCTGATCGGTATCCTCGCGGGTGACCGGGTCGACCACCTCGGCGTGTTCCAGGCCTTTGGACAGGAAGCGGATGCGCCGGTCGACTTCGCGCAGGCGCTTCTTGCCGTAGATGTAGTCGCCGTTTTCCGAGCGGTCGCCGTTGCTGGCCGCCCACGAGATGGTTTCCACCAGTTTGGGCCGTTCGACTTTCCACAGCTGGTTGAATTCGCTGTCGAGCTGCGCGTAGCCTGCGGGCGTCATGTAGTTCTTCGATCCGGCGGGCAACGCGGCTACGGCGATATCGTCCTCGTCGGGGTCCGCTGCGTCGGTTTCCTTGACGAAAGCCTTATTCATTCTGGATAAAGCCTCCTGTTGGGTTGGTGCGTGTTCATCGACCGAACAGATGGACGAGCAGCGTCAGCGCGAGCGACATGAGAATGACGCTCGCGAAGGGGAAGTAGAATACGCCTCGTTTATGCCGGATCTGGACGTCGCCCGGCAAGCGGCCCAGCCCCAGCCGATTGAGCCAGGGGGTGAGCAGGCCCAATACCAGTAACGCCAGAATAAGTGTGACCAGCCATTTCATCATAAGGGGATTCTAGCCGATGGACACAAGCCTGCCGCAATTCGAACGAACGCGGATTCTGCTCGATGCCGATGAACAGGCGCGGCTGGAGCGGGCGCACGTGCTGGTGGCGGGGCTGGGCGGCGTCGGCTCGTATTGCGCCGAGGCGCTGGCGCGCGCCGGCGTGGGGCGGCTCACCCTTATCGACCATGATGTGGTGGGCGTATCGAACATCAACCGCCAATTGCCGGCCGTGCTGTCCACTGTGGGCCAGTCGAAAGCCGAACTGATGGCCGCGCGTATCCGTGACATCAACCCGGCGTGCGAACTCGTCGTGATCCGCGAGTTTCTCATCCCTGAAACCGTGGCCGGCATCGTGCCCGACGACGTCGATTTCGTCGTCGATTGCATCGATTCGCTCAATTGCAAGGTCGCGCTGGTCGCCAGCAGTGTCGAGCGCGGCCTCAACGTCGCCTCGAGCATGGGCGCCGGCAACAAGCTCGACCCCACCCGAATCCGGATCGCCGATATTTCGAAGACCGAGATGTGTCCGCTTGCTTCGGTGATGCGCAAGCGGCTCAGGAAACGCGGCATTGCCAAAGGCGTGCTCACCGTGTTTTCCGACGAGGCCGGACGGGCGCCCTTGCCGCCACAGCCGGTCGAGGGCCGCGGCCGCGACCGGGCGGTCAACGGCACCATCAGCTACATGCCCCCATTATTCGGCCTGATGCTGGCGGGCGCGGTGGTGCAGCGACTGATCGAGCCCTGAGCGGGACCGCAGCCGGGCGACGATGGATTTACTGTTGCGTGGCCTGGTCGAGCTGCCTGCGCTGCGCTTCGGCGGCATCCATGACCTGGCCTTCCACTGCCTGGGCTTTTTTGAGGGACTGGACCTGCGAATCGAAGATCGGCACGGGTTTGTCCTCGGTTTTGGGCTGCGGGGGCGGGGCGGGATTGCAGGCGGTCAGGAGCAGCACAAGCGGAATCAACAGTCCTTTCATTTCGCATCCTCCAGCAAGTAGGTGGGCAGGCCGTCGATACTGAACTGGTTCTTCTCGCGCCAGTAATCGAGCAGGCCGACCGGCCCTTTTTTTTCGGCCCAGCGCGCCAGGGTTTCACGCTCACCCATATAAGTGTAGTGCGGCACGGCGTAGCCGCATGAAGTCTGCACCAATTCAAAATCAAGCACGATGATCTGGCGTTCGCTGGGCAGCGCCGTGAAATGCTGCCGCAGTTCACCCCACTCTGGATCCTGCCGGCGTACGGTACGGCCGCGCCCGTACAGACGCAGGATCAGCGGGTCGGCGTCGAAGCTGCACCACATCATCGTCATGCGGCCATCGTGCGCCAGATGGGCCCCGGTTTCGTTGCCGCTGCCGGTGAGGTCGAGGTAGGCAACGCAGTTATCGGAAAGGATGCGCAGGCTGTCCATGCCCTTGGGCGACACATTGATGCGGCTTTGTGCGGTGCCGGTGGCAGTGAAGAATAGCCGCTGCGCGGCAATGAAGGCGCGATGTTTTTCTTCGAGAGCGGGATAGGTGCGTGCCATCAGTTGATCTGCCGCTTGAGGAATTCGGTGAGGATGCGTATGCGCGTCACGCTGTCGTTCATCTCCAGCAGGTTCTGCTTGACGCTGAGTTTCAACGGCAACACTTCGGATAAGCGGTAGCCGACCCAGACGGCATCATCGAATGCATGCGGGGCAGGGAAGTGCGCGGGGCCGTATTCATCGATGATATGGCGCAGGATTTCCACCGCGAGTCCGAGATCGTCGGGGATCGCACTGGCGGGTTCGGCACTGACGTCGTCCACCGTGCCCACCAGCAGCCCGCTGGGTTCGATCACGGTGTGGCGAATGACGAGGCGCGTTTCGGCCTGGGTGTCGATGTGCAGGATGCCGGTCTCGGGCATGTCCCAGTCGGTGATGCGGACCCGTGTGCCGACCGGATAGGGCAGCGCGGGGGTGCCGGTTTCCTGGCCCTCGCGGATGGCGCAGAGTCCGAACGGGCTGTCGTCGGCGATCGCCTGCTTCACCATGTCGATATAGCGCTGCTCGAAAATTCGCAGCGACATGCGGCCGCCGGGAAACACCACGGTGTTCAATGGAAACAATGGCAGACTGGTTTGTTTGGCGGCGGCGCTCATCGGCTGTCGCCCCAGCGTGCCATGAGATCGTGCTGAACGCCGAGCTGGTCGAGAATGCGCGCGACGATGAAATCGACGATGTCCGCGACGGTCTGCGGCTGATGATAGAAGCCGGGATTGGCCGGCAGGATGACCGCGTTCATGCGCGACAGCGTCAGCATGTTTTCCAGATGCAGCGTGGAAAACGGCGCCTCGCGGGGGACGAGGATGAGCTTTCTCTGCTCTTTCAGCATCACGTCGGCGGCGCGCTCGATCAGGTTGTCGGACAGTCCGTGCGCGATCGCCGCAAGCGTGCCCATCGAACAGGGGCAGACCACCATCGCATCGGCGGGATTGGAGCCGGAGGCAACCGGCGCATTCCAGTCCTCGCGGCCGAACACCCGGAGCTGGCCGTCGCGTGCACGGAGGCCTTCCGACAACTGTCGCTCGAGTTCGCCGGCACGCGCGGGCAGCGCCACGCCAAGCTCCTGCTTGGCGACAAGGTGCGCGGCCTGCGACACCAGCAGGTTGACCTGGAGGCCGGCGGCCAGCAGGCATTCGAGCAGACGCAGGCCGTAGGCCATGCCGGAGGCGCCGCAGAGCGCGAGGGTAACGCTAGTCAGGGGGACGTGCATGACGCGGATTGTCGCCTGTCTGATGCAGGGGCGGCAAGCATGCGCATCACAATCAGGCCGTTTACCGTGCCGAAAATCAGCGCGGCGATGGCAAACACGGGTATCAGCTTGATCAGCGAGGCGACCGGCAGCAACCAGATGCCCACCAATGCCAGTTGTCCGCCGATATGGCCGAAAGCCGCGAGCACCGACAGGCTGACCGGACCAAAATGACGGCTGGGAAGGTAGCGCGCCAGGGCCAGCACCGACAGGCTGACCAACGCACCGGAAGTCGACAGCCAGAAACCCGGTGCGAACAGGCTGCCCAGCAGCAGGCCGCCGGCCAGCACACGCAGGCCCGACACCCAGGCGGCCGCGCGCCAGCCATGTTGCAGCAGCACCAGCAGGATGACGATGTTGGCCAGTCCCGGCTTGACCCCGGGCACCGGGCTCGGCAACGCAGCCTCGGCGAGCGTAAGGCCGATCGCCAGCGCCGCCAGCCGTGCGATGCGGCGGTCGTCTGCACTGACCGGCAGTTCAATAGCCGAGCGTGTCATAGGCAGAGGTCCGGCCGCGGATTTCGAGGCTCACTTGATTGGGTAGGCACAGCGCCGCCTGGCCGGATTGCGTCAGCCAGCCCTGCTTGACGCATAGCTGGCGCGGCGACGGGTCGCGCGCAATGCGGGCGCGGCCGGGCTCGATCTCGATGTGCGTCGTGCCGAGCGGACCGGTGACGGCAAAGGTTCGAGCCTGGACAAGCGATACGGTCTGTACCACTTTTCCGGCGGCACGAATGACAACCGTGTCGCCGTGACTGCCGCCCCAGGCCCATACCGTCAGTGCGACGACGAGGCTGACGCCTGCCAGCAGCACGCCCAGGTCGCCGGCACGCAGCGCGGGGGTCATCAGCTGAGCTCGCGGTGCCGCACCAGCACCTGCTCGCGTTCGCGGAAGGCGGCGGCCAGCGTTTCCGCGAAATACACGCTGCGGTGCTGGCCGCCGGTACAGCCGATGGCGACCGTCAGGTAGGCGCGGTGATCGCGAATGAAGCACGGCAGCCAGTTTTCGACGAAGCCGCGGATGTCGGCCAAGAGCGCCATGGCGTTGGGGCTGGCTTCGAGAAATTCGCTGACCGGCTGGTCGCGCCCGGTGAGCGGGCGCAGTTCGGCGACATAATGCGGATTGGGCAGGCAACGCACGTCGAACACCAGATCGGCGTCGAGCGGAATGCCGTGCTTGAAGCCGAAGGATTCGAACAGCAAGGTGATGCGCGAGCGATCCTGGCCGACCAGGTCCTTGATCCACAGTCGCAGCGCCGAGGCGGAGAGATCGCTGGTGTCGATGCGGTGTGCAAGCGGCGCGATCTCGGCCAGCATCTCGCGCTCGAGCTGGATGGCTTCCTGCAGCGAAACCGTGTCGCTGGAGAGCGGGTGGCGGCGGCGCGTCTCGGAAAAGCGCTGGACCAGCGTCAGGCTCTTGGCCTCGAGGAAGATGACCCGCAGGTCCGCGCCCTGATTGCGCAGCGCCTCCGCGATCAGCGGCAGCTGCGTGAAGCTCGCGCCGCTGCGGGCGTCGATGGCGATGGCGATGCGGTCATGCCCTTCGCGCTGCAGGTAATCGACCAGCGGCTGGAGCATCGCCAGCGGCAGGTTGTCGACGCAGTAATAGCCCACGTCTTCCAGTACCGCGATGGCGATGCTCTTGCCGGAGCCCGATAGCCCTGATACCAGAATGACCTGCACTCAGCTGTCTCCGTCGATGGCGGCCTGCTGGCGCTTGATGAATTGCTCGACCGGATTGATGCCGCGGCTCTTGAGGATGTGGTTGCGCACGGCCACCTCGACGAGCACGGCCAGGTTGCGGCCGGCCGCAACCGGAATGCGTACCTTGGGAATGGCGACGCCGAGGATGGTCTCGGTCGAGGCCACCATGTCGAGCCGGTTGAGCCCGACTTCGCCGATTTCCTCCGGATGCACCAGCTCGACGATCAGCCTCAGGTTTTTTTGCTGTTTGACCGCCGTCTCGCCGAACAGGAAACGGATGTTGAGGATGCCGAGACCGCGCACTTCGAGAAAGTCGCGGATCAGCGAGGGACAGTCGCCTTCGAGCGTGTCCGGCGCGACGTGCTTGAGTTCGACGACGTCGTCGGCCACCAGCCGATGGCCGCGCGTGACCAGTTCCAGCGCCAGTTCGCTTTTGCCGACACCGGCGTCGCCCTTGATCAGGACGCCCATGCCCAGCACTTCGAGAAACACCCCGTGCTGCGAAGTCGTTTCGGCCAGGCTTTGCGTCAGGTAATGGCCCAGATAGGACATCAGGATCGTGCTGGCCAGCGTCGAGGAGAACAGCGGCGTACCGGTGCGTTCGGCGTTCTCGCACAGGACGGCCGGAACGGTCTCACCATCGGAAATGACGATGGCTGCGGGCGCATTCGAAAACAGCTGGTCGATCGCCTCCTGCAGGCGGGACCCGGACAGGCCGCGCAGATAGTCCACTTCGGCGCAGTCCAGTACCTGCACCCGGTTGGGGTGGGCGAAATTCAGGTGGCCGATGAGCGCCGGGGTCGGTTTGTGAAGGGCTTCGAAGGACAGGCTGCGATGACCGCCGGCGCGTCCGGCCACCCATTGCAGGCCCAGCTGTTCCGCCAGATCCTGGAACAGGATTTCAACCGAAACGTGACCTAGCTTGCCATCCATGCGTCTGGCTGCTCACTCAGCTTGACCATGACGCGAGCTGCCCGATCAAATCGGATGGGGTCGCCGCATCCAGCATCTGCGCGCGCATGGTTTCGTCGCCGAACAGTTGCGCCAGTTCGCCCAGAATCTGCAGATGGCGTTCGTTGGCATCCTGGGGCACCAGCAGGATGAAGCAGAGCGTCACCGGCTGATTGTCGGGCGCATCGAATTCGAGCGGGCTTTTGAGCCGATAGAATGCGCCGCACGCATCCTGCAGGCCCTTGATGCGCCCGTGCGGGATGGCGATGCCATGGCCGAGCGCGGTCGATCCCAGGCGTTCGCGTTCGAACAGGCTGGTGAAGATATCGGAGGCTTTGAGACCGCGGGTCTGGGCGAACAGGTCGGCGGCATGCTCAAACAGCTTTTTCTTGCTGCTGAAGCTGATGTCCAGCAAGGTGGTGTCGGGGGTGATCAGGGGGGCGATTAGGTTCATGCCTTTGCACAACCGGGGAAAGAAGAGGAGTCCGGCATCCGCGGATTATACGCCCGAAGGCCGTTCGGGGCCTTCGGGCCAGGCGTGCGTGGAATTGAATGGTGTCAGGCGGGACTTTCCGTCGGTTGATGCTTCAGTCCGCCGCGCCCCTGGTGGACATCCGAGGTTTTTTCCTTGTGCCGGACGATCTGGCGATCCAGTTTGTCCGCCAGAAGATCAATCGCCGCATACATGTTGCCGTCTTCGCTATGGGCATGAATCGCATGGCCTTTCACATGCAGCGTGGCTTCCACTTTGTGGACCAGTTTTTCCACCTGCATGATGACCGTCAGGTTGATGACGTGGTCGAAATGGCGTTTTACACGATCGAGTTTCTCGGAAACGTAGTTGCGGATGGCTGGAGTTACTTCCAGGTGATGGCCCGAAATCGTCAAATTCATAAAGCCTCCTGAGTCTGCTGAACATGACGGAAAGCCGGCATGCTGTCGACTTTCCGTGGGCGCGTCGTTGCGCCCGATTTCATTGTGGAACGAAAGGGTAGGACATACAAGGACGACCGTGAGGGTCAGGCGTGTTGCGCAGGAAAAGCCTTCCCGATCAAAGTGCGCGGCGCATGTTGGCCGGTGGAATTTGCAGCGACTCGCGATATTTGGCGACCGTGCGGCGGGCCACCACGATGCCCTGCTGGCCAAGAACTTCCGCCAGCTGGCCATCCGATAGCGGCTTTTTGGTGCTTTCGGCCGCAACCAGCTGTTTGATGAGCGCGCGAATGGCGGTCGACGAGCAGGCGCCGCCGCTGTCGGTCGAGACATGGCTGCCGAAGAAATACTTCAGTTCGTACAGGCCGCGCGACGTCATCATGTATTTTTGTGTGGTGACGCGTGAAATGGTCGATTCGTGCAGCTCCACCGCATCGGCGATTTCGCGCAGCACCAGCGGACGCATCGCCACCTCGCCATGCTCGAAAAACTGCTTCTGACGGTCGACGATGGCTTGCGAGACACGCAGGATGGTGTCGAAGCGCTGCTGCACGTTCTTGATCAGCCAGCGCGCTTCCTGCAGCTGGCTGGCAAGCTGGCCGCCGCCGTTTTCGCGGTGACGCGCCAGAATGTCGGCATAGACGCGATTGACCCGCAGTTTGGGCATGGCGTCGGCATTGAGACTGGCGATCCACATGCCCTTGACCTTGCGCACGTAGACGTCGGGGATCACGTAGTGGGTGTCGTCCGCACTGAAAACCGAGCCCGGACGTGGATTCAGGGACAGGATCAGGGCGCGCGCACTGCGCAGCGCCGCATCGTCGATGCCGAGCATTTTCTTCAGCTTGCCGACGTCGCGCGCGGCGAGCAGATCCAGGTAATGGGTGGTGAGCCGCATGGCATCGTCGCGCGCAGGCGTGTCCGGCGGCAATGCGCGCAGTTGCAGGGTCAGGCATTCGGCCAGATTGCGCGCGCCGACCCCGGTCGGATCCATGTTCTGCAGGTGCTTGAGCGCGGTCTCCAGTTCCTCGGGTTCGAGCTCCTCGAGCTCGGTTTGCAGGCTGGCGGTGATGTCTTCCAGCGGCTGTGTGAGGAAACCCGAGTCGTCCAGATCGTCGATCAGTGCGGCGACCAGGGTGCGGTCGCGCAGAGTGAGCGGACTGACGATCAACTGGTTCAGCAGGTGCTCGCGCAGCGTCGCGCCCGATATCGAGCCCTGGGTGTAATCGTTGTCGTCATCGTCGCCGCTGGCTGCGCTGTAGTCATTCCAGTCGGCGTCGTCGAGTACGGTAGCCGGCTCGGATTCGTTGTGTTCGTGTGCCGATGTTTCGGTGCCTTGTGCTTCGGCCTCGGCCGTATGCGCCGGCGCCTCTGCTGCGGCATAGGCGATTTCGTCCTCCTCTTCGCGTTCCAGCAAAGGGTTGTCCTGCAGCATCTGCTCCAGTTCCTGGTTCAGTTCCAGCGTCGACAATTGCAGCAACCGGATCGACTGCTGCAATTGGGGCGTCAGGGTAAGGTGCTGGCCGAGCTTGAGTTGAAGGCTGTGTTTCATGAATCTTGACTACGGCAAAAAGCGTGCCGGCTTGAGATCAGTTTAACGCGATTCGCCGGGGAAGGCGGTGCCTACAGGCGGAAATTTTCGCCGAGATAGACTTTTCGTGCGTTGTCGTCCTGGATGATGAGATCGGGCGTGCCGGCGATCAGCACGCGTCCTTCGTTGATGATGTAGGCACGGTCGCAGATGCCCAGGGTTTCGCGCACATTGTGGTCGGTGATCAGCACGCCGATGTCGCGTTCGATCAGAAAATGCACCAGTTTCTGGATGTCGAGCACGGCGATGGGGTCGACCCCGGCAAACGGCTCGTCGAGCAGGATGAAGCGCGGGTTGATCGCGAGTGCGCGGGCGATTTCCACGCGACGGCGTTCACCGCCGGACAGGCTGACGGCAGACGCTTCGCGCAGGTGAGCGATGTGGAGGTCTTCCAGCAGGTTGTCGAGATGCTCCTCGCGCTCGTCCTTGCCGTAGGATTTGAGTTCAAGTATGGCGCGGACGTTGTCTTCCACCGTCATCTTGCGGAAGATCGAGGGTTCCTGCGGCAGGTAGGACAATCCCAGGCGCGCGCGCTGGTGGATCGCCATGTGGGTCAGGTCATGCGTATCCATCCGCACGCTGCCGCCGTCGGCCGCGACCAGTCCCACCACCATGTAAAAGCAGGTGGTCTTGCCGGCCCCGTTGGGACCGAGCAGGCCGACGACTTCACCGCTATTGACCTCGAAGGAGACGTCATGTACCACCGTGCGCTTGCCATACGTCTTGCGCAGGTTCTGGGCGGAAATCTGGCTCATCCTAGAAACCGTAGTTGGACGCGCCCGATGGTGCGTCTGGGAGGGTGGTTGCCGCGAAGCGAGGAGGCGGCAGGCCGGGGCCTGCAACGACGAACGACAAAGGCAGGCGCACGCCCAGGCGTGCCAGCGGACGCGTAGCGCGCGTACCTTCCTGGTGAACGTGATCGAAGGCGAAAAAGCCAGTAACCATGCGAAATTCCTTAGGCTTATGAGCGGTCAACTGCGGTTTCCAGGCTCATGGCTTGGCGGCAGGTTGTTCGGCGCTGTGCGGCTGCGGCTGCGGCTTCGGACGGATCACGGCGCGCACCCGCCCGCCCGGAGTCTGGGCGTTGGGCTGGCCGACGACTTTGTAGAATCCGGTATTGGCGTTGTAGGAAATCTGCGCACCGTGCAATTCATCGCCGCCGCGCCGCAGCCGGGCCTGGCCGATCAGTTCGAGCTGGCCGCTGACGCCGTCATATTCGATGCGGTCGGCGAAGCCCTCGATGAACTCGTCGCCGCTGTCGGTTTTCTGGCGGAACGCCACGGGATGGCCGGTCGCGCTGACCTTGTCGAGCCCGTCCGCATTCTGGGTCACCTGCACGCGATCGGCGCGCAGCATCAGCGTGCCCTGACTCATGACCACGTTGCCCTGATAGACGCTGATTTTCTTGATGTCGTCGAGCGTGACGGTGTCCGCTTCAAGGTTGACCGGTTTGTTGCGGTCGGCCTGCTCCGCATGGGCAG
The DNA here is from genome assembly GCA_964452995.1 of uncultured Thiobacillus sp. Lineage (GTDB taxonomy): Bacteria > Pseudomonadota > Gammaproteobacteria > Burkholderiales > Thiobacillaceae > Thiobacillus. The sequence continues at coordinate 21,957 of CAYVOR010000021.1, forward strand.
ACGCGGCCAGCAGGATGGCGCACAGCATCGCGTAAAGCCGGGTTTTCGATTTATTCATGGCGTTAGCCTTTTCCGGAAATATAACGGGCATGCACCCGTCCTGTCAGTTTGAGAATACGTTGCCTGGCGTCGTACTCCATCGTGTCCGCACGCAGATCCAGCGTGGCATCGTGAATCACCACCGGGCCGGGGGAACGCATCCGGTCAAGTTCGGGGAAAACCAGCACGCGCGCCGACCGCATGGTCATGAGCGATTGTCCTGCGTGAGCGGCGCGTTCCATCAGGACGTCGCCGTGCAGGTCGATCTCGTGGCCATCGGACGATACGGTCGCCTGCTTCGATACTGCGCTTACGTTGCCTGACTGTTCGTCCAGCTGGGTAAAACGGGGCAGTTCCAGCTCGGTGAATTTGCTGTTCGAATAATGCTTCAGCTCTTTTGCGGCCAGCTGGTATTCGGGTTTGCCGTTGATGTCGGTGCGGATGGCATTGAAGTTCTCCATGATGCCTTCGGGGTCGGTATGGGTGGGTGACGCACTGCCGTTGGCCGGGATCTCCACCATGCGCTCGATCCAGAAGCTGAGCGCGGCCAGCACCAGCAGGATGGCCAGCGGCAACCATAGCGATCCGCGCGAGATCATGCGGTCCCCATACAGGCGGCATTCAGTGCGCTGCGGCTGCGTCGGGTCATTGCAGGTACGGTGCCAGCGCCGCGTCCAGCGTGCCCTGCGCGCGCATCAGGAACTCGCAGGCCTCGCGCACGGCGCCGTGTCCCGCTTCGCACGTGGTGGTGTAGTGGCTGTAGGCCTTCACCAGTTCAGGAGCGGCCGGCACGGTGATGGCCAGGCCGGCGCGGCGCATGACCGGCAGATCGATCACGTCGTCGCCCATGTAGGCAGTGGCTTCGTGCTCGAGCCCAAGTTCGCGGCACTGTGCTTCATACACGGCCAGCTTGTCGTGTGCGCCCTGATGCACAATCTCGATGCCGAGATTGCGGGCCCGATGCTCCACCACGCGCGAATTGCGCCCGGTGATGATGGCCAGCTCGACGCCGCTGCTCTTGAGCATTTTCAGGCCGTGGCCGTCGAGCGAGTTGAAACCCTTGTATTCCTGGCCGTCGTCGGCCAGAAACAGGGTGCCGTCGGTCATCACGCCGTCGACGTCGAATATGATGAGCCGGATTTTCCGTGCACGGGCAACAAGGGTCGTTTTGATTGCATCGGCTGCCATCACACCACTCCCGCTTTCAGCAGGTCGTGCATGTTGAGTGCGCCCACCAGGAGGTGGTCGGCATCGACCACCAGCAGGCCATTGATTTTCAGGGTATCCATTTTTTCCACTGCCGCCACGGCGAGTTCGTCCGCGCGGATCGTCTTCGGGTTGGGGGTCATCAGGTCGGCGATCTTCGCCTGTTGCAGATCAATCACATGCTCCAGCGCACGGCGCAGGTCACCGTCGGTGAACAGGCCGACCACCCTGTCTGCGCCGTCGACCACGGCTGTCATGCCCAGCCCTTTCTGCGTGATCTCGAACAGCGCAGCCTTCAGGGTGGCGTCGCGGCCGACCTTGGGCAGTTCATCGCCGCTGTGCATGACGTCGCGCACATGGATGAGCAAGCGCCGGCCCAGGGTGCCGCCCGGATGGGTGCGGGCAAAATCGTCGGCCGAAAATCCGCGCGCATCCAGCAGCGCCACCGCCAGGGCATCGCCGAGCGCGAGCGCCGCGGTGGTGCTTGCGGTGGGCGCCAGGTTGAGCGGGCAGGCTTCCTTGTCGACCGCGGCGTTGAGGTGCACGTCGGCTTGCCGCGCCATGGTCGAGCCGGGATGGCCGGTCATCGCGATGAGCCTGGCGCCGCGCCGCTTGATCAGCGGCACGATGCTGACGATCTCGTTGCTCTCGCCCGAGTTCGACAGCGCCAGCACCACGTCGTCAGGCGCGATCATGCCAAGGTCGCCATGGCTGGCTTCGCCCGGATGCATGAAAAAAGCGGGCGTGCCGGTGGAGGCCAGGGTGGCGGCAATCTTGCTGCCGATGTGGCCTGACTTGCCCATGCCCGTCACCACCACGCGGCCGCGGCATGCGAGGATAAGCTGTACGGCATCGGCGAAGCGGGCATCGAGCCGATTCGACATGAGATGCAGGGCATCGGCTTCGATATCGAGCACCTGACGCGCAAGCGCAAGCAAATGTTCAGTGGGGACGGGTTGGGGGCGCATGGTCGGCAAGTATACTAAAGCCTGTCCACCCGACCGCGTTTCCCTGGCGATTCCGGCTGGACGATCCCGACAGAAAATATTGCTGGAGCCCATGAAACCGCTATGCAGAGCAGCCTGCAGCTTGTCCTGATCCTGCTTGCGGTCGCCGTGCTGGTGTCGGCCGCTGCGCGCGCCCTGCGTCTGCCGACCCTGCTCGGGTATCTGGTGACCGGCATCGCCATCGGCCCCTACGCACTGGGCTGGATTCCGGACAGTGCCGAAGAGCGCTATCTCGCCGAATTCGGCGTGGTGTTCCTGATGTTCTCCATCGGCCTGGAGTTCAGCCTGGCGCGGCTGATGACGATGCGCCTGACGGTGTTCGGCTTCGGCGGCGCGCAGGTCGTGCTGACGCTCGCGCTCACCGCCCTCATCGCCTGGCTGCTCGGCCTGCCGCCGCTCGCGGCGCTGGCATTGGGCGGAATCATGGCGATGTCGTCCACCGCTATCGTGTCCAAGCTGCTGGCCGAGCGACTGGAAATCCAGACGCCGCACGGCCGCCAGATTTTCGGTGCGCTGCTGTTCCAGGATCTGGCCGTGGTGCCGTTGCTGATCCTGATTCCGGCGTTTGCGAATGAATCCGACACCATGGCCGTCGCCCTGGGACTGGCCGCATTAAAAGCGGTGCTGGTACTGGGCTTTCTGCTGTTCGTCGGGCAGCGCATCATGCGGCCGTGGTTCCAGTGGGTGGCGGGACGCAAATCCCCCGAACTGTTCACGCTCAACCTGCTGCTGTTCACGCTGGGGCTGGCGTTTTTGACCGAGAGCGCGGGCCTGTCGCTGGCGCTCGGCGCTTTCCTGGCCGGCATGCTGATTTCCGAGACCGAATACCGCTACCAGGTGGAAGGCGACATCAAGCCTTTCCGCGACGTCCTGCTGGGCCTGTTTTTCGTCACCATCGGGATGCGGCTCGACCCGATGCAGGTCATGTTGAACTGGGGCGACGTCATGCTGCTGGTCGCGGCGATCGTCGTTGGCAAGGGGCTGCTGGTCGGCGGCCTGGCCCTGGCCTTCGGCAACACCCGTCCCACCGCGGTGCGGACGGCGCTGGGGCTGGCGCAGGCAGGCGAATTCGGCTTCGTGTTGCTGGCCCAGGCCGCCGATCTGCAATTGCTGGGCGCCTCTGTCACCCAGCCGGTGCTGGCGGCCATGGTGTTGTCGATGCTGATCGCGCCGCTGCTGATCCACCGCATGGATGCCTTGACCCGGCTGATCGCCGGCAGCGAATGGGCCGGCCGCGCCAAGGAAGTGCACGATATCGCCGTCAAGACCTTCGGCAAGACCCGGCACGTGATCATCTGCGGCTATGGCCGCAGCGGACAGAACCTGGCCCGGCTACTGGAAGCCGAAGGCATCACCTTCGTCGCGCTGGACGCTGACCCCGAGCGCATCCACGCGGTGGCGGCATCCGGCGTCAGCGTCGTCTACGGCGATGCCAGCCGGCGCGAAGTGCTGGTCGCCGCCGGCCTCAGCCGCGCGCAGGCCATCGTGGTGACGTATTCCGATCTGCGCTCCAGCATGGCCATCCTGCGCCACGCCCGCGAATTGCGGCCCGACCTGCCGGTGGTGGTGCGCACCATCGACGACACCCATATCGACGCGCTGAAAGCGGCCGGTGCGGCCGAAGTGGTGTCCGAAGTGATGGAAGGCTCGCTGATGCTGGCTTCGCATGCGCTGATGCTGCTCGGCGTGCCCTTGAGCCAGGTATTGAAACGGATCCGCGACGTGCGCGAAACGCGCTACGCCATGATGCGCGGCTTCTTTCGTGGCGCCAGCGACGCCGACAACGAACTGGATCAGGCCGCCCAGCCGCGCCTGCACACCGTGCTGGTCACGCAGGGCGCCATGGCAGCGGGGCATCGCCTGGACGAACTGCGGCTGAACGAACTACTCGTGGAGGTGGTGGCGATCCGCCGCCAGGGGATCAAGGGCGTCGATCCCCAGCCCGAAACCCGTATCCAGGTGGGCGACGTGCTGATGCTGCGCGGCGCCGCCGATGGGCTGGCGGCGGCGGAGTTCAGGGTGTTGCAGGGTTAAAACAGGATGGCGGCGCCGCAGTTGGTCTCGCCGGTTCCACCTAACCATTCTCCGGTCGTGGCGTCGTAACACTTGGTTGGGTCAGGCGCGGTCAGAGCGTTACCTTGATAGTTGGAAAAACGCATGGTGCCGCGCAGGGCGTTGCCGTCGTCGATTTTGCGGTCGATTTCAGCCAGGATACTTGCTGGGATTTGCGGGCCGGTCTTGAGATTGGTGCGCGCAGTGGCTGTGCCGCTGTCAGCATAAACGGCGTCGTAAATAAGCTGGAGCCGCGCGCCATACGGGTTGTTGGGCGTGGTCGTTGCGCTTTCCGTTGCATTGAAGACATATGTGCCATTGATGAATCCGGCATGCGACAGGTGGTCCCACACCGCGATCGCTTCTGTACTGTCGATCTGGCCATTGCCGTTGCCGTCTTTTGTGGCGCCGGCAATTTGCGTCGTCGCATTGGTGAAATCTCCGGGCAGGGCGCGGTAGCGATCCTGGAAACCGAAGAATGCAGCCTTGGTACCGTCCAGTTGGGCAATGATGTTGCGCACTCGTGCGCTGGTAATGAGTTCCTGGCCCTTCAGAATGCCGCCGAGCAGCAGCCCGATGATGACCAGCA
>CAYVOR010000021.1:26949-34804 GCA_964452995.1 uncultured Thiobacillus sp.
ATGAGTTCCTGGCCCTTCAGAATGCCGCCGAGCAGCAGCCCGATGATGACCAGCACGATGGCGATCTCGATCAGGGTGAAGCCCGACTGGCGTCGCGCGAAGTGGGGTTGCGGCATGATGGGGCTCTCCAGTTGTCTTTTCATGAGGGCCAATTTGCAAAATACGTGCCACGCTATTGGCTGATATAATTCCATGATTACAAACAAGAAAATGATGACAAGCGCATCGCATTTGCACCGGATTTGTCGAAAATACAACGCGTATGCCAGGTTTCCGTCAGGCTTTGTGCGTGGCCTGACACCTGTGTTGACTCCATTTCCGGGGCGGACTGCCGATACATGACCATGCCGATCGTCCCGCATTCCTTTTGCTTTCCTGTCCATGATTCCACGCGCTGACACGGCATCGCCCCTGGCCTGGCTGACCTCGCTCGCCACTTATTTCACGCGGGTGGCGCCGGGGCGCTGGCTGGGGTTGATGTTGCTGGCCCTGCACGTATCCGTGGTGTTCGATACCGATGCGACGGTGACGCGGGCCTTTTTGCTGGCGCATTACGGCCTGTTCCTGCTGTGGCAGCCGCTGGTGCGCAGCGAGGCGCGCATCGAGCCGCGTCTGGCGCTGCCGGTATTTGCCATGGCCGCGTTGCTGGTTCTGGTCGACAGCACCTGGGTGATGGCCTTGTGGCTGGCGATTCTGGCAGGGCTGGTGGGCTCGGTGGCCACGTCGCAAAATGATCGTTGCCATAAATGGACCTATTTGCTTGCGCTGGGCTATCTGCTGGCTTTACTGCTGGCGTGGGTGCTGCCGCAAAGTCTGGGGAGTACGGCACTGCCCGATGAGTTGAGGCTGGCGGTACGCTACGGCCTGCTCCTGCTCCCCGTGGCGATCCTGTTCCTGCCGGCCAGCCGTCAGCGCAGCGCCGCGTCGACGCTCGATTTCATCTACGGCCTGATGCTGTCGCTGCTCATCATGGTGATGGCGCTCGGCGTGTTTGCCGTGGTGGCGGTGGCCAGGGTGAGCTACGCCTGGGCACTGGTGCAGACCCTGCTGGGCATGGCGGCGCTCCTGCTGGCCCTGTCGTGGCTGTGGAATCCGCGCGCCGGCTTCTCCGGACTGGGGCAGGTGACGTCGCGTTATCTGCTGTCGGTCGGCCTGCCGTTCGAAGGCTGGGCGCAACGGCTGGCAACGCTGGCCGAACGCGAACGCGACCCGGAATCGTTCGTGCGCGATGCGCTGTCGGATCTGCGCGAGCTGACCTGGATACGCGGCGGCCGCTGGCAGGCGGCGCGCGGCGAAGGCAGCTTCGGTGAGCCGGCCGAACACGCCGTGAGCCACGCTTTTCACGGCCTGACCCTGACCTGGCAGTCGGTGCGTCCGCTGACTCCGGCGCTGGCGCTGCACGTGCGCCTGCTGTCGCAGTTGCTGGGCTATTTCTATGCCGCCAAGGTGCGCGAACAGACGCTGCGCGAGCAGGCCTACAGCCAGGCCATCCACGATACCGGCGCGCGCCTGACGCACGACGTGAAGAACATCCTGCAGTCGCTGAAGACCCTGCTCGCCGCCGCCGATACGTCGACCCCCGAAGACAGCGAACGTCTGCTGGCGCTGATGAAGCGCCAGTTGCCGCAACTGGCGGCGCGTTTGTCGCAGACCGTCGACAAGCTGAAGCAGCCGACCGAGATGGATGTCGCGCAGGTGGCGGCACACGCGTGGTGGACCGCGCTGCAGACGCGCTATGAACACGACGACGTGCAGTTCTTCGCCGAGGCGGTCGACGACACGCCGCTGCCGCAGGATCTGTTCGACAGCGTGATCGACAATCTGCTGACCAATGCCTTGCGCAAACGGCAGGGCCAGCCGGATGTCGCGGTGGAAGTGCGCCTGGCGCTGCACCCGCTGGTCAGCCTCATGGTGACCGATAGCGGGGCCGCCGCGCCCGAGCACGTGGCGCGCAACCTGTTCCTGAGCCCGGTGGCATCGGATTCCGGGCTGGGCGTCGGGCTGTATCAGGCCGCGCGGCAGGCCGCGCGTTCGGGGTACCGGCTGGAATTGCCGGATAATCAGCCGGGGCGCGTGAGATTCCGGCTGGAAGCTATTGATCGCAGTCCGAACCTATAGGGCATACGAGACGAGTCAATTCGGTCTGTGGCATCCACGCGACTAGATCGTCGAATTCGCCGAGGGCCATGTTGTCGGCTTTAGTCGGTGCGCGCATAACGAAGTCGGGGTTCCACGCAAGGTTTCTCAATTCATCGGCTCCACTTGGTGGAGCCTGCGTGGCCAGCGTGGTGCTGTTGACATTCAAGGCTCCCCATCCGTTGGGGCCATGCGATATCAGGACGAATACCGCGTTGTTTGCTACCAGACTGGTGCAGGCATTGGTGGCGCAGATTCGGAGGGGGTTCCCGCCGAGAGATGTGCCCCGGGAAAATCCTGTAGTCGAGTTTGCGAATCGCGAAATGACGACATAACGCAAGCGGTTGCCCCAGGCATCCTGAGAGGCGGTCCCCAAGGTAGCCCATGGCAACCACCCAAACGAGACAGATCCAACGGTACCGTTAATACAGTCTCCGCTCGCGTTTCTCGCCCCTTCGTTGCCAGTCCCTTGGGTGTCGGGGCAGGGAAAGAACCGTGTTGTTTTGCCTGGGGGATTTGCGGGATTTACAGTCATTGACATCATCGCGAAACCCAACAGTGCATCACGCGCCTCCTGCATGGTTTGTTTTGTCTCGGCAATCCGCCGCGCCTGGATCTGCGCCGATAGCGGCATGGCCAGGCCGCCGATCAGGATGGTGATGATGACCAGCACGATGGCCATCTCGATCAGGGTGAAACCGCGCGGGTGTGTCATGGTGCGGGATCCTTCATATCCGGGCCGGCAGGCTCGGGCGGGTGGGGGCGCAGTATCTGATAGGGCTCATACACTCTGCCGTTGGCGCGGACCTGGCCGGGCTTCAGGCCCGACACGGCAGCCCCGTCGCGGTGGGCCGTGCCGTCGATCCAGCGCGTGGCGGTGCCGTCGGAGCGGATCACCACGCCATCGTAGCGCAGCGGCGCCGGGCCATTGTCGATAGACGATCCCGGGCGGGATGGGGTGGCGTTGCGCGCGCGCGCGGCCTCGAGCTGGGCGCGCTGTACCGGCGTGAAGAACAGGCGTCCCGGATCGGCCGGCGCCGCCGCGCCGGCGCCGAGGCTGACGAGGCACAGCACCAGTATCCAGACAGCTTGTCCGCGTCTTGCGCGCACCGGATCGCCTGGCCGGAGAAATCCGCTATTCATGATTCGTCTCCGTGGTCGTGGCGACGGTGAACCACAGCAGATCGCATTCGGCCTGCAGATGCGGGTGGTTGGACGCCTCGAACAGCGTGTTGTCCGGGCGCGACAGGTTGCATCCCTGAACGCGAACGACGCCGGGCGCACGCGCCTTGAGCGCATCGAGAAAACGCGCGAGATCGGTTTCCACCAGCAGCGGAAAAGTGAGCGTCATGCGGGTTTGCCCCAGCGGCAGGCCCTGCGCCAGCGTGGACGGTGAAGTCGTACGGGGCATCAAGCGGTAATTCAATCCATACAGCCCGGCATCGCGGTTGGCCAGTTGCACGGCCTCGATCCAGGCCAGGCGGTCTTCCGGTCCGACGAATCCGCGGGCCACGAGCGCCTGGTAGGCTTCCTGGTGGGTGGCGATGAGTTTCTGCTGCTGGCTGCTGTGATCGAGCTGCTGGCGTGCCTGGTTGAGTGCCGTGCGCTGCTGTTGCAAGGCCGTTCCGGCGTCTTGCGCCTGGCGCTGTCCCCACAGGATGCCGCCGGCCGCCAGCAGCAGCGCAATCAGCAGCAGCAGCAAGGGCAGTTTGAGGATGGCAAAGGGCGGACGGGTCATGGCCGGGCCTCACGGAAGCGCAGGCTGAGGCTGAAACGTGCCGCCGCCGCGCTGGCCGTGTCGGCATTGAGCGTCTTGCCGGACAGGGTGCTGCGGGAGTCGGCATTCACGGGACTGCTGCGCAGGGTCACGGTCTGCACGCCGGGCGTCGCCTGCAGGGTCTGCATGAATGCTTCGATTTGTTGCATGGCAGCCCGGTAATTGCCGTCAAAGGGGCTCAGCTCGGCATCGATGCTGACTTGTATTTCGCCGTCCGCTGCCAGCGCTTCGTCGCTCCAGCCCACGCCGTCCAGTGTAATGTTGGGCGTGGCCAGCAGGGTCTGCCCGATCGTCGCGAGGAGTGTGGCCGTATCGGTCTGTGTTTGATCGAGCCGGCGCGCCAGGCTGACCGTCTGGACAATCTGCTCGGGGGTCATGGCCTGGGTGGGGAACGTCTGTGCAATGGCCTGGTAGCGGGCATCGAACTGCTGGTATTGCTGGGCCAGCTGGCGTGTCTGGTCGTCCAGATCCCGCGCATGCAGCCAGTAGGCGGCCGTGAGACCCAGACCCAGCAAGGCGAGAATGCCGGCCGCTGCATGCAGGCCGCGACGCCAGCGATATTCGATGTAATGCTGCAACAATTCGGGCGGGGCCAGATTGAGTTTCAGCGACTCGCTCGCGATGGCGGCCAGTGGCGCGACTTCGGGCGTGGCAGCCAGGAAGTCGGCGGGGATGTGCAATGCGTGCGCAAGACTGGACATGTCGACCAGCCGCGTGCTGAACGCCGGGTCTGCATTCAACTGCGCCTGCGCGCTGTCGAGCTGGCCGCTGGGGTCGAGCAACAACACATGCAAGCGGGCTTCGCGCGGCAGGATGCGCTGCCCGCTGAGATAAAGCTGCGTCTTCGCGATTTCGTCCGCAGCGTTACCGGGCAGTTGGGTCGGCGTGTCGCCGCCGATCAGGCGCGAAAAACGCAGCAGGCCATTGTGGTAGTAGGAGAGCCGCAGACTGTTGTTGAGGCGACATGCCAGCAAGGTATGGGTCGATTGCTCGCGCAGTTTCTCCAGCAGGTGCTGGCAGGCCAGCGCCAGCGGTGCGATGCCCGCCAGCGGCACGCGTTCGCGGTTTAGCACGCTGAGCCAGGGCGTCAGCCACTCGGCATCGGGCAGCGCCGCGAGCAGATAGCGATCGTCGCGGCGCCCGGTCGTTTCGCGCACCTGTCGCCATGCGCCGGTGAAACGCGTGTTGCGAAAGACCTGCTTGAGCTTGCGCGCCAGCAGTTCGTCGCGTGCGCGTCCCTGCACGTGCGGCAGCACTTCGCTGCGATAGTCCTCGTCGACCGTGTCGGCCACCAGCAGCATGGGCAGATGCGCATGCCTGGCCACGATTGAGCGAAACGCAGCCAGTCCTTTCGCATCGGCATGGAATTCACCCAGCCAGTGCATGTGTCCCGGACGCCAGTCGAGGACGCCGATCTGGCGCGGGGTGGCGAAGAGAAGCAGGCGGTGGTCGAATATCACAGCGGAAGATTCCCGATCAGGTCGTAAATCGGTAGCAGCACCGACACCAGAATGCCGCCCAGCAGCAGGCCGAGAATGGCCGTGAGGAGCGGCTCCAGGACCCGCAGGCCGTTTTCGATCGAGTCGAGCACTTCACGGTTGTAGAAGAAGGTCACGTTGTCCAGCGCCTCGTCGAGCGCACCGGTACTTTCGCCCACGCGCAACATGCGGATCACCAGCGGCGGAAACAGCGCCAGCGACTGGAAGCTTTCCGACAATCCGCGCCCGTCGGCAATCTGCTGCGCGGCGCGGCGAATGCCGTCGGCAATCACGCGGTTGCCGGCGACCATCTCGCCGGCGCGCAGGGCGTCGAGCACGGTGACGCCCGAGCGGTACATCATCGCCAGCGTATTGGTGAAGCGCGACAGCACGATCTTCTGCACGATCGGCCCGATGACCGGCAGCCGCAACTGGATGCGGTCCCACCATTCGCGCCCGGCTTCGCTTTTTTTCACCCAGAGCGGCAGCCCGATGCCGACAGTCAGCGCGATCGCCAGCACGAACAGCCAGTATGAACGCAATGCATTCGACACCGCCATCAGGATCAGCGTCGGCAACGGCAACGCCACGCCCATGGTCTTGACGAGACCGAGCACCTGCGGCACCAGATAGATCAGCAGAAACAGGATGGCCGCGCCTACGACGACCAGCACCAGCGCAGGGTAGATCATCAGCCGCTTGGCTTTGGCAGCGACCTCTTCCTGCCATTTGAGCGACTCGGCCAGCCGTTCGAATACTGTGTCCAGCAGGCCGGTCTGCTCGCCCGCCTTGACGCTGTGCACAAATACGGCGCCGAATACCGCGGGGTGCGCGGCCAGTGCCTGCGACAGCACCTTGCCGCCCTCCAGGTCTTCCAGCAGCGCAGTCAGCACGTCGCGGAAGCCGCGTTTCTCCATGGTGTCGCGCAGATCGCGCAAGCCTTCGAGAAGCGGAATGCCGGCGCGCGTGATGTAGCGCATGTGGATGCAGAACGTCACCAGATCGCGCCGCGTCACGCGCTCGCGGCCGGTCGGGGCGTATTGGCGCGACAGCTCGACCAGCGTGACGAGATCGAGCCCCATGCGCTTCAGGCGCAGTTCGAGGTCGACGTCGTTGACGGCCGACAGCGTGCCCCTGACGCTGCGGCCGGTCTGGTCGATGGCGCGGTAGTCGAAGAAAGGCATGGTTACACCCGTCCGGTCAAATCCACCACCCGCGACACCTCCGATAACGAAGTCACGCCACCGAGTATGCGTTTCACACCATCTTCGGCCAGCGGGTGATAGCCGTGCTCGAAGGCGGCGCGGCGGATTTCGTGCAGCGGCGCGTGATTGGCGACCAGTTCATCCAGCGTCGGATCCATCCGCAGCAGCTCGATCAGCGCCAGCCGCCCCCGGTAGCCCTTGTGGCTGCATGCCGGGCAGCCGACGGCGCGGTAGATCTGCGGAGGCTGGGCCGGGTCGACGCCCAGAATGTGCGCTTCGTCCTCGTCCGGTGTGTAGGCCTCCCTGCAGTGCGGACAGAGTTTTCTTACCAGCCGCTGGGCGATGACGCCGATGATGTTGCCGGACAGGATGCCGGGCTGGATGCCGATGTCCATCAGGCGGGGGAACACGCCGAGTGCGGAGTTGGTGTGCAGGGTGGTGAACACCTGGTGGCCGGTCATGGCGGCGCGGAATGCCATTTCGGCGGTGTCCTTGTCGCGGATTTCGCCAACCAGGATGATGTCGGGGTCCTGCCGCATGATCGAACGGATACCGTTGGCGAAATCGAGCTTGAGCGTTTCGTTGACCGAACTCTGGCGCATCAGCGTGACCGGGTATTCGACCGGGTCCTCGAGCGTCATGATGTTGACGGTCTCGTTGTTGAGGTGCGACAGCATCGAGTACAAGGTGGTGGTCTTGCCCGAACCGGTCGGCCCGGTGACGACGAGAATGCCTTCGGGACGCGCCATCATCAGCTGCAGTTCGCGCAGCGCGTCGTCGGTGAAGCCCATCTGCTCCAGCGGCATGATGGATTTCTCGCGGTCGAGGATGCGCAGCACCACGTTCTCGCCGTGGATGCCGGGCTGCGACGAGACGCGAAAATCGATCGGGCGGCCGTTCAGCGTCAGCGACATGCGGCCGTCCTGTGGCGCGCGCGTCTCGGCGATGTTCATGCCCGAGAGCACCTTGAGCCGCACCAGAATGCCCGGCCAGTAGGTCTTGTGCAGGCTGCGGATCTGTTCCAGTACGCCGTCGATGCGATAGCGGATGCGCAGGAAGGCGTGCTCGGGTTCGAAATGGATGTCGGAGGATTCGCGCTTTACCGCGTCGGTCAAGAGCGCGCCGACCAGCCGCACCACCGGCTGGGTGTATTCCTCGGTGTCCGGATTGAGGCTGGCATAGTCGACTTCTCCGGTTTCGATCTCGCGCAGGATGCCGTCGAGCGACAGATCGAAACCGTAGAACTTGTCGATGCATTC
>CAYVOR010000022.1:0-33573 GCA_964452995.1 uncultured Thiobacillus sp.
CAACTTCGAATGCGGTCTGTCGCTGAAGAACTTCAACGACATCCAGGAAGGCGACCTGCTGGAAGTGTTTGAAGTGGTGGAAGTTGCGCGTTCGCTCTAATGCCGAAGGACTTCCCCCGCGCGCGCCGTGTCGCCGACCAGATCCAGCGCGAACTGCCCGAATTGATCCGTCAGGAAGTGAAGGATCCGCGCGTCGGCATGCTGACCATCACCGAGGTGGAGGTCAACCGCGACATGGAGTTCGCCAAGGTCTACTTCACCACGCTGGGCGGACAGGCCGAACATGACGCCTGCCTGCAGGGCCTGCAGCGCGCCAGCGGCTTTCTGCGCTCGCAACTGTCGCATCGCATGCAGTTGCGCGTGGTGCCCAAACTCACCTTTGTGTACGACCACTCGGTCGAACACGGTATTGCGCTGACTCACCTGATCGAAACGGCTGTCGCCGAAGACGCCAAACACCCGAAAGACGAGTGAAGCCCGCTCGCCAGATTGTCGATGGCGTGCTGCTGCTGAACAAGCCGGTCGGTATCACCTCCAACGCCGCGCTGCAAAAAGCCAGGTGGCTGCTCAACGCCAGAAAAGCGGGCCATACCGGCACGCTCGACCCCTTCGCCGACGGGCTCTTGCCGCTGTGCTTCGGCGAGGCCACCAAGTTCTCGGCCTACCTGCTCGATGCGGACAAGTGCTATCGCGCCGTCCTGCAACTGGGCGTCACCACCTCGACCGGCGACCCGGAAGGCGAGGTGCTCGATACCTGCGAGGTGACGGTCGGTCGTGACGATATCACGGCCATGCTGCCACGCTTCGTGGGCGACATCGAGCAGATTCCGCCCATGCACTCGGCGCTCAAGCATCAGGGGCGCCCGCTCTATGAATATGCCCGCGCAGGCATCGAAATCGACCGCCCGCCGCGCCGGGTGCATATCCGCACCCTCGACCTGATCGAATGCGCGCCACCGCGCGTGGTAGTCGACGTGCAATGCAGCGCCGGCACCTATATCCGCACGCTGGCGCAGGACATAGGCGCCGCGCTCGGCTGCGGCGCCCACCTCACTGCGCTGACGCGGACGACAGCCGGCGGATTCGTGCTCGATCAGGCCCACACGCTCGCCCAGCTGGAATCGCTCGAGGCCAGCCAGCGCCTTGCCCTGCTGTTGCCCGCGGACTGCCTGGTGGCGCATCTGCCCGCCGTCGAGCTCGATGCCATCGACGCGCAGGCCTTGTGCCAGGGTCGGAGCGTCGTGCACCCGCAGGCGCTTACGGGGATCACGCGCCTATATACTGGCTCGCGCGTCTTTCTCGGCCTCGCCGACGCCGACGCCGGCAAACTGATACCGCGTCGTCTGATTGCCACTCAGCAGACTTGAACTCGGCAGCCTTTTCCACGTAAAATACGCGGTTTCCCGAACGTGTCCCGCTCAGCCGCAGGCCACGCGATTCATAAGGAGTACACCATGGCTGTCAATACCGCGCAAAAAGCGCAAATCGTCCAGGATTATCAACGCGTCGCCGCCGACACCGGCTCGCCAGAAGTGCAGGTTGCCCTGCTGACGGCCCGTATCAACGACCTGACCGGCCACTTCAAGGCCAACATGAAGGATCATCATTCGCGTCGCGGTCTGCTGAGGATGGTGAGCCGCCGCCGCAAGCTGCTCGACTACCTCAAGCGCACCAACCTCGACGCTTACAAGAAGCTGATCGACCGCCTCGGTCTGCGCAAGTAATCCCTATCAAGCCACTGTGATGATCCGGCACCCTGCCGCACCGGCGCTGTCTGGTTCAGAGCTGTGGACGGGGTGTATTACCCCCTGAATTTCGCGCGCCCCGCTTATGCGGGGCGTTTTTGCTTTGAAAGGAACTCGTGTGAGCGCTATCAAGAAAACTTTCACCTTCGGCCGTCACCAGGTCACTCTGGAAACCGGCGAAATCGCGCGCCAGGCTGGCGGCGCAGTTATCGTCAACATTGAAGACACCGTGGTGCTCGTCACCGTGGTGGCCAAGCCGGACGTCAAACCCGGCCAGGACTTCTTCCCGCTGACTGTCGATTACCAGGAAAAAACCTACGCCGCGGGTCGCATTCCCGGCGGCTTTCTCAAACGCGAAAGCCGTGCGTCCGACGGTGAAATCCTGATTTGCCGCCTGATCGACCGCCCGATCCGCCCGCTCTTTCCCGAAGGCTTTTTCAACGAAGTTCAGATCATCGCCACGGTGATGTCGTCCAACCCTGAAATCAGCGCCGACATTCCCGCATTGATTGGCGCTTCCGCCGCACTGTCGCTGTCCGGCCTGCCGTTCGACGGCCCGGTGGGTGCGGCACGTGTTGGCTTCATCAACGGCGAGTATGTGCTCAACCCGACCAACTCCGAATTGAAGGATTCGGCGCTCGACCTGGTCGTCGCCGGCACCGAAACCGCCGTACTGATGGTCGAATCCGAAGCAATGGAATTGCCGGAAGACATCATGCTGGGCGCTGTGGTCTTCGGCCACACCCAGATGCGCGCGGTGATCAATGCGATCAACGAACTGGCCGATGAAGCCGGTGCCGACGCCTGGGACTGGGCGCCCGCCGCCGAAGACACAGCCATGGTCGAGCGTCTCAAGGCCCTGGCTGAAGACGGCCTGCAGCAGGCTTACAACATCAAGCAGAAGCAGGCTCGCATGACTGCGGTCGACGAGGTACGCAGCAAAGCCTTCGCCGACATCCTGACCCCCGACATGGACACGGTCACCGCCAATGCGGTAAAGGATGCATTCCACCGCCTGGAAGCCAGCGTGGTGCGTAACCGTATCCTGTCCGGGCAGCCCCGTATCGACGGTCGCGACACCCGCACGGTGCGCCCGATCACCATTCGCACCGGCGTGCTGCCGCGTACGCACGGCTCGGCGCTCTTCACCCGCGGCGAAACCCAGGCGCTGGTCGTGACCACGCTCGGCACCGGCCGCGATGAACAGACTATCGATGCGCTGGAAGGCAGCTACTCCGACCGTTTCATCATGCAGTACAACATGCCGCCCTTCGCCACCGGCGAAACCGGACGCGTCGGTGCGCCGAAGCGCCGTGAAGTCGGCCACGGACGACTGGCCAGGCGCGCGCTGATGGCGGTGCTGCCAAGCAAGGAAGAATTCGGCTACACCATGCGTGTGGTCTCGGAAATCACCGAATCCAATGGCTCCTCGTCGATGGCCTCGGTGTGTGGCGGCTGCCTGTCGCTGATGGATGCCGGCGCGCCGCTGAAGGCGCACGTCGCCGGCATCGCCATGGGCCTGATCAAGGAAGGCAACCGCTTCGCCGTACTGACCGACATCCTCGGCGACGAGGATCACCTCGGCGACATGGACTTCAAGGTCGCGGGCACGGAAAAAGGCGTGACCGCGCTGCAAATGGACATCAAGATCCAGGGCATCACGACAGAAATCATGGACGCTGCATTGAAGCAGGCCAAGGAAGGCCGCATGCACATCCTCGGCATCATGAAGTCATCGGTCTCGGACACGCATGAAATGTCGGCCTACGCGCCGCGCATCATTGCCATGAAGATCAACCCGGAAAAAATCCGCGACGTCATCGGCAAGGGCGGCGCTGTCATCCGCGCGCTCACCGAGGAAACCGGCACGCAGATCGACATCCAGGAAGACGGCAGCGTGAAGATCGCCTGCACCAGCATGGAAGCCGGCGAACTGGCGAAAAAACGGATCGAGGAAATCACCGCCGAGGTCGAAGTCGGCAAGGTCTACGAAGGCCCGGTCATCAAACTGCTGGACTTCGGCGCGATCGTCAATGTGCTACCGGGTCGCGACGGCCTGCTGCATATCTCGCAGATCGCTCACGAGCGCGTCAACACCATCGGCGATTACCTGAAGGAAGGCCAGGTCGTCAAGGTGAAGATCCTGGAAGCCGACGAGAAAGGTCGCCTGCGCCTGTCGATGAAGGCGCTGCTGGACGCACCCGCCCCCACCGACAACGAGACGCCGGAAGCGGCTGGCTGATCATCCAACTCAGTCCACCACCAAAAAACCGCGCTCTCAGGTGCGGTTTTTTTATTCCGGCAATGCAGGGAACAGGATATTCACAAGCAGGCCCGTACCTCCCTCCCCCGTTTCCAGATTCACCGTTGCGCCATGCAGATGTGCGATTCGCTGGACAATGGTCAGACCTAGACCCGCGCCCTCCACGCTACCCGACAGCCGATGGAATGGGGAAAACACGGCCGCGCGCTGCGACGCCGGAATGCCCGGACCGTTGTCCGCCACCTGCCAGACAACGCCCAGTCCGGAATGCCGGGCCGTCAGCGTGATGCGCGTGCCGCCATAGCGCAAGGCATTGTCGATCAGGTTGGCGAGCATTTCACGCAGCAATTGTGCATCGCCCATCACCCAGGCCTCGCTGTCCTTCATGTCAAAACCGATCTCGACCCCTTTGGCCAACGCCTGCGGCACCCACTCACGCGCCACTTCCCGCACCACGTCCACGCCGTTGAGGCGGTTTAGATGCAGGGTGTTTTCTGCCGCGTCGACACGCGCCAGGATGAGCAGCTTCTGCACCAGATCACCCATGGTCCGGGTCGACCGGGCGATACGGGACAGTGCATGGCGGGCATCCTCAGGCCGTTCGCCGGCCAGCGCCGCCTCGGCCTGCGCGCGAATGCCTGCGATCGGCGTGCGAAGCTGATGCGCGGCATCTGCGACGAAACGCGACTGCGACGCCACCGCCTCGGCCAGGCGTTGCAGCAGCGAATTGATTTCATCGAGAAACGGTCGCAACTCGGCGGGCGTCCCTTCCAGCGGAACCGGACTCAGATCGAATGCCTGTCGCGCGGACAGCCTGTCGCGCTGCCGGCTCAGCGGCTCAAGGCCTTTCCTCACACCATAGGCGATGGCAATCGCCGCGGTCAGCGTCATCAGCAGCATCGGGACCACGATTGCCAGGGTGGCGCGCTCGGCCATGGCTGAACGGTGCGACAGCGTCTCGCCTACCCGAACCAGGGCGGTTCCGTGCGCACTCGTGCCCTTGAGCGAAAGCCCAAAGGCCGCCACCCGGACCTTTTCGCCATCCTTGACGCCGTCATAGACGATCAGCTGGCCCGGTCGAATGCTCTGCCTGCCCGGAAGCCGCGGCATGGCCTGCTCACCATCGATGACGCGCCCGGCAGGGTTGGCGATACTGTGAAACAGCAAATCCTCCTGGTCGAACACCAGCAGTTCGCGCGCGGCGACCGGCAGATCCACCTGCACCTGTCCCTGCAGAACCGCGATCCGGTCGGCCAGGGCGAATGTTCGTCGTATCAGCGAGCGGTCAAACGCCGCATTGATGAAATACTGGCTGGAAAAATAAGCGATCACCCACAGCAGGATGAACAGCGGCAGCATCATCGACAGCATGCGGACGATCAGCTGTCGCCGCAGGCTGGTCTGGTTGTCTGCGCTCAACTTTTTTCGGCTTCCAGCAGATAGCCCAGGCCGCGCAGCGTGCGGATTGCCACGCCGGACCCCTCGAGCTTGCGTCGCAGGCGATGAATATAGACTTCCACCGCATTGTCGCCCACGCCTTCGTCCCATCCCGTCAGACGATCGGCAATGGCTTCCTTGGCCGTGACGCGCCCGCTGTGACTGAGTAGGATTTCGAGCACTTCGACTTCGCGGGCGGACAGCACCAGCGGGGTCTCGTCGACGCTGGCCTGCCGCTTCACGCTGTCAAAGCCAAAACGCCCCATGCGGATCCGGGTATCGGCCACGCCATGCGCCCGCCGCAGCAAGGCGCGCAGCCGCGCCAGCAATTCATCCAGCGCAAACGGCTTCAACAGGTAGTCGTCCGCGCCGGCGTCAAGCCCGCGCACGCGATCTTCCACGGTATCGCGCGCGGTGAGGACCATCACCGGTAGGGTCGCCCCGCGTTTGCGCGCATTGCGCAAGACCTCCAGCCCTTCGCGCCGCGGCAGCCCCAGATCGAGCAGCATGGCGTCGTAAGCATAGGTCTTCAATGCCGTCTCGGCCTGTATTCCGTCGCGGCTCCAGTCGATCGCGAATCCTGCCTGCCGGACTGCCAGCATGACGGCCTCGCCCAGAGTGGGATCGTCTTCCACGAGCAGAATTTTCATGCGCAAAGTCTGACACAAAGTTGTGACCCTCAACCCACCTCATGCCGTGAAAATCTGATTGTGGCGAAGCATGATTCGTAAGGTTCGTGTAAGCCTTGGGGTGCACAGTGCCCCCCATGCCGTCGCAATCCGCGACCGCATGTCACCTAACTTGATCGTATGGAGAAACTGATGAGCAAACTGATGTCTTCCCTTATTGCCGCGACGATTGCCGGTACGTTCAGCCTGTCCGCTCTGGCTGCCGATGCCACGCCCGCCGCGCCTGCCAGCGCCACCGCTGCCGAGAAGCCTGCCGCCGCCCCCCAGGCCAAGCATGCCAAAAAGCGCGTCAAGAAGCATGTTTCCAAGAAAGCCGAAGAGAAGAAGCCTGACGCTGCCACGCCTGCCGAGCCCGCCAAGTAAGTCGTTACGGGTACAAAAAACCGCGCTCCCGGGCGCGGTTTTTTATGCCGGACTGGCAAGAAACGATTGCCACCAGCGTTTGCGCTGGCCTGTCATCACGCCGAACATTTCGAGCTTGCGCGGCGGCGTGCGGCTCATCAGCCAGCCGGGCAGGATCGAGGATTTGGTCGCACTCGATCCGCAGGAGCTTCCGAGATGATTGGGATCGTAGATCTTGATGAAGCCGGGGGTGTCCAGATCGTCCGCGTAGACGATCGCACAGTAATCCTCGCGATGTTCGCGCCGCAGCAGTTCGTCCATCTCGTGCATGAACTGCAGCACCTTGTCGGCGGTTGAGGGCTCCGTCGGAACATCCTGTCCCACTGCGTAGAGGTACCAACCCGCTTCGGCGTCCACCTTCTGCCAGAACGATGTCAACTGATCCCAGCGCATCACACTGTAAAGCGTCCCATTGTAATAACGGTCGAATTCGTCGGTATCTGCCATGGCATGGGTCCGTAATGAATCGGGGGATAGGAGCGACGCCCTTATTTGGCGACCTGGCGCTCGCGGATTTCCTCGAGCGTCTTGCAGTCGATGCACAGCGTCGCCGTCGGGCGCGCCTGCAGGCGTTGCAGCCCGATTTCGATCCCGCAGGATTCGCAGTATCCATAATCGCCGCTGTCGATCCTGGCGATGGTTTCGTTGATCTTCTTGATCAGCTTGCGCTCCCGGTCCCGATTGCGCAATTCCAGCGCCATGTCCGATTCCTGGGTGGCACGGTCGGCGGGGTCGGCAAAAACCGTCTGCTCGACCTGCATCGACTGCAGGGTGGTATCGATATCCTGCGACAACTCGGCTTTCCAGGACTCGAGCATTTTGCGGAAATGCGCGAGCTGCTTTGCATTCATGTATTCTTCGTTCTTTTTGGCCTTGTAAGGCTCGAAGCGCATCAAAGTTTCAGTCATCTCGTCCTCTGTTCTCTTTGAAAGTTTCGGTCTGATCCGGACCAAGCTCAACCAGACTTAATATCAGAATCAACTGCGCACCGCAACCCATATGACACTCCAAGCCCTGCTCTTCGATGTGGACGGCACCCTGGCCGACACCGAGCGTGACGGACACCGTCCCGCCTTCAACCAGGCCTTTGCCGACGCTGGCCTCGACTGGCACTGGGACGTGGTCCTCTACGGCAAACTGCTTGCCGTCACCGGCGGCAAAGAGCGGATGAAATACTATATCGACCACTTCCGGCCGGACTATAGAAAGCCGGACAATTTCGACGAGTTGGTGGCCGACCTGCACAAGGCCAAAACCCGTCATTACAGCGCGCTGGCCGCGCAAGGCGGCATCCCCATGCGCCCCGGCGTCAAGCGTCTGCTGGTCCAGGCGCGTACCGCCGGTCTGCGCCTGGCAATCGCCACCACGACCACCCCGGAAAACGTCACCGTACTGCTGGAACACAGTCTGGGCGCAGGTAGCCAGGACTGGTTCGAAGTGATCGCGGCGGGCGACATCGTGCCAGCCAAGAAACCCGCACCCGATATCTATCACTGGGCGCTGGACAAAATGGGCCTCGCCGCGGCTGACTGTCTGGCCTTCGAGGATTCGGAAAACGGCCTGCGTGCGAGCCTCGGCGCCGGTCTGAAAACGCTGGTGACGATCAACGACTACACGCTGAATCACGATTTCACCGGCGCTGCCGTCGTATTGTCCGACCTTGGCGATCCGGGCGCTCCCAACCGGCGACTGGCCGGCCCCGATCTCGGCCAGCCCTTCGTCGACGTGGCTTACCTCAGGGCACTGCACGCTAGCTGAACATTCATCCGCGAAGGACGCGAAAAAAAGCGAAGGGAAGGCAGCTTTTCTTCGCGTTTCTTCGCGTCTTCTATGTCCTTCGGGTATTCGCGGATAGCTTTTTTTCAGGGGGTATGCATCAACGCCGCTTCGAGCGTGTTTTCCAGCAGCGTCGCCACGGTCATCGGCCCCACGCCGCCGGGAACCGGGGTGATCCAGCCGGCGCGCTCGACCGCCGTGTCGTAATCGACATCGCCGACCAGCTTGCCGTCGGGCAGGCGGTTGATGCCTACGTCGATCACGATCGCGCCCTCGCGGATCCAGGCGCCCGGAATCATGCGCGGCCGCCCTACCCCAACCACCAGGATTTCGGCCGAGCGCACAAAGCTTTCCAGGTCACGCGTGGCGCTGTGGCACACGGTGATGGTGCAGCCTGCCAGCAGCAGTTCCAGGCTCATCGGCCGGCCGACGATGTTGGAAGCACCGACCATCACCGCGTTCTTGCCGCGCAGTTCCTCGCCGGTGGCGCGCAGCAGCGTCATGATGCCGCGCGGCGTGGAGGGCCGCAGCGTCGGCATCTTCACCGCCAGGCGGCCGATGTTATAGGGGTGAAAGCCATCGACATCCTTGTCCGTACGGATGCGCTCGATCACCGTCTCGGTGTCGATGTGTGCAGGCAGCGGCAGCTGCACCAGGATGCCATCGATAGCCGGATCGGCGTTCAGCGCATCAATCAGTGCCAGCACGTCAGCCTGCGTCGTCGCGTTCGGCAGGTTGTGCGACACGCTGTTGACAGCGGCGCGTTCGCACGCGCGCTTCTTGTTGCGCACATATACCGCCGAGGCGGCATCGTCGCCAACCAGAATCACCGCCAGGCCAGGCCGGCGTTTGCCCTGCGCCTCGCGCTCGGCCACCTTGTCGTGGACCACTGCGAGAATGGTATCGGCCATGGCCTTGCCATCGAGAATACGTGCGCTCATCTGAACAACCCTGAGACAAAAGCGTGATTTTCCCGGATATCCCCCCTCCGACTCAAGCGAAAATTGACCCGGACGGTTCGTCGGGGTATAGTCTCGCCTCTCCGAAATGCGCCCGGAATGCCGGGCGCCGACAGGATTCGGGGTGTAGCGCAGCCCGGTAGCGCGCCTGCTTTGGGAGCAGGATGTCGGAGGTTCGAATCCTCTCACCCCGACCACCCCTTGTCAGCAAGTAAGAGAGCGTTGCCCGAGAAGTGAGTCTCTGCCCGTAGCTCAACTGGATAGAGCACCAGCCTTCTAAGCTGGGGGTTACAGGTTCGATTCCTGTCGGGCAGGCCAAGGTTTTATCGTTGCCGGTTTGCTGGCAACCACCAATGGTGGACGTAGCTCAGTTGGTAGAGTCCAGGATTGTGATTCCTGTTGTCGTGGGTTCGAGCCCCATCGTCCACCCCACCGTTTTGGCAGAAAGCCGACATCAGGCCCGCGCAGGTGGGCCTGATTCATTTCAGTCCCCGATCTCACCGTCGACATACAGCCAGCGCCCATCCACCCGCTCGAACCGGCTGGTTTCGTGCAGCCTGAACGCACGGCCGTTGAGCTTGTAGCGCGCGACGAACTCGACCGTCGCATGGGTCGCGTCCAGCGGCGTGTGCGCCTTCACGGTCAGGCCCAGCCATTGCGGGCGTGGCACGTCGTCGAGACCCAGCGCGGCCGGGCAGGTCACGGGATGCCAGCTTGCACGCAAGTAATCCTCCCGGCCCAGCACATAGGCGCTGTAACGTGAACGCATCAGGCTTTCGGCATCCGGCGCCGGATCGCCTGCGTGAAACCGCCCACAACAGTCTGCCAGCGGATGTCCCGATCCACACGGGCAGATCACATGTTTCAGGGCTTCTTTACCGGACATTGCAATTTCGGCTTGATGTACGGCCACACGGCGTCGAGCATTGCGCCCTGGGCTTTTTCGTTCGGGTGAATGCGGTCGGCCTGCATCATGCCCGGCACGACCGCAACCTTGCAGACAAAACACGGCACGCGAATGATCTTTTCCTTGCGCGCCACGTCGACATACAGCCTGGTCACCGCATCGGCATACGGCTTGCCGTAGTTCGGCAGTACCGGCGCCTCCAGCAAGGCCACCCAGGCGCCGGCCGCTTTCGCCTGGCGGATCATCATCACCAGGTTCTTCCGGATCGCCCCGGGCGGTGTGCCGCGCAGGGCATCGTTGCCGCCGAGCTCGATCAGCACGCCTTGCGGACGATGCCGATCAATTGCAGGCTGCAGGCGTTGCAGGCCGTTCTGCGTGGTATCGCCGCTCATGCTGGCGTTCACCACACGCCAGTGCGGCGCCGTTTTCCGGAGGCGGGTACCCAGCCTGTCCACCCAACTCGATCCGGTTGCGAGGCCATAGCCGGAACTCAGGCTATCGCCGACAATCAACAGGTTGCAGGAACTCGCCGACGCCCAGCCCGGAATCCACAGCAACAACAACAGCCACACGCGATAATTCATTCACTTTCCTTGAGCCGACCACTTCAATGACGCCACCCGACAGCGCCTTGTTCCCTGATACCGTCGTGCTGGCACGCAATCTGTCCCAGCGCGTGCCGACCGCCGACGGCACGCTCGACATCCTCAGCGAAGTCGGGCTCGCCGTCAAAGCGGGCGAGACGCTCGCCATCACGGGTGCGTCCGGCTCCGGGAAATCGACCTTGCTGGGCTTGCTGGCCGGGCTCGATCATCCTTCCGCGGGTGAAATCTTCCTGCTCGGCCAGCGTCTCGATACGCTCGATGAAGATGCCCGCGCCCGCCTGCGCGCGGGCCGCATCGGCTTCGTGTTCCAGTCGTTCCAGCTGCTGCCCGCGCTCACTTCACTGGAAAACATCCTGTTGCCGCTGGAACTGGCTGGCCGCGCCGACGCACGTGAGCGTGCAGTTTACTGGCTCGATCGCGTCGGCCTTGCCACGCGCGCCACCCATACGCCGCGTCAGCTGTCCGGCGGCGAACAGCAGCGTGTCGCCATCGCGCGCGCTTTCGCCACCGACCCGGAAATCGTGTTCGCCGACGAGCCCACCGGTAACCTCGATGCCGACACCGGCGCGCGCATCATCGAACTGCTGTTCGAACTCAACGCCTCCGCCCATACCACGCTGATCCTGGTCACCCACGACGACGCGCTGGCGTCGCGCTGCCAGCACCGGTTGCACCTGGTCGCCGGTCGCATGCGCGAAGAGACCATTGCATGAACATCGCCCGGCTCGGCCTGTGGCTGCTGCGGCGTGAACGCGCGAGTGGCGAATGGCGTGTGTTGCTGCTGGCGCTGATTATCGGCGTCGGCAGCGTCAGCACCACCGGCTTTCTCGGCGACCGCCTGAAGCGCGCCATGAGCGAGCAGGGCGCCAGCTTCCTCGGGGCCGACCTTCTGGTTACCAGCCCAGGCCCGATAAAAACCTGGCCCACGTTCGCCGTCGGCGTACATGCCTACGACGCCGGTTCGCTTGCACGCAGCCAGGCACTCGAGTTCCCCAGCATGCTCGCCAGGGGCGATGCCTTCCAACTGGCCACGCTGCGTGCCGTCGACGCGGCCTACCCCCTGCGCGGCAACGTACGCATCGCCGATCGCCCGTTCGCGCCCGACACTGTGCGCCCCGCGCAGCCGCCACCCGGCACGATTTATGTCGCCCCCGACCTGCTGCCGCTGTTGTCGGCCAAGGTGGGCGATACCGTGCAGATCGGCGAAGCCCGCTTCGCCATCGCCGGCATCGTGACCGAGGAACCGGGTCAGCTGGGCGGCGTGTTCGGCCTTGCACCGCGCGTGTTCATGCGCGCCGACGACGTCGCGAAAACCCGTGTGCTGCAGCCCGGCAGCCGCGTGACTTACCTTTATCAGTTTGCCGGCGACCCGGCGCAGCTCGCCGCGTTCGGCGCCGCGCTCAAACCCCGGCTTGACAGCACGCAGCGTCTCGTCGGTTCGCGCGAAGGTGTCGAAACCCTGCGCGGTGCTTTTGTCAACACCGACCGCTACATTCAACTCACCGCGCTGATCAGCCTGTTGCTGTCGGTGGTCGCCATTGCCATTGCCGCGCATCGCCACGCGCTACGGCATTACGACCAGGCGGCACTGCTGCGCTGCGTCGGCGCCACCACGACGCAGTTGCGTACGCTGTATGCCGTCCAGCTGTTGACGCTGGGCCTGCTGGGCAGCCTGGCCGGCGTGGCGATCGGCGCCCTGATGCAGCAGGCACTGGCGCTGCTGGTTCTGCCCGACGCCGTGACCCGTCTGCCGGCACTCGGTCTGGCGCCGGTCGGCGCCGCCATCGCCAGCGGCCTGCTGGCATTGGCAAGCGCCAGCCTGCCCGCATTGATGCGCCTCATCCGCGTGTCGCCACTGCGCGTGCTGCGGCGCGATCTGCCGCCGCTTCCGGTCGCTGCGTGGCTCAGCGCCGCGGTCAGCGGCTCGGCGCTGTTGTTGCTGATCGCCTGGTATGCCGGCGATGCCCGACTGGTCGGGGTCTTTGTCGGGGCATCGATCGGGCTGGTCGCCGTACTGGCCCTGCTGGCGCGCCTGGCGCTGGCTGCCGGACGCAGCATCCGGAAAATGAGCCACGGTCCGGTACGCTTCGGTCTCGCTCAATTGCTGCGCCACCGCTTCGACAGCACCCTGCAGCTCGGTGCCTTCACCCTGGCCCTGTTTCTCGTGGCGCTGCTGGCGCTGGTGCGCAGCGACCTGATCGCCGGCTGGCGCCAGCAGCTGCCGCCGGAAGCGCCCAATTATTTTCTGGTGAACATCGCACCCGGGCAGCAGCCGGCGGTGGCTGCGTATCTGTTGCAGCATCGCCTCCAGGCTTCGGCGCTCTATCCCATGGTGCGCGGCCGTCTCGTCACCAAAAATAGTTCGCCCATCGCCGCCACCCTGCCGCCGGAAGCACGTGATGCCAACAGCCTGCGGCGCGAACTCAACCTGACCTGGACTGCCACCCTGCCGGCCAACAACGTCGTACTCGCCGGGCATTGGCATGGGGATCGTCGCGCTGCGGAAATCTCCGTCGAATCGGGCATGGCCGAACGCCTCCACCTCGCGCTGGGAGACGAGATCGGCTTTCAGGTCGGCGACCAGACGATCGCCGCGCGCATCACCAGCATCCGCAGCGTGAAATGGGATTCGATGCAACCCAACTTTTTCGTCATCTTCGCGCCCGGACAGCTCGACGCGCTGCCCGCGAGTTCCATCGCCAGCGTCTTCGTGCCGCCCGATGCCGCCAGTGTCCTGCCTGGCTTCGTCAAGGCCTTCCCCGGCATCACCGTGCTCGCGCTCGACAAACTGATCGCCAATATCGAAGCCGTGTTCGACCAGATCATCGGCGCGGTCCAGTTGCTGCTGGGCTTCCTGCTCGCCGCCGGGATGGCCGTCGTCATGGCCACGCTGCTGGCCAGCCTCGACGCACGCCAGCAGGAAGCCGTCCTGCTGCACACACTGGGCGCGCAGCGCGCCTACCTGGCCAAAAGCCTGTGGAGCGAATTTCTCGCGCTGGGATTGCTGGCGGGCCTGCTCGCCAGTGCCTGCGCCGAGATCGCCATGGCGCTGATCGCGCAGCGTCTGTTCGAGCTGCCCCTGCGCCTGCATCCCTGGCTATGGATGACACTGCCGCTGGCCGGCGCCCTGCTGGTCGGAATGAGCGGCTGGCTCACCACGCGGCATATCACGCGCGTACCGCCGATGCAGTCGATACGCGAGTTGGGATGAATCGTTCATAGCCGGTGTTGATCGATCGCCAACGGCTTCATGATCTGCCGATGGCTATCGTGGCTGCATGAATGCCTCGCACCCTGATTCCGCCCATTTCCGGCTGGACGGACAGGTCGCCGTCATCACGGGTGCGGGAATCGGCCTGCCACGGGTTTTTGAAACCTTTCAGGGCTCAATGATGAAAGAATTTTGCTCGGTAATTCTGCCGACAAAATAATTCAGGAGCAGCTTGTGCTCCCGGGACACATTCTCGAAAGACAGGCCGATTTTTCCCCCTTCATTGTCGCTGCTTGTTCTGTGGCGAAGCTTGGCCACGATATTGAGGTTGGTTTGCACCGCATCGAATTCGATGGGGAAAACCAGATCGAAGAGGCTGCCAACGCCGCCCAGGAAGCTTGCAGATTCAATCATGGCGCCGTCAGCGCTTAAATCGATGATCGAGACCTCAAGTGGATTGCCCTGGCCACGGGGAGAGATGGTTGCGGGCAAAGCGGTTTTCATGCGCATCGATTTACGCACCTCTTTTGCTTTGACCGCGGCCGGGTAGGCGACGAGCGCATGGGCAAAGGGTGCCTTGAAGACATTCAGGACCGGCGCAGTGAACGAAAAATCGGTCTGCCCCGTAAAACCCTGAATCAGGTACTCATCACCGATGATCATGTCGGTTTTGTGGCTATCCATCCCGCTGGGCGTCAACATCACGCCTTTTCCTTCGATAGCCGCGATAAATTTCGCGTCAATCACCGGCGCGTTATCGCGCACCCTCTGAATACTCAGAATGATGCCCGGGCGCAACCGTAATGTTTTCAGGCTTACTTCAAGGGACTCACCACGCTTCAAATCATCAGACATCAGATGCCTCGTTAAACACAATCAAAAAAGAAGCGCATGCATCACATGCGCGCCCTATCTTAAATTGAAGTGCCCTGGAAATATTCGGGATTACAGCGGTCAGGATGAAATTGTTTTTTGTTCAGCGCTGTCTTGGAAATTCATCCAGGCCTGGCACGTATCGCTGATCTCTTCGACATTCGGTCACGCAAAACCGGGGTCTGCCTCCTGTTGCTTCGCATTCGTAGAGCGCGAGCATCTGGCCCTCTCTACCCAACCGGCGCCAGGAAGCTGTATGTATCCCCTTGAAATCGCGTCACACCCCATCGCAGATCCCGCGCAGCGGTCCTGGCGTATTTCTCAGGAATGATCCGGCTGACCCGGGAAGACAGGTTTATTCATGCCGCAAGGCATCGATCGGATTGAGGCCGGCCGCGCGACGCGCGGGAAAGAAACCGAAGATCACGCCGATGGCAGCAGAAAAGACGAAGGACAGCAGGTTGATGCCGGGATCGAACATATACGGCACGCTCATCAGTCCGGCCAGCGTGATGGAGGCGGCGGTTGCAAACGCGATGCCAATGATGCCGCCCAGGCTCGACAGCATCACAGCCTCGATCAGGAACTGCAGCAGCACCTCCCTTTCCAGTGCGCCGATGGCGAGGCGGATGCCGATCTCGCGGGTACGCTCGGTCACCGACACCAGCATGATGTTCATGATGCCGATGCCGCCCACCAGCAGGCTCACTGCCGCCACCGCACCGAGCAGCATGGTGAGGATCCGGGTGGTGCTGGTCAGCGTCTCGGCGATCTGGCGGGTGTCTATCACGCGGAAATCGTCATCCTCGTTCTCGGCGATGTTGCGTCGTTCACGCAAGAGCTCGGTAAGCCTTATCTTGGTCACGTCGATCGAAGCGCCCGCCTTCACCGAAATCATCAGCCGGCTGATATCCTGGTTGCCGGCGAGCCGGCGCTGCACCGTGCGCAACGGCATCACCACGGTGTCATCCTGGTCGGACCCCATGGACGCCTGGCCCTTGGCCTTCAACAGGCCGATCACTTCGCAGGAAAACTGCTTGATGCGGATCTGGCTACCCACCGGGTTGTGGCGGCCGAACAGCTTCTCGCGCACGGTATCGCCGATCACACACACCGCTTTTCCGGAACGCTCCTCGGCTTCGGTAAAGTCGCGGCCGGCAGCGATTTCCCAGTTTCCCACCTCGAAATAATCGTTGGTGCTGCCAGTGACCGGGGTGGTCCAGTTGTTGGCCTGGTATACCGCAGTCGCCGCCTTGTTCACCACCGGCGCAACCAGCCTGACCCCTGCGATCTGGTTGCGCACGGCATCGACATCGGCGACCTTGAAAGGCGCACCCGGCACCGCGCCGGGGCCGAAGCGCTGGCCCGGCATCACCATCAGCAGATTGCTGCCCATGCTCGATATCTGGTCGGACACCGATTTCGTCGCGCCATTGCCCAGCGTGACCATGGTGATGACGGCAGCGACGCCGATGACGATGCCGAGGATGGTGAGAAAGGAGCGCATCAGATTGCGCCGGATCGAGCGCAGCGCGAGCAGCAGGGTATTCCACAACATCAGGCGCCCTCCCCGTTCCGCTGGTCGCTTTCGACGAGGCCGTCGACGAAGCGGATGATGCGCCGGGCATGCGCCGCCATGTCGGGCTCATGCGTGACCATCAGCAC
The DNA here is from genome assembly GCA_964452995.1 of uncultured Thiobacillus sp. GTDB lineage: Bacteria > Pseudomonadota > Gammaproteobacteria > Burkholderiales > Thiobacillaceae > Thiobacillus. The sequence continues at coordinate 16,533 of CAYVOR010000022.1, forward strand.
GGTGATGCCCGATTCGCGGTTAAACCCGCTGATCAGGTTCATGATTTCCTGGCTGGTATGGCTGTCGAGATTGCCGGTCGGTTCGTCCGCAAGCAGCACGTGGGGGCGGGTGACGATGGCACGGGCGATGGCAACGCGCTGCTGCTGACCGCCGGAGAGTTCGGCCGGCGTATGGTGCTCCCAGCCCTCGAGGCCCACCTGCTTGAGCGCGGCACGTGCCGCAGCATGACGCTCGGCCTGAGGCTCGCCGCGGTAGATCAGCGGCAGCTCGACGTTTTCCAGCGCGGTCGTGCGCGCCAGCAGGTTGAAGCCCTGGAACACGAAGCCAAGATAGTTGCGCCGGATCAGCGCACGCTCGTTGCGTGTCAGCTGCTCGACCTTCACGCCCTCGAATTCGTAGCTGCCGCTGGTGGCGACATCGAGGCAGCCGAGGATATTCATTGCGGTGGACTTGCCCGAGCCGCTTGGGCCCATGACGGCGACGAAATCGCCGGCCTCGATGGTGAGATCGATGCCCTTCAGCGCCTGGAATGCAGCCTGCCCGCTGCCGTAAGTCTTGGTGATGCCGGACAGCCGGATCAACGGAGCCGTTTCACTCATTGCGGCGGGCTCAAGGCCTCGGTGATCACCTGCATGCCGGCCTTGAGTGCTCCGCCGGTGATCTCGGTCACGCTGCCGTTGGTGGCGCCGGTCTGCACATCGATGGCGACGGACTGACCATCCTGCAGCACCCATACACGTTGCATACCGCGGTCGCTGACTGCCGACTTGTCCTTTCTGGCCGGTCTGGGCATGCGTGGCATCAGCGCTCCCAGCACGTTGCTGCCCGATTTCTTCTCGGTCGCCGTGTTGGTCTCCGGCGTGAAGCGCAGCGCGGCGTTAGGCACCAGCAGCGCGTTTTCGCGGATGAGCGTGGTGATGTCGGCGGTGCCGGTCATGCCGGGCCGCAGGCTGAGGTCTTCGTTGTCGACTTCAAGCACGGTGAGATAGGACACGACGCCTGCCGTTTCCTGGGCGCCATAGCCGACACGGGTAATGGCAGCGGTGTATTCACGGCCGGGCCAGGCATCGACGCTGAAAGTGGCTTTCTGTCCCGCCTTGACCTGGCCGACATCAGCCTCATCGACATTGACGCGCAGTTCCATCTTGGTCAGGTCCTCTGCCAGCTTGAACAGCACCGGCGCCTGGAAGGAGGCGGCCACCGTCTGGCCAGGGTCTATTTCGCGTGACAGCACCACACCGTTGATGGGCGAACGGATACTGGCCTTGCCGAGGTTGGTTTCATCCGATTGCAGCGTGGCCTGTGCCTGGGTCACGCTTGCCTGGGCACTGGCGACGTTGGCATGGGCACGCTTCATACTGGCCGTGGCGGCGTCCATTTCGGTTCTGGATGGCACCTTGCCCGCGGACAGTTGCGACACCTGCTGGAAGCGGGCAAGTGTTGCCTGTGCTTCCGCCTCCGTCGCCTGCGCCTGCAGCACCTGCGCCCTGGCCGCTGCAAGCGATGCGCGCGACTTCGTCACGGCATCATTGAGCTTGGACAGATCCAGTTGCGCCAGCAGCTGGCCCTTCGTCACCGCGTCGTTGTCATCGACATAGACCTTGTCGACGATGCCGGAAAGTTCGCTGCCGACATCCACCGTATTGGTCGGCTGCAGATTGCCGGTCGCGGAAACCTTGACCACCAGGGTGCCCGTCGTCGCCGCTTCGGTCGAATAGCGCGGTGCAGCCGCCTCGTCGCCGGAGCGAAAGAACAGCCAGGCTGCTGTCGCCAGCACGATCAGCACGCCAAGCAGCCATGGCCAACGGAAGGAAAACGGCCCGCCGGAGCGGTTGGCGAGAAGATTTTTCAGGGTCTTGCCCTGCCTGGATTGCGAAGTATTGGAGTCGTTCACGAAGCGTCCTCGCTGACCGGTCGGGATTCGGCCTGTGGCAGCCAGCCGCCGCCCAGAGCCTTGTACAAACGAATGAGTGCCAACACGCCGTTTGCACGGTTGCTGGCGAGGTTTTCTTCGAGCACCAGCGTGCTGCGTTCACTGTTGAGCACCGACTGGAAATCGGTCAGCCCGCTGCTGTAACGCTGCCGCGCGAGTTCGGCCGCGTTGCGGGAAGCGGTGACGGCGTTCGTCAGTGCCTCGCCGCGCTCACGGGTGCGAACCAGCGCAACCAGCGCATTTTCCACCTCCTGCAGGGCGACCAGAACAGTCTGTTCGTAGGCCACCTGCGCCTGTTCGCGCACCGCGTCCCGGATATCGACCTGGGCGCGCCGGCGTCCGGCGTCGAAGATGGGGCCGGTTATCCCGGCGAGCAGCGACGACGCGACGGCGCCACTGCTGTCGAGCGCCCCGACAGTCAGCGCTTCGACGCCGATCGAGCCTGAAAGATTGAAAGATGGATAGCGCGCCGCCTCGGCCACGCCCACGCGCGCGGTTTCCGCCGCCAGCGTGCGTTCGGCCGCGCGAACGTCGGGACGCTGGCGCAGCGTGTCGGCAGGGATGCCGACGGCGATGTGTGCGGGGATGGCAGGCAGATCCGCAGGTGCCGCAAGGCGCGCATGCAGGGTTCCCGGCGCGTAGCCCAGCAGGATGTCCAGCGCATGTTCAGCTTCGGCAAGGCTGGTTTCCAGCGCAGGAATCTGGGCTCGGGTTTGCTCGTAGCTGGCGCGTGCCTGTTCGGCATCCTGACTGCTGACGAGACCGGCCTGGGCACGCCAGTCGGTAAGTTGCAGCGTTTCCATCTGAGTAGCGAGGTTGGTACGCGAGATGCCAAGCAGCATCTGCTGGTTGCGCACCCCGATATAGTTCGCGGCCACTTCGGCCACCAGCGAAACCTGCGTTGCATTCAGGTTCGCGATTGAGGCGTCGAGATCGGCGTCGGCCGCCTCGACGCTGCGCCGCACGCCGCCGAACACGTCCAGCTCCCAGTTCGCATCGAAACCGGCGTTGAAGGCATCGCGGGTCGTTCCGCTGCCCATGGTCTCGCTCGAATCACTGCGGCGGGCGCCGCCAGAAGCGTTCACATCGGGAAAACGCCCGGCGGCGGCCACCGTGCGGCTGGCACGTGCAGCACGCAGCCTGGCCTGCGCGGTGCGCAGATCAAGACTGGTCCGCAGTGCGTCATCCACCAGTTCGGAGAGCAGTGGGTCGTTGAGACCTCGCCACCACCGGCTGAGGTCGCCGCGTGTCCCGGTGCGTATCAACGCCTGGGGCGATGCGTCGAGCTGGCTCCAGCCAGCCGGCAACGCAGGCGTCGGCGGTACGTAGTCCGGTCCGACCGCAGCGCATCCCGCCAGGACAAGGCCGGCGAGCCAGGGCAGCATGCGTGTAAGGTGAGGCGCGTCCATGTGCGGTATCTTGACTGTGGGGGGAGGGGAAACCGCCCGCGTTGCGTGCCGACGGCTCGATAAAATGACTCCCTAGTCTACTTTAACCAATCTACTTTAAGCGGTGGTTGGCGGCTATTCCGATACCTCGTCATCCAAGCCGGAACGATTGCAGGCGCCGAACTGGTTCATGGCCCCTTCGATCCTTTTAGCCGCCTCCACTTATCCATACCAGGGCAGTCATGGCGCCGTTCGCGTCCTGTACCAACCCGATCCCGTGTTCCCTGTTCCTGCGTTGTTGACGGTTTGATTCAGGGGGAGACCGTGTCCCGAGCCAGGCCCTTTGCCTTGCCGCACGCCTTCATGAACCCGGCCAGAATCGGGCTGCAGATCACGCTCAAGGCCAGGCGCAGGCTTCTGCTGGGAACCACCATGGTGGTCGGACGCGACATATAGGCGTCGGGAATGAGCTTGAGCATTCTGGGAAAGTCATGGCGCTCGCGGTCGCGGAAGTGGAGGACGCACAGCGATTCGTCGGCCAGCGGCACGTCGCGCGCGATGAAGGGATCCGAGGTATCCACCAGCGGCATGCGCTGGATATTGATATCGGTCAGGCCGAATTGGGGAACGATGTAATGGATGTAGTCGTCCATGCGGCGCAGGATGGTTTCCACCGATTCCGCTGGCGAGCAGATGCCCTTTTCCTGGTCACGGTGAATCTTCTGTATCCACTCCAGGTTGATGGCAGGCGTCACGCCGATCAGCAGATCCACATGCTGGGCCACGTCGATGCCCTGGCGGCCCGTGCGGCGGTCTATTTCCGGCGGAAAGTGGCGTGAGTCGACCTTGCGTCGGGTCCAGGTGTTGGCCATCAGGCCGCCATGCTGCCCCTCGTAGAACAGGAGATCGCTGCCTGGCTCCAGCGGCGACCAGGGCGTAAATTCGCCAGGCCGCACGCCCAGTTCCTTGCCATGTCTGGCGGAGTGCGCATACTGACGATAGACGCCGCTGCCGCATTCGCCATAGGTCCTGAAAAAGGATTCCAGCTCCTGGAAATGATTGCACTCGGGCCCGAACCAGGAAACGTTGCGACCACTGCCCCGCGCTTCCTCGAGCAGGGCGGCGAACTGCCGATCGGTATAACGCCTGAAACCATCGCCATGAACGATCGCGGGTTTGATGTTCAGGGTCTGGAAAATGAACTTGAACGCGTGGCGTATCGTCGACAGGCCCGCACCGGACGTGCCGGTCATGGCGATGATGGGATGCTGCTGGGACATGATGAGTATTCCCCCCCCCGATTGGCCAGAAGGCCGAAGAAGAGAAAGTGTAACCCGGCGCATGCCACGACGAATGGAATTCGATCATCGCGAGCGGGAGCAGGCGCCGTCGAATGCGTGAAACCCATTCGGGCCCGGTTCCTTCCATCAGGTCTTGCCTCGTGTTGCCGCCTGGCAAACAGCAGGATTTGGCCCTGAGGGTTTTTCAAGACAGATCCCGCTCGCCCCACACTAATCCGCAGGCTCACAGCGGCATGCCTTGTCCACCAGACACGCCTGCAAGCGATAAAACGGCGCACCGCATGTCTTGAGCGCATTCAATCATAATTCAAGGGAGACGTAACAAATGAGAATCGCGGCAACCCTGCAGACGACTGCCTGGCCTGTCGCTATTGTCCCGAATGTGGATGGAGCGATTTATGCGAATGGCAGCTGGCTTGATGATAGTCAGCCACTACCCGCTCCATCTCATGGCATACCGCTTCAGATTTTGTCGGCGCAATGAAGGCCAGGTCACCCTCTCGATAGGCCGAAGCGAACAGTCCATAGCGTTCTCTCGCACGAACAGTCCTGTTGTTCACGGTCGCTTCATGGAAATGCCGATGGCGCTCATGATGCCGTCACCGAACGCCACGTGGATCCATTCCTTGATGCTGGTTCCGTATACGTTCACCAATCCGCGGAAGCGATAGCGATAAGCGGATCGGTGGATACAGCGTCCATTATGGACAATCAGATCCTTGTCAGACGCAATCGGTTTGTGACCTTGACCTAACGCGGCGCGTTGCGCGTGCGGCAGTGCCGCCGCTTGAACCCGCATGGTGAGCAGACCGCCCGGAAACCTGGCACGGGCTGAATTTTGCTGAATCCGTGGCTTACGCTAATGTTTAATCAGAATGGGTTTACATTCAGCACATCAGGACCTGCCCCATGCGACTTCCCATCAGCCTGAAAATCTTCAGCATCACCACCGCCCTGCTGGTACTGATGGTGGTCGTCACCTGGCTGTCGGTGCTCAACTTCCGGCAGCTCAACAATCAGGTGCGCGCGCTGTCCGACTACTACCTGCCGCTGGAACAGCAGGTAGCGAGCGTGGAAATCCTCATCCGCGACCAGATGGTGCACATGGAGCGGGTGATCGCAGGGATGGCGGCGGCGCACCCCGACCCCGCGTACCTGGCGAAAGAGTCGAATGCCTTCGACATGCGCGGGATCAACGCCGACCAGATTGTCGATTCCTCGCTGCGCATGCTGCACGAAGCCGAAGCGGAACAAGGCATCGAGCTCGACCGCGTCACGCTCGCCGTACTGGGCAGGGAACTGCCGTTTATCCAGGCCGCGCGTCAGCACTTCCACATGACTTTTCGCCAGTTCCAGATCGAGGCAGAAGAGGGCACCCCGCGTTCGCAAAAAATTGTGCGCGACAGCCTGTTGCGCGAGAAGAACGCCATCGACGTCGAAATCCAGAAAACCACCGACCTGCTCAACAAACTGACCCGGGACACCGCTACCGAGGCCAAGGCCGAAGAGCAACGCGCCACCACACTCAACTGGATCGTCACCGCCATCGCCACCGCGCTTGGACTCATCTTCGCCACGTTTGTCACGCGCTCGCTGGTCGGCCCGGTCAAGCGCCTGGTGGGCGGCACGCGCGCGGTCGAAGCGGGCGACCTCAACGTCGAAATCCTGGTGCACACCCACGACGAACTCGCCACGCTCGCCACCTCTTTCAACAACATGGTGGGCGGACTGCGCGAGAAGGAACGCATCCGCGACACCTTCGGCCAGTACGTCGACCCGCGCATCGTCCGTACCCTGCTGGAAAACCGCATGCTCGCGGACAAGGGCGAGCGCCAGGTAATGAGTGTGTTCTTCTCCGACCTGCAGGGTTTCACCCAGATGTGCGAGGGCCTCACGCCGGACGCCATCGTGCGTTTTCTCAATCGTTATTTTTCATTGATGTCCGACGTGATCCGCGCTCAGCAGGGCATCGTCGACAAGTACATCGGCGATTCGGTCATGGCCTTCTGGGGGCCGCCCTTCACCGATCCCGCCGACCACGCCCGCTTGTGCTGCATCGCCGCGCTTGAACAGATGCGGAGCATGGACACCTTCCGCGCCAGCCTGCCCGATCTCTTTGGCGTCGTTCACGGCCTGCCCGAAGTCAACGTGCGCATGGGCATCGCCAGCGGCGACGTCACCGTCGGCAACATCGGCTCTGAAACCTCGCGCGGCTATACCGTCATCGGCGACACCGTGAACCTCGCCTCGCGGCTGGAGCAGGCCAACAAGTTCTACGGCACGCACATCCTCGTCAGCGAGGGCACGCGAAATCTGGCGGGCGACACCCTGGCTTTCCGCGAAATCGACAGCCTGCGCGTCGTCGGCAAGCAGGAACCGGTCAGGGTGTTCGAGTTGATGGATTACGTCGCGTCGTTGAGCGAGGCGGGCTGGCAACTGGCGCAGGCTTACGAGGCGGCGCTGGCGCTTTATCGCAAGCAGGATTGGGAAGGCGCCGAGGCAGCGTTTCGTGCGTCTCTTGCGATTGCCCGGGCGGACCGCCCCAGTCAGGTCATGCTGGACCGCATCGCGGTATTTCGGCAGACACCGCCGAAAGCGGATTGGGATGGGGTATGGGTGGCGATGAGTAAATAGGGCGCTGACGTGGGGCTGGGCACCTGGCTTCCTCACCAAGGCAACGTTGCATATTTAAAGCGGTGCGGCAGCGGGAAACCTGTAAAAACAACCGACAAATCCGGTGTCCATATGCCTATGCAATATTCGCCTCGGCTTGCCAGCGCCGGAACATACCCATCCGATCAAATCGAAACCTGCACAGGCATAGGCATAGGCCATGCGAAGCTTTGTGCCAAAGCAGTAAACGAGGCAAAGCCTGGTCGAATCAAATGAGCCGGCTGCCCGCTATGACCGGCGTGTCGCTGGCCACGTCACCGCACTGGGCGCGGTGACGCAGCGCATGATCCATCAGCACGATTGCCATCAGCGCCTCGGCGATCGGGGTGGCGCGGATGCCGACGCAGGGATCGTGACGACCGTGGGTGACGACTTCGATCGGCTGGCCGTGCAGGTCGATTGAGCGGCCAGGCAGACGCATCGACGAGGTCGGCTTGATCGCGATGTGGGCGACAACGGTCTGGCCCGACGAGATGCCGCCCAGTACGCCGCCGGCGTGGTTGGAGAGGAAACCTTCGGGCGTGATTTCGTCGCGGTGCTCGGTGCCTTTCTGCCGCGCGGCGGCCATGCCGTCGCCGATCTCCACACCCTTGACGGCATTAAGCCCCATCAGTGCATGCGCGAGGTCGGCGTCGAGCTTGTCGTACAGCGGCTCACCCCAGCCGGGCGGCACGTTGTCGGCGACCACGCTGATTTTCGCGCCGACTGAGTCGCCGGATTTGCGCAGCGCATCCATATAGGCCTCGAGCTCGGGCACGATGGCCGCACTGGGCGAGAAGAAGGCGTTGTTGCGGGTTTCATCCCATGATTCAAAAGGCACGTCGATCGGGCCGAGCGCGCTCATGCAGCCACGGATCACGATGCCGTATTTTTCGGCGAGCCATTTTTTGGCGATGGCGCCGGCGCCGACGATGGGCGCGGTCAGGCGCGCTGACGAGCGGCCGCCGCCGCGCGGGTCGCGCAAGCCGTATTTCTGCGTGTAGGTGTAGTCAGCATGACCGGGACGGAAGGTATCGGCGATGTTGCCGTAGTCCTTGCTGCGCTGGTCCTCGTTGCGGATCAGCAGTGCGATCGGCGTGCCGGTGGTCTTGCCCTGGTAGAGGCCGGACAGGATTTCAACGGTGTCGGATTCGCGACGCTGGGTAACGTGGCGCGAGGTTCCGGGCTTGCGGCGGTCGAGGTCCTGCTGGATGTCGGCTTCGGCGAGCGCCATGCCGGGCGGGCAGCCGTCGACCACGCAGCCGATCGCGGGTCCGTGCGATTCGCCGAACACGGTGACACAGAACAGTTTGCCGAGTGTGTTGCCAGACATGGAATAAGCCGGAAAAGAGCCGAAAGAATGCGCCGAAGTCTAGCACAGGCGCGGCTTCGGGCACGGGTCGACGCGGCCCGGTGAACTTGCCATCATGTCCATGTTCTATCCTGAACATCTTATCCGCGCGAGGACCGCCCATGAACATCGCCCAGCAAGTCGCCAACCTCGGCCAGAGTCTCTGGCTCGACAACCTGTCACGCAGCCTGATCCAGGAGGGCACGCTGGCAAAGCTGATCGCCGAGGACGGGATCTCGGGCGTCACCTCGAATCCGTCGATTTTCCAGAAGGCACTCGCCAGCAGTCCCTACTATGCGGACGACCTGATGCGGCTGAAAGTCAGCGAACCCGATGCCGAGCGACGCTACGAGGCGCTGGCCATCGCCGATATCCAGGCCGCGTGCGACCTGCTGCTCCCCACGTATGAAGCCCGCGATGGCAACGACGGTTTCGTCAGCATGGAAGTCGCCCCACGCTGGGCGTATGACACCGCAAACACGATCGCGGAGGCGAAGCGCCTGTCGGACGCGGTTAACCGTCGCAACCTGCTGATCAAGGTACCGGGCACACCCGAAGGCGTCAGCGCGTTAGAGACATTGACCACGCTCGGAATCAACGTCAACGTGACCCTGCTGTTTTCAGTGGCCCAGACCGAAGCGATTTTCCAGGCCTTTATCCGCGGCCTCAACGCACGCGTGCAGGCCGACGCCGGCATCGGGCACAGCAAGGCGGTCGCGAGCCTGTTCCTGTCGCGCATTGATACGCTGGTCGATACGCAATTGACCGCCATCGGAACCCAGTCCGCCTTGTCGCTGCGTGGCAAGGCGGCGGTGGCGATGGCACGTGTCGCCTATCAACGCTACCTCGAAATCTTTCATGGCGAAGCTTTCGCCGCGCTGGCGCAGCGGGGCGCGACGCCGCAATACCTGCTGTGGGCCAGTACCGGCGTGAAGAACCCGGACTATCGCGACCTGCTGTATGTCGAGCCGCTGATCGGGCCGGAAACCATCAACACGCTGCCTGACAAGACGCTCGCCGCGCTGCGCGACCACGGCGATCCGGTGCCGCGCGTGACACAAGGCGTCGCCGAAGCCGAGGCGCAGCTGGCAGAACTGACCCATCTGGGCATCGATATGGATACCATCGGCAACACCCTGCAGGACGACGGCGTCAAACTGTTCGAGGCCGCCTACCAGAAGCTGCTGCAACAAACCGGCTAGGCTTGCCGGGTTCCGCGCACATTGTGGATGCCATGAAAGTTCGGCATCATCGGGCCGCCGCCTGGCGCGTCTTTTCCCATTCATCACCAAGGATCCAAACCATGAAAGCACGCGCTGCTGTTGCCTGGGAACCGAAAAAGCCCCTGTCGATCGAGGAAGTGGACGTCGAAGGTCCGCGCGAAGGCGAGGTGCTGCTGCAGGTGGTGGCCAGCGGGGTCTGCCACACCGACGCCTTCACGCTGTCGGGCGACGACCCGGAAGGCGCCTTCCCCTGCATCCTCGGCCACGAGGGCGGCTGCATCGTGGTCGAATGCGGTCCCGGCGTGACGACGCTGAAACCGGGCGACCACGTCATCCCGCTCTACATCCCCGAATGTGGTCACTGCGAATACTGCGCCTCGCCCAAGACCAACCTGTGCCAGTCGATCGCGTCCACCGTGTGGACCGGCTACATGCCCGACGGCACCCGGCGCTTCTCGAAGAACGGCAAGCCGATCTTCCACTACATGGGCTGCTCGACCTTTGCCGAATACACCGTGGTGCCTGAAATCGCACTCGCCAAAATCAACCCTGCCGCGCCGCTCGACAAGGTCTGCCTGCTTGGCTGCGGTGTCACCACCGGCATCGGCGCGGTGCTCAACACCGCCAGGGTCGAACCCGGCTCGACCGTCGCGGTGTTCGGCCTCGGCGGCATCGGCCTGTCCGCGATCCAGGGCGCGGTCATGGCCCAGGCCGGCCGTATCCTCGCGATCGACATCAACCCCGACAAATTCGACATGGCGAAGGCGCTCGGCGCGACCGAATTCATCAACCCGCGCGACGTCAACGGCTCGATTTCGGAATACATCCGCGATTTGACCAAGGGTGGCGTCGACTATTCGTTCGAATGCATCGGCAACGTCAACGTCATGCGCGACGCACTCGAATGTACCCACATGGGCTGGGGGGTCTCCACCGTGATCGGGGTCGCCGGTTCCGGGCAGGAAATCCGCACCCGACCGTTCAATCTGGTAGTCGGCCGCACCTGGAAAGGCACCGCGTTCGGCGGCGTCAAGGGGCGCTCGCAATTGCCGGGCTATGTCGACAGCTACATGACGGGCAAGATCGAGATCGATAGTCTGGTCACGCACACCATGCCGCTCGAAGACATCAACCGCGCCTTCGACCTGATGCACGAAGGCAAGAGCATCCGCTCGGTCATCATTTTCTGAGGCGACGATGAAACAGGTCGAAAGAATCAGGGAATCCGGTGGCTGGCTCGAACGCTGGCAGCACGAATCGGCCACCTGCCGGTGCCGCATGACCTTCTCGGTCTACCTGCCGCCGCAGGCGGCCACGCAAGAGCTGCCGGTGGTCTACTGGCTGTCGGGACTGACCTGCACCGACGATAACGTCCGTACAAAAGCCGGTGCGCAGCGATATGCGGCCGAACTCGGCCTGATCCTGGTCATGCCCGACACCAGTCCGCGCGGTAACGACGTGCCCGATGTGCCCGAGCGCTACGATCTCGGCCAGGGCGCGGGCTTTTACGTCAACGCCACGCAGGCGCCGTGGGCGACGCACTATCAGATGTACGACTACGTCACCCGCGAACTGCCCGCGCTGGTCGCCGCGAACTTTCCCGCGATGGCGGGAAAGCGAGCCATCAGCGGTCATTCGATGGGTGGCCACGGGGCGCTCGTCTGCGCGCTGAAGAACCCCGGTCTGTACGCCTCGGTCTCCGCGTTCGCCCCCATCTGCAACCCGGTGATCAGTCCGTGGGGGCAAGGCTGCTTTTCCGCCTACCTTGGCGACGACAAAAAATCCTGGGAGGCCTGGGATGCCACCTGTCTGGTCGAAGCCGGTGCGCCGCTTCCGCCCGCGCTGATCGACCACGGCACCGCCGACGAATTCCTGGCTGAACAGCTATTCCCGCAAAATCTGCAAGCGGCCTGCACGGCACACGGTGTTCCGCTCACCCTGCGGATGCAGGCGGACTACGACCACAGCTACCACTTCATCGCCAGCTTCATTGGCGAACATCTGGCGTTTCACGCGCAGGCGATGGCGCGTTAAACTCCCCACCATGCGCCGCTTCCCGTCCCGCATCAAGCAAGAACAATTTATGTTGTACTAAAAAATCTTGAATGGACAGGCGGCGCTGCAACAGACAGGATGGCCACTTCCAGCTGCGCCCACCTAGGGAAACGCTGAACAGGTCCTTCGACAAGCCCAGGCTGCGTCGTGAGCCTGCCGAACGGACGAACGGCAACTTATTGATTTCGTTCGTGATGAGCTTGTCGAGCCATGTACGAAATCAACTTGTTCGGCGTTTCCCTAGTGTGCCTACGCGGAGTCCAGAAACGATGCATGGAGATCCGACATGACCTTGAGCTACACACGCCTGCCCGCCCGTAACCTCGACAAGAATGCTGGTCTGCTGCGCCCTGTCTGCGTTCTGCCCGAGCTGGTTAAACTGGATGACCCGGCGCTCCACGTCATGACCGACTTTCATCGCCTGACCGCCTTCATCGCCAGGCCGGGCGACACCATCAAGCATGCAGAAGAACACATGATCCGCCGCAAGGTGCGTCTGCTGTTCGTCATGGATAGCGACGATCGTATGGTCGGGCTGGTGACGCTCACCGACATCCACGGCGAGAAGCCCATGCAGATCGTGCAAAGCCGCGGCATCCGCCGCGACGAAGTGCTGGTGGCCGACATCATGACCCCGGTGGAACGGCTGGAAGCGGTCGATTACGACGATATCGCCCATGCCCGCGTCGGCCATGTGCTGGAAACGCTCAAGGCACGCGGCCGTCAGCATGCCTTAGTGATCGAGCACACCGAGGGCCGGCAGATGGTGCGCGGCATGTTGTCGTTGTCGCAGCTGTGCAAGCAACTGGGCATCAATGTCGAGACCACGGAAGTCGCCAACACCTTCATCGAAATCGGGCAGCATCTGGCACACGCCTGAATCGTCCACCCGCCCTCCCCTGCAGGGTGGGTGGCCAAATCGTGCAAGCGTTCCCTGCACGCCCCTCTTTCATCGTCCCGTATCCGGAACACCTGGGTATCGACCCCATCGTCAGCATGCCGGGTGCGCACGTGCTGCCCCGCTAAGACCACCGGCACGCTTCGCGTGTGAAGCGCGGGCCGGTCAAGCACACGGCAAGAGGCGGCCTGCAGGAAATCCCGGGGGAAGGTGGCACAGCCCGTCATCACCGCCAGGTTCGAATCCGCACTGCGAGATGGCGGTTTCAAGCCTGAAAGCTTCTCTCTATCAGTCTTTATCAGGTTTGTTTATGTTTGATTTGCCAGGGAAAATTAACCCAAGTTAAAACAACAAGCTAGAATGAACTAATAAGCCTTGTGTTAGCATCCAGTCCAGTTTAATCATAAAAAAACCCCAATCTCCTGGAGGAGGTAACAATGAAATTGCAATGTCTGACGCTTGCGGCAGGTCTGATGGTGTCTGGGGCTGCCTCGGCAGCGGTGAACCTGAATCTCATCGACAACACGGATCTCGGTAATTTCGGCGCACCTATGACGTGGTCAGAAAGCTTCGCGGTGTCGGGATCCGGCACGATTGACCACAGTCTGACTTTCAACATCACGGAAAACCTCTTCGCCGGCTCGGGGGTATTCGATATCCCCGTGGACCTGACCTATGGCACGTTCACCATGAGCGTCTTCAATATCGACAATCTCACTGCGGAGATTTTTGATAGCCAAAACAATCCCTACACCGCCTTCATGCAGGATGACAGCAATGCGGATCACCTGACTCTTCCCGCCGGCGCCTACTTCACAGCCGGCAATTACACGCTGAAGGTAAGCGGCACCGCCACCGGCAGCAGCGGCGCCCTGTACACCATCGCCGCGGTCACTGCCCCGGTGCCGGAGCCCGAAACCTGGGGCATGCTGCTCGCCGGCCTCGGCTTGATCGGCTTGCGTCTACGCCGGAAATACGCGCACCCTGCCTGAGGCGGATGCACGATCAAAAAATGCCGGTCATGCCGGCATTTTTTTTGGGTACTGTTTCGCCTGACGCTGCGATTTAGAACGATGCCGGACACGTGAATGCAAGCTGACACGCAGCGCGCCACGCCTTCGGGCGAATGCGCGTGATCCTGCTGCAGTGCGATGCCGATTCCTGCTTGACGCTACCAGATGGCTCTGACACAGTCGCAAGATTCTTCGAACCCGCCAGGACATCCGTAATGGACACCGCCAAGCTGTACGCACAACTCATTCAGAGCGCAGGCGAGGATATCTCGCGCGACGGATTGCTGAAAACCCCCGAACGCGCAGCTGCCGCGTTCAAGTTCCTGACACAAGGCTACACGCAGTCGCTGGACGACATCCTGAACGAGGCCGTGTTCGATTCGGACAACAACGAGATGGTCATCGTCAAGGACATCGAACTGTATTCGATGTGCGAGCACCATCTGCTGCCGTTTGTCGGCAAGGTTCACGTGGCCTACCTGCCGAATGGCAAGGTAATCGGCCTGTCGAAAATCGCGCGCATCAGCGACATGTTCGCGCGGCGCCTGCAGATCCAGGAACAGCTCACCACCCAGATCGCCGAAGCCGTCCAGACTGCCACCGGCGCGGCCGGCGTCGGCGTCGTCATCGAGGCCCAGCACTTCTGCATGATGATGCGTGGCGTACAGAAACAGAATTCCTGGACCATCACGTCGATGATGCTCGGTGCTTTTCGCGATAACGACCGCACCCGGCAGGAATTCCTGCAGCTGGTCGCAAAATCACCCTGAACGTATAGCGTGCCGGGAAGGCCCGTCGTCAGAACGGTGCCGCACTGTCGAACGTCAGGGCTTCATCGGTCAGCGGATGGGCGAAATGCAGGACGCAGGCATGCAAGAGCAGGCGCCCGGCCTCGACCCGCACTTCCGGCGGCGCATACAGGGCGTCACCCAAAATGGGATGACCCAACGCGCGCAGGTGGACGCGCAGCTGGTGCGAACGGCCGGTGACAGGTTCGAGTTCAATCCGGGTATTTGATCCCGTTGCGTCATAATCCAGCATGCGCCAGCGCGTGAGGCTGGGCTTGCCGCGCTGATGATCGATAATCCGCATGGGGCGGTTAGGCCAGTCGACGATGATGGGCAGATCGATCAGCCCCCAGCCACCCGGTGCAGCATCCAGCCTGCCGGCCACGATTGCGACGTAACGCTTCGTTACCTCGCATGCCGCAAAGGCCCGGCTCAACGCGCGCTGCGCCGCCGACCCGCGGGCCATCACCATCAATCCGGAGGTCGCCATGTCGAGCCGGTGCACGATCAGCGCGTCCGGGTAGCGGGCCTGGACCCGCGCGGCGAGGCAATCCTGCTTGTCGGGCCCGCGCCCCGGCACGGCCAACAGGCCGCTGGGCTTGTCGAGAACCAGCAGGGTGTCGTCGACGAAGAGGGGCTCGATGGCGGGTCTGGTTGAAGTCAGCGTCATGATCCCCGCGCGATTTGTGCGGCATGCTGCCAAGGCCTGGCAGCTCCGTGATGTGTCGGGAAATTTAACATGGCGCAACCTTTATGTAGTTGCATATTGCGCCAGGCAATTGTTTGGAAAGGCTTAAATGAATCGTGGATCATTATTTGCTTGGCTACGCCAGGTTACGAAAAACCATAAGACATCATAAATAAATAAATAGAGGGGAGTGAACGCATGAAGAACAGATTGGCCGTATCGATTCTGGCCGCGACGCTGGGGTGGGCTGGCGCTGCCAGTGCGACGCTGATCGACAGGGGGAACGGCATGATCTATGACAGCAACCGTAACCTCACCTGGCTACAGGACACGAACTACGCCAGGACCAGCGGCTACGACAGCGACGGATTGATGAGTTGGGGCGATGCGATGGCGTGGGCGGAAAATCTGGGTTATGGCGGCCATGATGACTGGCGTTTGCCCAGGCTCGATGTCTGGCCCGATTTATCCCAGAGTTACTTCTTCATATCAAGCGAGATTTATACCGTGATGGCGCCCGAGTTGTCCGTGAACGACTCGGGCGCTGTCATGTTCTCGTATCCCTGGATGTCCTTTTTTACCAACGCGTCCTCAGTTCCCTTCTGGTACGGTGATGAAGACGGAAATGCTGCATGGGCCGGTTTGGGTTCTTCATCGCTTATCCCGACCGTGCTTCACCCCAAATCCGACTCGTTACAAGCCTGGGCCGTGCGGGAAGGCGATGTGGCCAGGATACCCGAGCCGCAGAGCCTCGCCCTGGTCGCCCTTGGGCTTGCATGCATGGGATACAGCATGCGCAAACTATCCAGGCTGCAACGCGACCGGGATTGACCGGGCCCGAGCCTGCATGCCGTCCCGCATGCGCCATCCCCCACGCCGAAGCCGTTTGGCGTCGCGCATCACCGCGCCCAGTCCACCCTTGCAGTTGCGGCCGTATAGGTCCATGCGCAGCCACGGCGTGCCGCCGACGCGCGACCAGAAGTGGGTGACGGGTTCGCGTTCCGCGCAGATGCTGGAATCCGTTCCGTCATAGCCTAAAACTTGAACGTGTAGCGCACGTAGTAATCGACGTCCTCGCGTTTGTACAAACTGCCGACGCGCTGATGGATATCCTCGCGGTTCCGGACGCGCGCCTCCAGCGTCTGTTTCTTGTCGATGGCCCATTTGTAGCGCAACTCGGCCAGGTTGGTATTGGGGCCAAAATCCGGGGACAACAGCCAGCCGTCGCCCGCGCGTCCGAACACGAGTCCCGCGCTGTGCTGCGGAACAATATCGATGAAGTTAAACGTGATCTGTGCCGCGAGACCATCGGCATCACCTGATGTGCCGGTTTTCACGACGCTGCGTCCAGGGGTGTTCGGCGCATAACCCACTTCGCCTGCCAGCATGAATTTCATGCTGGCACGCATCGGCCACTGTCCGGCGAGTCGGCCGACCAGGCCCCAGTAGTCTTCAACCGGCCCCACGCCGACACCACGGCTATGCAAGGCATCCGGCAACCAGGTGACGTCCACCGCGCGCTGAACGAGCGGCCCGGCCTTTTGCTTGTTTTCCATGCCGACAAAATAGGATACGCGGCTACCGTCGTCCCTGAAATCAAGCGGCGCATGCCGCACCTGGGTCGCCCCTTCGCTGTCGTTGTACTGGGCAATCGCAGTCGTGACCCAGCCGCTCACGAACGTATGCTTGACCTGGACACCATCGGTCCAGGTGATATCGGTGTTCGGGCTGTCATTCCGGTCCAGCGACT
>CAYVOR010000023.1:0-31213 GCA_964452995.1 uncultured Thiobacillus sp.
ACGTCTCGCACGAACTGCGCACGCCCATCGCGGTGATCCGTGGCGCGGCCGAAGTCCTGCTGGCCGATGAGACCCGGTCGCAAAAGGATCGCCAGCGCCTGCAACGCATCGAACGCAGCGCGACCGATATGGCCGATTTATCCACTGCGTTATTGGCCATGGCGCGTGAACGCGATGACGAGCGACGCGAACCGGTCGATGTGGCTGCGCTGATCGGGGAGTCGATCGCGAAGCACCGGCATCTTCTGGGCGAGCGTCCGGTCGATGTCGACGTGGAAATTCTCGCCAGACCCCGGGTGGTCGCCGATGGAAATCTGCTGACGATTGTGGTCGCCAACCTGATTCGCAACAGCTTCATCTATACCGAACGGGGCCGCGTCCGGATTTGTCTGACTGAGCAGATGCTGACCGTCACCGACACCGGGCTGGGCATTCCCCGTGCCGCGCTCGACAAGGTGTTCAAGCGGTTTTACAAGGGCGCGCACAGCGAAGGCGCGGGCATCGGACTGTCGCTGGCCAAGAAAGTCTGCGACCGCTACGGCTGGTCGATTTCGCTGGATAGCGAGGAAGGACAGGGCACTCGCGCGGTGCTGCGCTTCCACCCGGTTTGACGTTTACTTACGTCAGGCGTGTTACGGATCACTCCTGACGTGCTTTGCCATTGGGTAAGCCCGGGTGACAAATCGGGTAAGCGCGAATCAGACACTTGCGGCACGTCTCATTGTCGAGCTTGGGGTAAATGGTTTCACTGGGGCGGGCCTGGGCGGGGATCAGGTTCTCCTCACCGACATCCTTCATGAAATGACCGCGTTTCAGCGTGTCAATCAAGTTGTCCTTCATTCGGTAGAAAGACAGGGACCCGCCTATTTCACGCCGATGGCGCGCCGTCTCGGCCAGGAATTCGGCTCCGGCCAGGTCGATGAAATTGATGCCGCTGGCCATGATGATCAGATGCTTGCGTTCAGGTTCCGCTTCCTCGATTTCCTGTAGTTGCTGCTGCAGGTGCGCGACGGCGCCAAAGAAGATCGAGCCGTTGATGCGCAGCATTTTCACCTGTGGGCATTCCGGCCTGCCGTCGAGAGGCGTGAAGTGGTAGCTCGTCGGGTCGGGGTCGGGCAGCACGGCTTCAAGCGTTGGGCGCGAGGTGCGATACAGATAGAACACCAGTGACAGGGCGATACCGAAGAAGATGCCCTTTTCCAGGTCGACCAGCGTGCCGATGAGCGTCACCCACAGGACGACAGTCTCCTGCCGGCTGATCCTGGGCAGCAGGCCGATATGGTGGAAGTCGATCAGGCTCCAGGCGACCAGGAACAGGATCCCGGCCATGGCCGCATCAGGCAGGTAGGCGGCCAGCGGCGCAACCAGCAACAGGATGATCAGCAGAAACACCGAGGCAAACACGGCGGCCAGGGGGGTTCGTGCGCCTGCCGCGTAGTTGACGCCGCTGCGGTTGAACGATCCGCTGGCTGCGTAGCTGGAGAAGAAACTGCCGATCACGTTGGACAGGCCCTGGCCGACGAACTCCTGGTTGCCGTCGATGCGCTGCCCAGATTTCGTGGCGACGGCGCGCGAAATGGAGACCGCTTCGGTCAGGGCCAGCATGGTGATGATCAGGGCCGGGAACAACATCTGGTGCAGCGCGTCAAACGAGAAGTCCGGCGACGATAACGGTGGCAGGCCGGCCGGCAAGGCGCCGACCGTTTTGATGTGGGTGAGCGCCACGCCGTAATATGCGTTGAATAACAGCGCCGCAAAGCTGCCGATCAGCATGGCGGCGATCATATAGGGGAACCGGGGCATGAACCGCTTGACCAGGATGCCCGAAACAAGTGTGATGACGGCGACCGACGTGACGTACGGGTTGACGTCCGGGATATGCTGGGCGAACAGCGACAGGACCTTGAAAAACGGCGTGCCGCGCGGGATGTCGAGCCCGAAGAAGTTCTTGATCTGGCTGCCTGCGATCAGCAGGGCGGCGCCGGCGGTAAAGCCGATCACGACCGTATGGGAAATGAAGTTGACGAGCACACCCATGCGCGCCAGGCCCAGTATGAGCTGGAATACCCCGGTCAAAAACGTCAGGGTCAGCACCAGGCGGATGAATTCATCTGAACTGGGAGGGGCAAACGGGCTGACCGACGCAAACACGGCAATCGAGATGGCGGTGGTGGGCCCGGACACGAGATGCCACGACGAGCCGAACAGCGCGGCGATGATGGCCGGCATCATCGCCGCGTAAAGGCCGTATTCGGGCGGCATGCCGGCAATGGTGGCGAAGGCCACGCCCTGAGGCAGCACGATCAGTGCGCCGGTAAGCCCCGCCATCGCATCGTCGCGGGTTGTTTTGCCGTTGACCATTGGCCACCAGCGCAGGAAGGGAAGCATCCTGTAAACCCAGAGAGGACAGACGTACGAAAGTTTGGCGGATGTTTTTTGCATGGTGCGCGCATTTTAAAGCATTAGGCGTTGATGACCCAGCGATTTTGGCGTTTCGCAAGCGGGGAAGCATGTTCGTTCGTTCGACGCTGCATGGCCTGAAAGGTGCGACAGCGCTGGATTTGCGCTCGATTGCAGAAGATCTGGCCAGACTTTCCGGTCCGCGTGTTGATGGTGTTTGGCTATCGGGATACCGGTTGTGAAAAAACCATGAAAGCCGTGTGAAAAAACCATGCAGGTCGTGTGAAACACCATGCAGGCCGTGTTGTGATCCATCCGCGCGAGGCGCTTGTTTGAGCGATGACCCGATTACGGTTGCGAACTTGCGTGAATGAAGTATAAAAAGGAAGTTAACGGTTCAACTGCAACGATCAGGAGACATAGAATTATGGCCCACATCGTGATCTTAGGCGCAGGCATAGGCGGGATGCCAATGGCATTCGAGATGCGGGAGAATGCGCGCGTCGAAGACCGCATCACCGTCATCTCCAACACGCCCAGCTTCCACTTCGTTCCCTCCAACCCCTGGGTGGGCGTCAACTGGCGTACCCGCGCCGACATCGAACTGCCGATCGAGCCCATCCTCAGCAAGAAGAAGATTGATTTCATGCCGGTCGCTGCAAAACGCGTTCACCCCGCCGATAATCGCATCGAACTCGAAGATGGTCGCAGCATCGATTACGACTATCTTGTCATTGCCACCGGTCCCAAACTGGCCTTCGACGAAATCGAAGGCCTCGGCCCCAACGCCCACACCCAGTCCATCTGCCACGTCGACCATGCCGTGACCGCCAACGACAACTGGCAGGAATTCGTCAAGGATCCCGGTCCCATTGTCGTCGGCGCCGTCCAGGGCGCCTCGTGCTATGGCCCCGCCTACGAATTCGCCATGATCATGGAGACCGATCTGCGCCGTCGCAAGCTGCGCGACAAGGTGCCCATTACGTTCGTCACCGCCGAGCCCTACATCGGCCATCTCGGCCTTGGTGGCGTCGGCGACTCCAAAGGCATGATCGAGTCGGCCTTTCGCGACAAGCACGTCAAATGGATCTGCAACGCCAAGGTCACCAAGGTCGAGGCCGGCAAGATGTTCGTCACCGAAGTCAACGAAGATGGCAGCGAGAAGAAACAGCACGAACTGCCGTTCAAGTACTCCATGATGCTGCCCGCCTTCAAGGGTGTGGACGCCGTCCTCGGCATTGAAGGACTGGTCAACCCGCGCGGCTTCATCATCATCGATCCGTATCAGCGCAACCCCACCTTCAGGAACGTCTTCTCGGTCGGCGTGTGCGTCGCCATTCCCCCGGTCGAGGCCACGCCGTTACCGGTCGGCGTACCCAAGACCGGCTACATGATCGAATCGATGGTGTCCGCCACCGCACACAACATCCGTGCACTGATGGACGGCAGGGAACCAACCGAAAAAGCTACCTGGAACGCGGTCTGTCTGGCCGACTTCGGCGATACCGGTATCGCATTCGTGGCCTTGCCGCAGATTCCGCCGCGCAACGTCAACTGGTTCTCCGAAGGAAAATGGGTACATCTGGCCAAGATCGCCTTCGAGAAGTATTTCCTGCGCAAGATGAGGAAGGGAAATGCCGGACCCTTTTATGAACAGCTCACGCTGAAGGCGCTGGGGATTTCGAAGATCAAGGACTGACGCGGGCAGGTATACCCGGCGTTGGATCAGGCGGCCGTGTCGTCGGGGGGGAATCGGGACCCGGGCTGCAACGCGATGACGGTGGCCGGCGTATCCGGCTTCTGGCGTTCGTCGAGCAGCAGCAGGGCCTGATGGAATTCTCCAGGCAGGCGCTTCATGGTTTCCACCGCCTCGGGAAGGTAGTACACCACCTCGAATGGTACACGTTCGTCCAGCGATTCGCGTGCCTGCGGACGGAAGTGCTGCCAGGCCAGTTCGACCCAGGCCTTGTTCTGGCTGTCGACGAAAATGAACTCCTCCGCATCCAGCACCGCCATGTACTGCAAATTGCGAATCGGCACGAACAGACATTTCCCTGCGCGTGCCAGCAGGGTGTGTGCAAGATTGTAAGTGGCGGCTGGAACGAAGGATGGTACCCGCTCGATTTCCTGTTCACGATAGAAACGTTCTTCCATGCCGTAACGGTAGCAGTTCTGCCCCCGGTTGGTTAAGCATTTTTTTGCATAAGACCCTGCCCGGGTAAGTGACATGTCACATGCCTGCGCTGAAACGTGCGCGCTTGAGGCAAAATAGCGGGTGGATATTTCGAACCGCCATGACCATGAACGCCCTCTCTTCTCCCCCGCCGGGCCTGATTTTCGATACGGACCTGGAGCATTTCGAGCGCGACGTGATCCAGGCTTCGCATACGCGGCCCATTCTGGTCGATTTCTGGGCCGACTGGTGCCCCCCCTGCCGGGCGCTGACGCCGGTTCTCGAACGCGTCATTGCGCATCATGCGGGCAAGATCCACATGGCCAAGGTCGAGGTCGACGAAGGCGCCAACATGAAGCTGGCCGGGCACTATGCCCTGCGCGGCTTTCCCACCGTGCTGCTGTTTGTCAGGGGCGAGATCGTCGGGCGCTTCTCCAGTGCCCATCCCGAGCAATGGGTGCGCGAGTTCATCACCGAGCACACCGATATTGAGTGACGTGCGTGTCGTGTTCGACACCAACGTGGTGCTCGACCTGCTGCACTTTGACGACGCGCTGGCCCGGCCGTTGCTGCATGCGCTGGACGCGGGACGCCTGCGCTGCGTCGTGACGGGCACCACCCTCGACGAATGGCGACGCGTGCTGACCTATCCGGCGTTTGCCCTGGATCCGCTGCGCCAGGCGACGCTGGCCACGCGCTATCAAGCCCTGGCCTTGTTCGAACCGGCAGCCGCCGCCGCGGGACTGCCGCGTTGCCGCGATCCCGACGACCAGAAATTCATCGAGCTGGCTGCTGCGACACGTGCGCAGGCGCTGGTCAGCAAGGATCACGAAGTACTCAGACTGCGTCGTCGCTGCGCGCCGCGCTTTCGGATCATGACGCCTGCGGAAGCGGTAGGCTGGCTGGCCGATTTGTCCATTTAATCTAGAAACCACAGTTGGGCGCACTCGAAGGCAGGAAAATCAATGCTCATGGTGCATTCCACAGCGTTATGAGCGGTCAACTGCGGTTTTTAGGTTCAATCGTCCTGCAGCTGGAACCGCCGGCGTGCCGCTTCACTGACGGCCAGGACGGCGGGATGGCTCAGCCGCCGTTCCACTGAAATGGCAAAAAAACGCTCGCGTATCTCATGCGTGCGTCCCAACTCGATCACGTCGTATTGCCGCATCACGTCCTGAACTGTCGTGAGCGGAACCGGGAAGGCCCCGGCGCCGGCCTGGCCGAAGGCACTCATCAGGGCGCTGTCGTCGAATTCACCGACGATGGCCGACTGGATGTCCTTGCGCTCGAGCCAGCGCAACAGTGGCACGCGCAACGCGCTGTCTTCGCCCGGAATCAGCAGCGGCGTATCGCGCAGATTGGCGGGGAACGGTTGTTCCGCTGCCTGGCCGAGGCTTCGCGCGGCTACAAAGGCGATGCCGCATTCGCCCAGCGGATGGCTATAGCCCTTGATGTCCATCGTGGTGGGAAGCGGGCGGTCGGCCAGCACCATGTCGAGTCGGCTAATCGACAGTTCGGCGGCCAGTTGTTCCAGCCGGTCTTCGCGGCACACCAGCTTGACTGGCTCGGCCAGTGCCAGCGCAGGCGCCAGCAACTGATAGGCAATCGCCTTGGGAACGACGTCGGCAATGCCCACCCGGAACGGATGGGCACGCGGGGCGAGGCGATTTTGCAGCGCATCTTCGAGTTCGGCGCCTACCTGGAAAATGTCATCGGCGTAGATCAGCGCGGTCCGACCCGCATCGGTCAACTCCAGCCGTCGCCCGCTGCGCCGGAACAGCGCCACGCCCAGACGCGTCTCGAAAGCACTGATCTGCCCGGACAAGGTCTGCGGTGTCAGATGTAGCTTC
Organism: uncultured Thiobacillus sp.; assembly: GCA_964452995.1. Lineage (GTDB taxonomy): Bacteria > Pseudomonadota > Gammaproteobacteria > Burkholderiales > Thiobacillaceae > Thiobacillus. Next base: position 6,424 of record CAYVOR010000023.1, read on the forward strand.
TCGGCGGCCCGGTTGAGCGCCCCCGCCTTGGCGACGGCACGGAAATAGTAGAGGTGCTTGTAATTGAGCATGGCGCTATTATAATTCGGAAAAATCGAACAATATCACTATAAAAATCGAATTTTATTGTCATTCCCTCTTCTGTATTCTGCGCGCGTAAGTTGTGCAATTGCCCCAGTCCAGCCAGATGGGGATTAAAGGAAAACATCATGAAACGCATTGTCTTGTTTCTCGCCACCAACCTGGCGATCGTGCTGGTGCTGTCGTTCACCATGCGGATCCTCGGAGTCGAGCCCTATCTCACCGCGAACGGATTGAACCTGGGCTCGCTGTTGATCTTCGCGGCCGTGATGGGCTTCGGCGGTTCGTTCATTTCGCTCGCGATCTCGAAATGGATGGCGAAGAAATCGATGGGTGTGCGGGTGATCGAAACGCCGTCGAACTCGACCGAGTTCTGGCTCATGGAGACCATCCGTAAATATTCGGCGGACGCCGGAATCAAGATGCCGGAAGTCGGCATCTACGATGCGCCCGACGTCAATGCCTTCGCCACCGGCATGACCCGGAACAGTTCGCTGGTTGCCGTCTCCTCGGGCCTGTTGCAGCAGATGACGCGCGAAGAGGCAGAGGCGGTGCTGGGACACGAAATTGCGCATGTGGCCAACGGCGACATGGTGACACTGGCGCTGATCCAGGGCGTGGTGAATACCTTCGTGATGTTCCTGTCGCGCGTGATCGGCCATACCGTCGACCGCATCGTGTTCAAGAACGAGGAAGGTCACGGCCCGGCGTTTTTTGTCACCATGATCGTGGCCGAACTGGTACTGGGCATTCTCGCGTCGATCATCGTCATGTGGTTTTCGCGCCAGCGTGAATTTCGCGCCGACCGCGGCGGCGCCAGCCTCGCCGGACGCGATGCGATGATCGCCGCGCTGGAGCGTTTGGGCAGCCTTCACCCACAACCGTTGCCCGAGCGGATGGCGGCCTTCGGCATCGCCGGTGGCAGTCCGCAAGGCTGGAAGCGTCTGTTCATGACGCATCCGCCGCTGGAAGAACGCATCGCGGCATTGCGCGCGGTGCAGTAAGCGAGACTCGGGTCATGGACGCTGCACTGTCTATTGGCGAGCCCTGGATGTGGGCTGTGTTCGTTGGCTTCGTGCTGGCGATGCTGGCGGTCGACCTGTTCCTGGTCGGTGGCAACAAGGCGCACAAGGTCAGCTTCAGGGAGGCGGCAGCGTGGACCGTGGTGTGGGTTTCGCTGGCCATGTTGTTCAACCTTGGCCTGTGGTGGTACCTCAAGGGCGTATACGGCAGCGCGGTGGCCGACGCCCGAGCGATGGAATTCCTGACGGGTTATCTGATCGAGAAATCGCTCGCGGTCGACAACATCTTCGTCTTCCTTATGATCTTCGGATTTTTCGCCGTGCCGGCCGAGTTTCAGCGGCGTGTGTTGATCTATGGCGTGGTCGGCGCGATCGTGATGCGCGCCGTCATGATCCTGGCGGGTGCGTGGCTAGTGCAGGAATTTCACTGGGTTCTCTATCTGTTCGGTGCGTTCCTGGTCGTCACCGGGATCAAGATGCTGATGTTTGCCGAGTCCGAGCTGGACCTGAGCAGCAACCCGCTGCTCAACTGGCTCAAACGACACGTGCGGACGACGGCGGATTATCGTGGCGAGAAATTCTGGGTGCGGGAAAACGGCGTGCGGCTATTCACGCCGCTGTTCCTCGTATTGATCATGATCGAGTTGTCCGACGTGATTTTTGCGGTTGACTCGATACCCGCGATATTCGCCATCACCACTGATCCCTTCATCGTATTCACCTCCAACATCTTCGCCATCCTGGGATTGCGCGCGATGTATTTCATGCTGGCCGGCATGGCAGACCGCTTTCACCTGCTTAAATATGGCCTGGCCATGGTGCTGGTGTTCGTGGGGGCCAAGATGCTGATTGTCGATTTTTATAAAATCCCGATAGGCCTCTCGCTCGGCATTGTCGGCCTCATCATCGCCAGTTTCATGTTTGCCAGCCTGTGGCTGACGCGAAAACAGGCTGCTCCTGACTGAAGCCGGGCGACAACTGTGCGAGGCGCTTTTCTCGCCTGGCGCTGACCCGGTAGCGGGCAGGCTGAAGTACCCTTGCAACCATGCAGACTTATACCGATTCCCCTCTGGCTCGACGGATCGTGGGGTTAGCGTTCCTGGTCTCGATATTCGGGCTGACCCTGTGGGTGTTGTCACCCTTCCTCGCAGCCCTGGCCTGGGCGGGGATAATCGCTTACGTGACCTGGCCGTTCCATCAGGCGATATGCCGCCGGATGCCCGGGCGCGACAGCCTGGCCGCGCTGCTGATGACGTTGGGAGTGACGGCGACGCTGTTGTTGCCGCTGATATGGGTGATGTTCACGGTGGCGGACGATGTGGTGGCGGCTTCGGCGACGCTCAGGCAGCTTGCCGTGCATGGCCTTCCGTCCTTGCCCGCCGGCGTGAGCGGCTGGCCCGGCGGGGCGTGGCTGACCGAGCAATACCAGCGCATCCAGGCTGATCCGGCATGGGTGCATGCGCAATTCGAAGCGCTCGGCCTGACCAATACGGTTGCGCTGAAATCGCTCGTCGGCGGCGTCAGCCGCAATGCGGCGAAATTCGGTCTCGCGGTATTTGCCTTGTTCTTCCTGTATCGCCACGGCGTCAGCGTGCTGGCGCAGTTTCGCGGCGTGGCCACGCGCTGGCTGGGCGAGGCGGCACGCGGCTACATCCAGGCGGTCGGCGTGACCGTGCGCGCCGTGGTGTTCGGCATCGTGCTGACCGCGCTGGCCCAAGGGGCGCTTGCCGGGCTTGGTTACTGGGTAGCGGGGCTTGCCGCACCCGCGTTGTGGGGCGTCATTACCGCCCTGGTGTCGCTGATTCCCTTCGTCGGTCCGGTGGTGTGGATCGGACTATCCCTGAGCCTGCTGGCGAACGGTGAGAGCGGCGCCGCGCTGGGCCTGTTCCTGTGGGGCGCGCTGGTTGTGAGTTGGGTCGACAACCTGATTCGGCCAATCGTCATCAGTGGGCCGACCCGGATTCCTTTTCTGCTGGTTTTTCTGGGCGTGCTGGGCGGCCTTCATGCCTTCGGCCTGATCGGACTGTTCCTGGGCCCCGTGCTGCTCGCAGTATCGGTCGGAATCTGGCGCGAATGGCTGGAACATGCACGTCCGGATTGAGGTTGTGAGGTATCCTTGTCGGCCATTCGATCGTTACCCGTTCAACCCCGACCAAGCGCGTTAATTCCCGTGTCCGGCCTCAATGCACGTTTGGGCCCTGCGCGATTCCCGCACGACGAAACCAGGACGACAGAGACCACACCATGAACACCAAAATGACCTATGCCGGGTTTTACAGCGACAAGCACGGCGTCACCATGCTGGCGCGCGTCGTGCTCGACGGCTGGCTGTTCGGCTTTATTCCCGAGAGCGAGGATTGTGCCGGCTGGCAGTTGGGACAAATGCAGGGCCTGACGGAAAAAATCGAGGCGGAGTGGGACAAATACGGCAACCTGCCCAGCCGCCTGCCGCCCGACCTGCGCGAACGTCACGAGGCCCTCTACAAGATGGCCACGGAGCGCGCGCGCGAACTGGGCTGGGACCCCGAACTCGGCGAGGACGAGTGACCCCCGGCGGGGACACCCGCCGCCTGCCAATCTGTCTGCCTATTCCCGATGGAACTCACGCCGCCCCTGTTGCAACTTGCCACCCAGGCGCTCGATCTGGTGCTAGACTTCAATCGTCCGGCCGACGCCGTGCTGTCAGCGTTTTTCCGTGAGCACAAGAAACTCGGCTCGCATGACCGTGCGTTCGTGGCCGAGGCTGTGTTCGGCGTGCTGCGGCGCTACCGCTATCTGTCGGTGGTAGTGCCGGCGGCCAATCCGCGCACGCTGATCATCGCCTGGCTGATCAAGATGCGTGGCATGAGCGGGGCGACGCTGGAGAAATTCGCCAAGCCCGAGCTGATCGATCACATCCGCAACGCCAAAACGGAAGACCTGCCGCTGGCAGTGAGTGCGGAACTGCCCGACTGGGTGGTCGAGAAACTGCAGGGTTCGATGAGCGACGCCGATATCCTTGCGCTGGGTCGTTCGCTGCAGCAGCCGGCGCCGCTCGACGTGCGGGTCAACGCCCACAAGGCCAGCCGCGACACGGTGCTGGCGCAGTTGCAGGCGGAAGGCATGGCGGTCGAGGCGACGCCGTATTCGCCGTGGGGGATCCGTTTCAAGGCGCATCCGGCGATCAACCGCCACCCGCTGTTCCTCGACGGCAGCCTGGAAGTACAGGACGAGGGCAGCCAGTTGCTCGCCCTGCTGCTGGGCGCGCGGCGCGGCGAAATGGTGTGCGATTTCTGCGCGGGAGCCGGCGGCAAGACGCTCGCCATCGGTGCGATGATGGCGTCGACCGGCCGGCTGTACGCGTTCGACGTGGCAGACAAGCGGCTCGCCAACCTGAAGCCGCGGCTGGCACGTTCGGGCCTGTCGAACGTGATGCCGCAGCTGATTGCGTCCGAGAACGATACCCGCGTGAAGCGGCTGGCCGGCAAGCTCGACCGCGTGCTGGTCGACGCGCCATGCTCCGGCCTCGGTACCCTGCGCCGCAACCCCGACCTGAAATTCCGCCAGTCGCCCGAGAGCGTGGCGGAACTGACGCGGAAACAGGCGTCCATCCTGCGTGCGGCGGCGAAGCTGGTGAAGCCGGGCGGCCGGCTGGTCTATGCCACCTGCAGCCTGTTGCCGGAAGAAAACGAGGCCATCGTCGAGACGCTGCTGGCAGCAGGTGAATTTACCCTGTTGCCGGTCAATGAACTGCTGGCGCAGAACAGGATCGATCTTGATACCGGTGTCATGCTGAAGCTGTCGCCCGCCACGCACGGAACGGACGGCTTCTTCGCCGCCGTACTGGTCAAGGCTGCGGCTTGACCCGTTCTGGCTTTGCAGTTATCAATGCGGCGTTTGCTCTGGCCGGTTCGATCCCCCTGACATGGTAGCCCCGTCTTTCCATCCCGATGCGCTCGACACCTTGTGCGGTCTGTTTCGCGCACGCGTCGCCGCGACGCCGGATCAGGCCGCCTACCGCCAGTTCGACGAAGTGCGCGCGACCTGGACGAGCTTTACCTGGGCCGACGTGGCGGCCGGCGTGGCACGCTGGCAGGCCGCGTTGACGAAAGAAGGGCTGGTCCCCGGCGACCGCGTGGCAGTGATGCTGAAAAACAGCGTCGAGTGGGTGATTTTTGATCAGGCCGCGCTGGCGCTGGGCCTGGTCACCGTGCCTTTGTACCTCGACGACCGTCCGGAAAGCGCGGCCTATATCCTCAATCATTCCGGCGCCAGGCTGCTGCTGGTCGAAGGCAAATTTCAGCACAAGAAACTGGCCGAGATCGCAGCGTCGGCCACGACGCTGCAACACATCGTCAGCCTGACCGTCCCGGAAGACGGTCTGATCAACTGGAGCACGCGTTTCGTCGTGGCAGCCGACTGGTTGGCAGCCGCGGCTGGCACGCCGGTGCCCGAACGCCATCTCACGGCCGACCTGCTGGCCAGCATCGTTTACACCTCGGGCACGACCGGGCGACCCAAGGGCGTGATGCTGACGCATGACAACCTGTTGTGGAACGCGTTCTATGCCTCGCAATGCGCCGATTTCGAGCCGCACGAAATCTTCCTGTCCTTTCTTCCCATGTCCCACACGCTGGAGCGCACCGGGGGCTACTACCTGCCGATGCTGATCGGCGCCGAGGTGGTCTATGCACGCTCCATCGCCCAGCTGGCGCAGGATCTGCAGACCGTTCGCCCGACCGTGCTGATTTCGGTGCCGCGTATCTACGAACGCGTCCATGGACGTATCCAGGACAGCCTGGCGAAAAAGGGCCTGCCCGCCCGGCTGATATTCAGGCTGGCGGTGCGGGTCGGCTGGCGGCGGTTCGAGCGGAGCCAGAGGCGGGCAGGGTGGAGCCCGTCACTCTGGTTGTGGCCCGTGCTCGAGCGGAAGGTGGCGCGCAATGTCACGGAAAAACTGGGCGGACGGCTGAAGCTGGCGATTTCGGGTGGCGCCGCGCTCTCGCCGGAGATCGCGCACATATTCGTCGGCTTGGGCATACCGATCATCCAGGGCTACGGGCTGACCGAAACCAGTCCGGTGGTCTGCGTCAACCGCCCTGAGTCCAACATCCCTTCCAGCATCGGCCCGCCGCTGCCCGGCATCGAAGTGAAGATCGGCGACAACGACGAACTGCTTACGCGCAGTCGTTGCGTCATGCGCGGCTACTGGCAGGACGAGGCGGCCACACGCGCCATGATCGACAGCGAGGGCTGGCTGCATAGCGGCGATCAGGTCACGATGGATGCATGGGGCCACTATCACATCACCGGGCGCATCAAGGACATCATCGTATTGAACAACGGCGAGAAGGTGCCGCCGACCGATATGGAATCTGCCATTCTGCTCGATCCGCTGTTCGATCAGGTGATGGTTGTCGGCGAAGGCAAACCCTATCTGGCCGCGCTGACGGTGCTCAACGAGGAACACTGGCAGGAATTTGCCGCCCATCTCAATATCGATCCCGGTCAGCCCGGCGCATTGCGCGATCCCAGGGTGACGAAAGCGCTGACGCGCCGCGTGGCGCACCATCTCAAGCATTTTCCGGGGTATGCCCAGATTCGCCGGCTGCATCCCGAGCTCAAGCCATGGACGCTGGAAAACGGCCTCCTGACCCCCACGCTCAAAATCAAACGCAATCAGATACTCGACCATTACCGGGCGGCGGTCGAAGCCATGTATGCCGACTTCGCGCGCTGACTGCATAAACCAACAGGGAGGAACGTCATGTCTTTATTTTCTCGTCAGCAATTGATGCTCGGCCTGGCACTGGCCGGGCTCGCCGACCTGAGCCAGGCCGCCGGCTTTGCGCTGGTCGAACAGAACGCCAGCGGCCTGGGTAATGCCTATGCCGGCCAGGCCGCCAACGCACAGGATGCCAGCACGATATTTTTCAATCCGGCGGGGATGACGCTGCTGCCCGACCGGCAGCTTGTGCTGTCCGGCCACCTCATCAAGCCGCAGTTCAAATTCAGCGGAAGCGTCAGTTCCGCATCACTCGGCAACGGCGACGGCGGCGATGCCGGTGACCTCACCCTCGTGCCCAATGCCTACTTCGCCTATCGGCTGACGCCGGATGTGCATGTCGGAATCGGCGTGAATGCACCGTTCGGCCTGAAAACCGACTACGACAACACCTGGATGGGACGTACCCAGGCGATCAAATCCGAGGTCAAGACAATCAACCTCAATCCCTCGATTGCGTGGAAGGCGAGCGAGTCGCTTTCGCTGGGTGCCGGGCTGAACATCCAGTACACGGAGGCGACACTGACAAGTGCGACGAGCGCTGGGGTTCCCCCTCCAGTCGGAGAGGTCAAAGGTCATGATTATGGCTTGGGCTTCAATCTTGGCGCATTGTGGCAATTGAGCGACGCGACGCGCGTGGGATTAGCGTACCGTTCCGAGGTTGATTTCACGCTCAAAGGCAGTTTCAAAGTGAATGGCGTCACGGCAGTGAATCCGGTCTATGCCGATTTGACCCTGCCGGACTCCGCCTCGCTGAGCGTGTTCCACAAGCTCGATACCCGGTGGGACCTGCTAGCCGATGTCACCTGGACCGGATGGAGTGATTTTGATGCATTGAGAATCGTGAACGCCAGCGGCGGCCCGGTCTCGACCACCATCGAAAACTGGGATGACAGCTACCGCTATTCGCTGGGCGCCAATTACCACCTCAATGAAAAAATGACCCTGCGTGGCGGCGCGGCGTATGACGAGACGCCCGTATCCGATACCTATCGCACGGCACGCATTCCCGATGGCGACCGTACCTGGATTACCTTCGGTGTACAGTACCGTATGTCGGATCGGAACATATTCGACTTCGGCTACGCCCACCTCTTCATCCGGGATGCGCGTATCGACAAGACGGAAAGTCCCGTGACGCTCAGCGGAACCTACGAGGGCGCCGTCGACATCCTGTCGGCGCAGTTTACCCATAATTTCTGAGTGTCCGGGCCAGACCAGGCGTCCGCATCGACGTCAGCCTGGCCGGCGCGCGGACCGCTATAATCCAGTCCGCTTCGTTTCCCTCGTCGTGCTCGAGCTGGCCATGTGGAGACGCGATCCTGGCGCGGGAAAATAATCGATGTTCCGGCATCAACTGGGCGATCTGGCGGCGTTTCAGGGCTGCCGGGATTGAAATGCCCTTTCCGCGGCGGGTGGTACATCTGGCTCAGACAGTGCCGGCCGAGAATAAACCTTGATTTTCATGGGGTTTGTCCGTAAATTACCCGGTGCATTTTCTTTTTTTGAACGCTAAACCATGCAATTAGGCTTGTTGGATTTGCCCTGGTGGGGGTATGTGCTGGTGGCCCTTGGCCTGACACATATCACCATCGCCGCCGTCACCATTTTCCTGCATCGTTCGCAGGCACACCGCGCCGTCGACCTGCACCCCGTCGTCAGTCATTTCTTCCGTTTCTGGCTGTGGCTTACCTCCGGTATGGTGACCAGGGAATGGGTCTCGATTCACCGCAAGCATCACGCCAAATGCGAAACCGTCGAAGACCCGCACAGTCCGCAGACGCGCGGCCTCGGGAAAGTCTTCTGGGAAGGCTCCGAGTTGTATCGCGCCGAAGCCAGGGTCGTCGCGACGCTGGAGAAATACGGTCACGGCACGCCCGATGACTGGCTGGAGCGCAACGTCTACAGCCGACATTCGGCCGCTGGAATCTGGCTGATGATGGCAATCAATCTGGCCCTGTTCGGCCCGATCGGCCTCACCATCTGGGCCGTGCAAATGGCATGGATTCCGGTCACGGCCGCGGGCGTCATCAACGGTGTCGGCCACTACTGGGGCTACCGCAATTTTGCCTGCGAGGACGCCAGCACCAATATCGTCCCGTGGGGCATCCTCATCGGTGGGGAGGAACTGCACAATAATCATCATGCCTACGGTACCTCCGCACGGCTGTCGAACAAGTGGTACGAGTTCGACATCGGCTGGCTCTACATCAAGCTGATGTCCTACGCGGGCCTGGCCACCATCCGCAAACTGGCGCCGGCGGTGAAATGGCAGCCGACCAAGCCGCTGTGTGACCTGGATACCCTGCAGGCCATCATCACCCATCGCTACGATGTGATGACACGCTTCATGAAGAGTGTGCGCGCGGACAGCAAGGCCGAGATCACCAGGCTCAGAGCCGGGGCCAACCTGCCGCAGAACTGGAACTTCAACAGCTTCCGCCGCTGGCTGAACAAGGAACCGGCCGAGCTGGCCGCATCCGACAAGGCCGAGCTTGATACGCTGCTGGGCAAGAGCGAGCGTCTGCAAACGGTCTACCGGATGCGGCAGGAACTGGCCGCCATCTGGGGCCGCTCCACTGCCAGCCGTGAGCAGTTGCTCGATCAACTACAGGCCTGGTGCAAGCGCGCGGAAGAGAGCGGGATCCGCTCATTACAGGATTTTTCGGTGCGCCTGCGCAGTTACGCCTGATTGCAGGCGGATGACTCTGCTGCATCCGCCTGCATGAGAACAGGCAGGTTTAGGTCACCGCGCAGCCCCAATAAACCCGCCAACCGGCGGGTTTTTATCGTCTGCAATCAGTCTGGTTCAGCCTTGATGGCAGCGACCGGCAGCCGCGGCGTCACAGATCCGCCCGCCTGCTAAGATGGCGCAATGCCCATGATCCTGAAACCCGCCGTTGACCGCTCATAACGCTGTGGAATGCAACATGAACATTGATTTTCCTGCCTTTGATCACGCCCACCTTCCGGGTGAATTCGCCACGCACCCGCCGGCACGCCTGGCCGTGCGGGTGCCTTTGTCGCGCATCGTTGCAGGCCTTGGCCTGCCGCCTCCTCGCTTCGTGGCAGGCACCCGGCCAGACGCACCATCGAGTGCGCCCAACTGCGATTTCTAGGATGGCTGATCACACTTGGCAGCGCACGAAAATCGTTTGCACATTGGGACCGGCCACTGATCCGCCGGATGTGATGCGGCGGATGATCGCCGCAGGGATGGACGTCGCCCGCCTCAACCTGTCGCACGGCGACCACGCCGACCATGCGCGCCGCATCCGGCAGGTGCGCGATGTGGCTGGCCAGATGGCGCGACCGGTCGCGATCCTGGCCGACCTGCCGGGCCCCAAGTTCCGGGTCGGTTCCCTGCAGGATGACGCGTACCAGCTGGTTGATGGATCACACGTATCGCTGACAGAAGCGCCACACGATTCCAATACGCTTCCGGTGCGCCATCCCGAGTTGCTGGAAGCGCTTCGTCCCGGCGAAACCGTGTTTCTTGCAGACGGCTCGATCGAGCTTCGGGTGATAGCCGTAGCCGCCGGCCGCGTCGAGTGTGAAGTCGTGATCGGCGGCACGCTGCGCTCGGGTTCGGGCATCAATGTGCCCGAGTCCCGCCTGTCCGCACTTGTCCCTACCCGCGACGATCGCAGGCATCTGGCGTTTGCGGTGGCTGAAGGCGTCGACTGGGTCGGCGTTTCGTTCGTCCAGAGCGCTGACGATCTGGCGCGGGTGCGCGCCTCGCTCCCGGACGGCCGTCAACCGCTCGTGATGGCGAAAATCGAGACGCGCCATGCACTGGCGGATCTCGATTCGATCATTGCGTCCGCCGACGCAGTGATGGTCGCGCGCGGCGATCTGGGGGTCGAAACCGACCTCGCGGAGATTCCGCTGGTGCAAAAACGGATTATCGCCGCCGCGAATGCCAGCGCCCGTCCGGTCGTCACGGCGACCCAGATGCTCGAATCGATGGTCGAGCACGAACATCCGACGCGGGCCGAAGTGACCGATATCGCCAATGCCGTACTCGATGGAACCGACGCGGTCATGCTGTCGGCAGAAAGTGCCGTGGGTAAAAATCCGGTCGCGGCGGTGCACATGCTGCGGCGCGTGCTCACGGCAACCGAAGCCGAATATGCAGCGTCGATGGCGCAGGGCCGTCTGGCGCACAGCGGAGCCATACTGGACGACGAGGCGGTCGGCCTCGCCGCATGCCAGCTCGCGCAACAACTGGAGGCGCGTGCGATCATCATCCACGCACGCAGCCTCGCGTCGGTCGCTGCAATTGCGCGATTCAGACCGCAGGCCACGGTCATCGCCCTCACGGATTCGCAGAGCCTGTATCGCAGTCTCGCGCTGGTATGGGGCGTAGCGCCCCTGTATGACGGATCCGGACTTGAACTGCCGGCGCGCATCGCCGGGGCGGCGCAGTGGCTATATGCGCACGCACTCGCGCGATCCGGCAACCCGGCGGTCGTGCTGTCGGATTCGACGGGTGACGGGAATGTGGTCGATACGCTCAGGATGGTGCGCTTGCCGGCGTAACGCGTGCCGGCAAGGCGGTTTTGACTTCAGGAAACGCTGAAATGGTTATTTCAGCTTGGTTTCCTTGTACAGCACATGCTTGCGAGCCTTGGGATCGAATTTGCTGATCTCCATCTTCTCGGGCATGGTCTTCTTGTTCTTGGTGGTGGTGTAGAAGTGGCCGGTGCCCGCAGTGGACTCCAGCTTGATTTTTTCGCGTCCGCCTTTAGCCATGGGGGGTCTCCTTAAACGGCTTCGCCGCGGGCACGCAGGTCGGCCAGCACGGACTCGATGCCGTTCTTGTCGATGGTGCGCAGCGCCGCAGTGGACAAACGCAGACGAACCCAGCGGTTCTCGCTCTCGACCCAGAACCGGCGGTACTGCAGGTTGGGCAGAAAACGACGCTTGGTTTTATTGTTGGCGTGGGAAACGTTGTTTCCGACCATGGGCTTCTTGCCCGTTACGACACATACGCGAGCCATGATGCTGCTCCAGAAATTGAGGGTTAACCGGTCGGGCCGACACGATGGGTCAACCCGAGAACCGCGATTTATATCACAGCTCTCAAGTGCGAAGCAAGTTCGGCACGGTCTCAAAGATGGCCCGACTCCATGAAGGACAGGGAAGACGCGCCCGCCACGATGAAATGGTCAAGCACGCGTATGTCCACCAGGGATAGCGCATCCGCCAGCTTCCGGGTCAGGCTGCGGTCGGCCTGGCTCGGCTCGGCCACGCCGCTCGGATGGTTGTGCGCCAGGATCAGCGCGGCGGCATTGTGCGAGAGCGAGCGCTTGACGATCTCGCGCGGGTAGACGCTGGTTTGCGTCAACGTGCCGCGAAACAGTTCCTCCACCGCGATCACGCGGTTCTGGGCATCGAGAAACACGCAGCAGAACACTTCGTATTCCTTGCCGCGTAGCAGCAACCGCAGGTAATCGCGCACGGCAGCGGGAGAGGTGAGGGCGTCGCCAGCCTGCATGTCTTCGGCCAGGGTGCGCCGCGCCATTTCCATCACCGCCTGCAGCAGCGCGTATTTGGCTTCGCCGACGCCGGGCGCCTCGCATGCGGCTTTTTTATCGGCACGGCACAGGCCGCCCAGTCCGCCAAAGCGTTCGAGCAGTTCGCGACCGAGATCGACCGCGCTTTTGCCGACCACGCCGGTGCGCAGGAAAACCGCGACCAGTTCGGCATCGGTCAGGGCCGCGGCGCCCTGCTTCAGCAGCTTTTCGCGCGGACGCATGTCCTCTGGCCAGTCCCGAATCGCCATGACCCTTCCCCCTCCCGTAGAATGTGCCATTTTCGTGGAAAGCGGGCAGGGAATCGAGATCGTGTCGCTGGCAGGCAAAAAAATCGTTCTGGGGGTGACCGGCGGTATCGCTGCCTACAAGGCAGCGGAGCTGTGTCGCCTGCTGGTCAAGGCGGGCGCTGAGGTGCGGGTGGCGATGACGGCGGCCGCCCGGCAATTCGTCACGCCGCTGACCTTCCAGGCGTTGTCCGGCCAGCCGGTGCTGACTTCGCTGTGGGACGCCGCCGCGGGTGACGGCATGGCGCATATCCATCTGTCGCGTGACGCCGACCTCATCCTGGTGGCGCCCGCCTCGGCCGATTTCCTGGCAAAACTCGCGCAGGGTCGGGCCGACGATCTCTTGACGACGCTGTGTCTGGCCCGTACCTGCAAGCTGGCGGTGGCGCCGGCGATGAACCGGGAAATGTGGGCGGCGGCGGCGACCCAACGCAATCTTGAACAATTACGCAGTGATAGCGTGCAACTACTGGGGCCAGCGGCAGGCGAACAGGCGTGCGGCGAAACCGGTCCCGGACGCATGCTGGAGCCGGCCGATCTCCTGGCGTGTCTGCCGGGCCTGCTGGGCCAGGGCGTGCTGGCGGGCAAACGGATTCTGGTCACGGCCGGCTCCACATTCGAGGCGATCGATCCGGTGCGCGGGCTGACCAACCGGAGTTCGGGCAAGATGGGCTATGCGGTTGCGCAGGCCGCGGCCGAGGCAGGCGCCGACGTGTGCCTGATCTCGGGGCCGACCTGTCTCGCCACGCCGGCAGGCGTGCACCGGATCGACGTGCACAGCGCAGCCGAGATGCGCGAGGCGGTCCTGCATGCGTTACCGTGCGACGTCTTCATTTCGGTGGCGGCGGTGGCCGATTACCGGGTGGACGCCGCTGCGACGCAGAAAATCAAGAAAATCGACGCGGGGCTCACGCTGCATCTGGTTCCCAATCCCGACATCCTGGCCGAAGTGGCCGCCCTGCCCGATGCGCCGTTTTGCGTGGGGTTCGCTGCCGAGACCGAGCGACTGGCCGAGCATGCCGAAGCCAAGCGCCTGAAAAAGAAGCTGCCGCTGCTGGTTGGCAACCTGGCGCAGGACACGCTCGGTCGGGACAGCGCCGAACTGGTGCTGTTCGACGACCGGGGCCGGCATCCGCTGCCGCGGGCCGACAAACTCATCCAGGCGCGACATCTGATCCGCCACCTGGCCACCCTGCTTACCTGACGAAATCCCGACGAAAATGAAGATGGATGTGAAGATTCTCGACGCCCGCCTGCGCGATCAGTTGCCGCATTACGCGACGCCGGGCGCGGCCGGACTCGATCTGCGCGCCTGTATCGATGGCCCGATCATCCTGGCGCCAGGCGAAACCCGGCTGATTCCGACCGGCTTGGCGATCCATCTGGCCGATCCCGGCTATGCCGCGCTGATCCTTCCGCGTTCCGGTCTGGGGCACAAGCACGGCATCGTGCTGGGCAATCTGGTGGGCCTGATCGATTCCGACTATCAAGGCCAGCTCATGGTCTCCGCCTGGAATCGCGGACAGCAGGCGTTCGAGCTGACGCCGATGGAACGGCTGGCCCAGCTCGTCATCGTTCCGGTCGTGCAGGCCGAATTCAATGTGGTGGATGCGTTTTCGGACAGTGAACGCGGCGAGGGCGGGTTCGGCAGCACAGGCCGCCAGTAGTGTCGATATTTTTTACACCAAGGTAGTAAACGCACCTGGCAGGCCGGTTTGCCGGGTACGTGCACATCAGGGCATGGAATTTGCTGCATGCAAGCCATGTCGACGGATTGCCTGACGCTTGGGCATCCGTCATTGCGGAGAATAAATACTAAGAGGTTGGAGAGCCGGCTGGCGCAGTCATGCCCCATATATCCATATCGCGGTTTGGCCTGATCCTGGCTGCAGCGCTGGTGCTGCTGGCAGGGCTCGTCGCATCCACGATTTTTCTGATGCGTTCCCAGACGCAGCCGGCACTGGAAGAACTGGGCAAACCGGTGATGGCGACGCAGATCGAGTTTCTGGCCGATGCCATGAAGCGCAGTGCGGCACAAATTGCCGCGCATCCGCAGACGCTGGCGTGTTTTGCCAGCGCATCGCCAGAGGTATGCCAGGCGCAGGCCACCAACCTGCAGGCGCTGAACCAGGATGCGACCGTGCTGTTCGTCACGGAAGGCCAGCGTCAGTTGTTGCCCGGATTTTTGCCGGGCGATACGCGAAAACTGCTGGCTACCGCCGGGGGCGGTAACGGGGCGACCACCACGGCCACCTTCAACCTGTCTCTTTCGCATCCGGTGACTGGGGCTGACGGCACGCGTCTCGGCTATGTCATCGTCGAACAGAGCGTGCCGCAGTTGCAGGCGCTGTTCGACACCTTGCCGTTGCCAGATGCCGCGGCCTATGCCGAATTGCAGCAGAACGGCAGCGACGGTTCGACCATGGTGCTGATGCGGCGCGGCAATCAGGCCATCAAGCGGAACGTTCACCCCAGCTTGATTGCGCTGGCCGGTACGCCCTGGCAGATTGCCATATGGCGCCCGGTCACGCCGATCGTTGAGAGCATCGCGCCCTATCTGCTGGGCTGGCTGGTGGTCAGTCTGATCATTGCCATCCTGGTGGCGGGCACGACCCTGGCGGTGCGCAACCGGGTGAGCGACAATCTGCGCATGCTGGTGAAATTCACCAACGATTTGCGTCAGCAGCGTTTGCGGGCCGATTATCCGGTCAGCCTGACGGAATTCCAGATGCCGCTCGAAACCATGCTGAAGCTTGGCAAGGTGATGCTGGGGCGGCAGAAGGAAGTCTCGTCGCAGGCACGGGTCGACCACCTGTCGCAGGTCAACAACCGGCGGGCCTTTGACGAGAAGCAAAAGGAACTGTTCGCCACGCTGAAGGATGGCTGGACTCATAGCCTGCTGATTCTCGACATCGACAACTTCAAGCAGGTTAACGATACCTTCGGCCACGAGGCAGGCGACCAGCTCATCATCAAGTTCGGCAATGCGCTGAAAGCCTGCCTGCGCAACAGCGACTTCATTGCCCGGCTGGGTGGCGACGAATTCTGCGTGGTGTTTCCCTACACGCCGCTTGATCGCGCCCACGAGCTGGCCGAGCGCCTGCGCGCCAACATGCCGGAGAGCGTCGAGCTCATCCCCGGCGTGACGCAAAAGTTGTCGTGGAGCGGCGGCATGTCCGAATTCAGCCGTGACGACCGCGAGGAAAACGAGGCGCTGGCACGCGCCGATGCGGCCTTGCTGGAAGCCAAGCGCGGTGGCCGCAATGCCACGCGGATCAGGGCCGCCGCCTGAGCGTGGCTGTTGCCGCTTTAGCGGCTGTACAGCCACGGCCTGCCCCTTGCGGGTAGAGCGCGGCCATCAGCAGGACGATTCCCAGTATTCCCCATAGCACCAGTATCGGTGCATTGCCCCAGCGCACATACGGCGTGCTGCCGCCATAGCCCTGGATGTCGCCGGACAGGCTGCCGGCAGTGAAGAGCGGCAGGCTGGCCAGCATGCGGCCTTTCGCGTCGATAATCGCCGTGACGCCGGTATTGGTTGCGCGCAGCATCATGCGTCCGGTTTCCAGTGCGCGCATCTGCGACATCTGCGCGTGCTGCCAGGGCGCCAGCGAATCGCCGAACCAGGCCAGATTGCTGACATTGACCAGCACGCTTGCTTCCGGCAGCTGGCGGATGATTTCCTCGCCAAACGCGTCTTCGTAGCAGATGTCGGCGGCCACCCGCTGACCGCCGATGGCGAGCGGGCGCTGGTCGAGACCCCCGCGCGCGAAATCGGCGAGCGGGATGTGCAAGACCTTGATGACCCAGCCCCACACCGCCTTCAGCGGGATGAATTCGCCGAACGGCACCAGGTGCACTTTGCTGTAGCGCTGGCTGGGCGCGCTGCCGAAACTGACGACGCTGTTGTAGTAGGCGCCATCCAGCGAGCCGGTCGGCAGCCCGGCCAGCACATCGCCGCCGTTGTCCCGGCCCAGCGCGATCAGCCCGGCACGGTAGGTGTCCGGGAGCTCGGACTCGAACAGGGGCAGCGCCGTTTCCGGCAATACGATCAGGCGTGCGGGCGACACTGCGGCCATGCGCGCGTAGCTTTCCAGCGTGGCGCGGGTTTTTTCGGGCTGCCACTTCATGTCCTGCGGGATGTTGCCCTGCAGCAGTGCAACCGAAGTCGGTGCCCCCTCGGGATGCGCCCATTGAATGCCGCGCAGAACCTGGCCGCCCACTCCCAGCGCCACGATGGCCGTCGCCGCCCAGACACGAATCGTCCACGGCGCGCGCGGCATCATGCTCCACGCCAGCAGGCCTGCGATCAGCGCCAGCAAAAACGAGACGCCATATACGCCGATGAGCGGGGCGTAACCGGCCAGCGGGCCGTTTGGTACCTGCGAGTAGCCCGTGACCAGCCAGGGGAAGCCGGTGAAAATCCAGCCGCGCACCCATTCCGACACGCTCCAGGCAAGCGGAAGCAACAACACGATTCTGAACGAAGGTATGCGGCGCCCATGCGTCTGCAGCGCACCGACTGCCGCCGGGAACAGCGCGAGAAATGCACAGAACGACAAGGTGGCGAGCCCCGCCAGCCACACGGACATGCCGCCGTATACCCACAGGCTGACAAAGACCCAGCTCACGCCGGCCAGAAAAAATCCCAGCCCCCAAGCCAGGCCGATCAGAAATCCAGCCTGCCAGGATGAAGTGCGCGCGAGTTGCACGAACAGCAAGGCCAGGCTGAGTACAGGCAGGGGCCAAAGCCCGAACGGTGCGAAGCCGGCAACGGCCGCCGCGCCAGCAAGCAGGCTGAGGAGCAGCGATGGATAGGCGGCGCGGCGCATGGCGGAAAGCTCATCCGCCATACAATGCGTCGCGACTAGCAGGGGGCTTCAAAATCGATATGGCCGTCGATCACGGTGTAGCGCACCCGGCCCTGCATCGGATAATTCAGGAAAGGCGTGTTGTCACCCTGACTGGACAGGGTTTTGGGGGTCACGACCCATTCGGCCGATTCGTCGAACAGGCAGAGATCGGCGTAGCTGCCGATCGACAGGTTTCCGCCCGGCACGCCCAGGATCTGTGCCGGTTTCCAGGAAATCAGATCGAGTGCCTGCATCAACGGCACGCCCATCTCGCGGGCCCATTTCAGCGTCAGCGGCAGCAGCAGTTCGACACCCGAGGCGCCCGGAGCCGACTCGCCGAAAGGCACCTGTTTCACGTCCTCGTCAACCGGCGTGTGGTCAGAGCACAGCGCGTCGATGGAACCGTCGCGCAAGGCTTCGCGGATGGCATCGCGGTCACGCAGGCTTCTGAGCGGCGGCACCAGATGCAGATGCGAATCGAAACCCATGAGGTCATTTTCCGACAGGTGCACATGGGTGCAGGCGACGTCGCAGGTCACGGCGAGTCCCTGAGCCTTGGCCGCACGCACCATCGCAATACCTTCGCGCGTCGACAGGCGGGCAATATGGATACGGGCGCCGGTTTCGCGTGCCAGTTGCAGGATGGTCGCCAGCGCCACCGTCTCGGCCAGCGCCGGAATGCCCGGCAGGCCGAGACGCGTGGCCACCGCCCCGTCGTGTGCGAAGCCGCCGCGCGCCAGGGTTATGTCCTGTGGTCGCAGCCATAGACTGAAACCGAAGGTGGCGGCGTATTCCATGGCGCGCAGCAAAACCAGCGTATCGGTCATCGGCGCATCGGCCTGAGTGAAGGCGCGGCAACCCGCTTCGGTCAACTCGGCCATCTCGGTGAGCATCTGCCCTTCGAGCTTCTGCGTCATCGCACCGATCGGATACACACGCGGCCCGGGCAGATTGCGGGCACGGAATTTCAGCATTTCCACCAGACCCGGCTCATCGAGCGGCGGGTCGGTGTCGGGCGGGCAGGCGAGCGAGGTGATCCCGCCGGCGGCAGCGGCGAGCATTTCCGATTCCAGCGTAGCACGGTACTCGAAACCAGGCTCACGCAGTCGCACCGACAGATCGATCAGACCAGGGCAGACGATGAGACCCGTCGCATCGATTGTGCGGTTGGCACGGAAATCGGCGGGTTTCTGGCCGATGGCGGCGATCTTGCACGCCGCCACGAAGACGTCGGCAACTTCGTCGCGCTTGTTCATCGGGTCGATCACGCGCCCGTTCTTGATATGGATTTTCATGCGTTTCCCGCCCCTGCCAGCATGGCCATTACCGCCATGCGCACCGCAATGCCGTAGGTCACCTGCGGCAAAATGACCGATTGCGGGCCGTCGGCCACCTCGGACGCGATCTCCACGCCGCGATTCATCGGCCCCGGATGCATCACGATGGCATCCGGTTTGGCGAGTGCGAGTTTTTCCGGCGTCAGGCCAAAAAACTTGAAGTATTCCTGTGCACTGGGCAGTCGTGCGCCTTTCATGCGCTCGTTCTGCAGACGCAGCATGATGATCACGTCGCAGCCGGCGAGGCCGGCTTCCATGTCGTGGAACACCCTGACACCCATCTGTTCGACGCCGGCAGGCAGCAGGGTTTTCGGGCCAATAACACGGACTTCCGGCACACCCAGCGTGGTCAGCGCGTGAATCTGCGAACGCGCCACGCGCGAATGCAGCACGTCGCCGACGATGGCCACGGTCAGGTTATGAAACTCGCCCTTGAAGCGGCGGATGGTGAACATGTCGAGCAGTCCCTGGGTCGGGTGTGCGTGACGGCCGTCGCCCGCGTTGACCACCGAGATATGCGGCGCCACGTGCTGTGCGATGAAGTGTGCCGCCCCCGATTGTGCGTGACGCACGATGAACATGTCGGCGTGCATGGCGGCGAGATTGTCGACGGTGTCGAGGATCGCCTCACCCTTGGTCTGGCTCGAGGTCGCGATGTTGAGGTTGACCACGTCGGCCGACAGGCGCTTGGCGGCGATCTCGAAGGTGGTGCGGGTGCGCGTCGAAGGCTCGAAAAACAGGTTGAAAATGCTTTTTCCGCGTAGCAGCGGAACCTTCTTCACCTCGCGTTCGCCCACGTCCATGAAGGATTCGGCGGTGTCCAGAATTTGTGTGACGATGGCGCGCGGCAGGCCGTCGAGAGTGAGCAGGTGGCGTAGCCTGCCGTCTTGAGTGAGTTGTCGGTTCATGCAAGGCTGAGGGTCAGATGGCCATCGTCGAGGCGGGAAAGGTTGATGTTCTGGTGGTCAGGAACGGTCATCGTCAGACCGGCGAAATCGGGGCGGATCGGCAGCTCGTGGCTGCCGCGGTCGACCAGCACGGCCAGCCGGATCGAAGCAGGACGGCCATAATCGAACAGTTCGTTCATCGCCGCGCGCACCGTGCGACCGGTATGCAGCACGTCGTCGACCAGCAGGATGTCGCGGCCTTCCAGGTCGACGGGCAGATTGGACGGCTTGACCTGCGGATGCAGCCCGATGCGCGAAAAATCGTCGCGGTAGAACGAGATGTCGAGCGTGCCGAGCGGCTGGCCGCACTGCAGCTGCGCATGCAGGCGCTCGGCTATCCATACGCCGCCGGTATGGATGCCGACGATCAGCGTGTCCGGTGTGAGCGTGGGGGCGATGGCGTCGGCGAGCCGCGCGATCAGGGTGTTGGCATCAGGCAATGAGGCGTGCATCGAAAAAACCCTGCAATATGAGTTGAGCGGCGACGGCATCGGTCAGCGCCTTGTTTTTCTTGCCGTGGATGCCGCGCGCGTGCAATTCGGATTCGGCCGCCGTGCTCGTATGGCGCTCGTCCACCAGAAAAACCGGGAGCGTGAAACGGGATTCTAATTTATGTGCGAAGTTTCGGGCCACCCGCGTCATCTCATGCTCGCTGCCGTCGGCGTGGGTTGGCAGGCCAAGCACCAGCAGCACCGGCTGCCATTCCGCCACAAGCTTGCCGATGGCGGTGAGCCGGGCATCTGTCGAGTCGGCCTGAATGACGGTGAGGGGATGGGCGATTCCAATCGACAGATCGCCCGAGGCCACGCCGGTCCGCTTCAGTCCCAGGTCGAGGGCCAGCACGGTGCCGTGGGTATGCTCCGGGTTCAAGCGTGCCCGGCTTCTTCGGACAGGCTGGCGAAGTCGATCCCCAGCAGTTTCATCGCGGCAGACAGACGATCTTCGGGCGCCAGATCGAAAATTACCTGCGGATCGGCGGCCACCGATAGCCATGCGTTCTGCTTGAGCTCGTCTTCGAGCTGGCCGGGCGACCAGCCCGCATAACCCAGCGACACCATGAATTTTTCCGGTCCCGCACCCTGGCTCACGGCTTCGAGCACGTCTTTCGACGTGGTCAGGCTGACTACGTCATTGACCGTGAGCGTTGAGCTGAAAGTGAGTGGCGGCGTATGCAGCACGAATCCGCGCTCGGTCTGCACCGGGCCGCCGAAATACACGGCATCGTGGTGCAGGCGTTCCGGCAGCGACAGCCCGATCTGCTCGAACAGGGTCGACAGATCCAGATCGATCGGACGGTTGACCACCACACCGAGGGCGCCCTGATCGCTGTGGTCGCAAATATAGGTCAAGGTGCCGTTGAAATTGGGATCGACCATGCCCGGCATGGCGATCAGGAAGTTATGGGTCAGGTTGACGGTATCCATGGTTGCGTTCCCATTGTAATCTGCCTCGAATCCGGCAAGTACTCCTTATTTCAACTTGCCTTACCACTATAGCGACCTTCCTGCCCCATGCCTGAATAGGCGCGTGCCCGGGTGTGGTTTCGCCGCGCTCTGCGGGATTTCGGCCATGCCGCGCGGTCTCACGCGCTTGCATGCGCGAACCGGCACGTCACGGCGTGATTGTCGGCCGCACCTATCCTGCGCCCATTTCCGGGCATGCTGTCCCGCCGACGGCAAGTCGCCATGTCGGCTTCAAGTGTGACGGCTTCCTGCCGTTATCGTGGTACGGCAAGCGGATAAACGTCCCCGTTCCATCTGCCGGGTTTGCACGCAGGAACGTTGACCGGGCGGGGTAAAACCGGAATACTTTATTCGTCAGTGTGGTTAATCGTTCAACCCTCCATCCAAGAGAGGACAACCTGCTTCAATGAGCATGCCTGGACAGGACGCCCACCGTCGCGTCGGTTTACTGCTGTTGTCCGCCAGTATCCCGTTGCTGCTGTGGCAGGTGTTTCCCGCCAATCAACTGACGCTCTCGGTGCCGGCTTTCCTGGCGGTCCATTCGGTGATGGAAATCTTTGCCGTCATCGTGGCTGCACTGGTTTTCTTTACCGGCCTTGGCGCACAGGAATCCGTGCGCTCGATCCGTTCCGTGGCGCTGGGCTGCGCGTTCCTGGCGGTAGCGGTGTTCGATACCCTGCATTTCCTGTCCTATACCGGCATGCCGGACCTGGTCAGTCCGAATTCTCCTCACAAATCCATTCTGTTCTGGCTGTGCGGCCGTCTGGCAGCCGGGACGGGCCTGCTTGCGTATGTGCTGCTTCCGGACACGTCAGCCACGCGAGCCCCGGTCAGCCGCCATGCCTGCATGGTCGTACTGCTGATGCTGGGGTTGCTGTCTTACGGACTGCTGACATCGCCCGACGTCATTCCGGCAATGTATGTCATCGGCGAGGGATTGACCACGCTCAAACTGACGCTCGAATGGGGGGTGTTCGGTCTCTATCTTGCGATCGCCGTCCTGCTGTATCTGCGCCGTGCAAGGATCACCCACTGCGATTTCGAGAGCCTGAGGCTGGCTCTGCTGCTGATGGCAGCGGCCGAGCTGTTCTTTGTGGTCTATGTGCAGGTGAGTAGTACGGCCAACCTGCTGGGGCATACCTACAAGGTGTTTGCCTATTATTTTCTCTATCGCGCGATCTACGCCGAGGCGGTGAACCGCCCGTTCCGCCAGATGCGCCACATGCTCACGCATGACGATCTGACCGGACTGCCGAACCGGACTGCGTTCAGCGAGCGGCTCGGTCAGTCGGTTCGCGTCTGCAACGAGACGGTGCCCTGTACCGTGATGCTGCTCGATCTCGACCATTTCCAGAACGTGAACGACACACTGGGCCATGAATACGGCGACATGTTGCTGGTGGCGGTTGCCGAACGCATTCGGGCGACGCTGCCGCGCTCTGCTTTTCTGGCGCGTTTCAGCGGCGACGAATTCATGATTCTGCTGGAGAACGCTTCCACCGAACAGGCCAAGCAGGTGGGACAGAGCCTGCTGGAAGCCATGGGGCGGGAGTTCGATATCGGCAGCGATCGCGTGGGGATCGGCGTCAGCATCGGTATCGTCAGCTATCCGGCCCATGGCGAGTCGGCCAGCATGCTGATGCGTTATGCCGATCTGGCCCTGCATCGCGCCAAATTGACCGGACGTCATCGTTTCCATGTATTCAGTCACGATCTGTCCGAAGAAATCCAGCGCCGTGTGCTGCTTGAAGCGCGCCTCAAGCAGGCGCTGGAACGCAAGGAATTCATGTTGTACTACCAGCCCAAGCTGGAAATCCGGACCGGTCGTCTGATGGGGTGGGAAGCGCTGTTGCGCTGGCAGGCGGCGGAACTGGGCACGGTCAGCCCTGACGAATTCATTCCGGTTGCCGAGCATACCGGTCTCATTTTGCCGATCGGCGATTGGGTGGTGCGCGAGGCCTGTCGTCAAATGCGCGCCTGGCAGGATGCAGGTCTGCTGGCCGGCACCATGGCAGTCAACCTGTCGACCCGTCAGTTTCGTCAAAAAGATCTGGTGGAGGAGGTTAGTGCGGCCCTGCGCGATACCGGACTGGCGGCGGCCGACCTCGAACTGGAACTCACCGAGTCGTCGATCATGGACAATCTGGCGACGGCCGCCACCGTGCTGGCTGACCTGGAGCGGCTGGGGCTTCGCATCGCGGTGGACGATTTCGGTACCGGGTATTCCTCGCTCAGTTACCTGAAGAGCTTTCCCATCCATTGCCTGAAGATCGACCGCTCGTTCATACGCGATATTCCGGGCGACGAGAATGACACCGCCATCGTGCGCGCCATCATCACGCTGGCTGGCAGTCTCGGCCTGACCGTCGTCGCGGAAGGCGTCGAGACCGAGGTGCAACTGGCGTATCTGCGAGCCCATCACTGCGATCAGGCCCAGGGCTATCTGTTCAGCCAGCCCCTGCCGCCTGAGGAATGCGTCAAGCTGATGCGGGCTGGCCTGCGCCGGGTGGCGGCGTAGCGGCATACGCGCAATGAAAAAGCCGGACAATGTCCGGCTTTTTCATTGCGGCGTCGACCCGCGTTTACGCGGCCTTTTCGTGGTGGTAGCCGGTCACGGTATCGACTTCACTCTTCGATCCCAGAATCACCGGCACGCGCTGGTGCAGGCCATCGGGATTGAGGTCGAGGATGCGCTCGCGGCCGGTGGTGGCGGCGCCACCGGCCTGCTCGACGATGAAGGCCATCGGGTTGGCTTCGTACAGCAGGCGCAGCTTGCCGGCCTTGGCGGGATCCTTGGTGTCCTTGGGGTACATGAAGATGCCGCCGCGGGTCAGGATTCGGTGTACTTCAGCAACCATCGATGCCACCCAGCGCATGTTGAAGTCCTTGCCGCGCGGGCCGGTTTTGCCGGCCAGACATTCGTCGACGTAGCGCTGCACCGGCTTTTCCCAGAAGCGCATGTTGGACGCGTTGATGGCGAATTCCGTGGTGTCGGCGGGGATGGTCATATTGGGATGGGTCAGCACGAACTCGCCGACGTCGCGGTCGAGCGTGAAACCGTTGGTGCCGTGGCCGAAGGTCAGCACCAGCATGGTCGAGGAACCGTAGATCGCGTAGCCGGCGCACACCTGCCGGGTGCCGGGCTGCAGGAAGTCTGCCGCCTTGGCGGTGCGACCGGCAACCGGAGCCTTCAGGATCGAGAAGATGGTGCCCACGGAAATATTCACGTCGACGTTCGACGAGCCGTCGAGCGGATCGAATACCAGCAGGTACTTGCCGAGCGGGTACTGGCCGGGGATGGCATAGACATCGTCCATTTCCTCCGATGCCATACCGGCAAGGTGACCGGCCCACTCGTTGGCGCGGATCATGATGTCGTTGGTGATGACGTCGAGTTTCTTCTGCGTTTCACCCTGCACGTTCTCACTATCCAGTGCGCCCATCACGCCCAGCAGCGCGCCCTTGTTCACCACGTTGGAAATGGCCTTGCAGGCGATGA
>CAYVOR010000024.1:0-24673 GCA_964452995.1 uncultured Thiobacillus sp.
ACGCCGACGTGGCGCTGTCCGCCGGCATCCAGCGCATGGTGCGTTCCGACATCGCGTGTTCCGGCGTGCTGTTCACGCTGGACACCGAATCCGGGTTTCGCGACGTGGTGTTCATCACCGCCGCCTACGGTCTGGGCGAGACGGTGGTGCAGGGCTCGGTCAACCCGGACGAGTTCTACGTGCACAAGCCGACGCTGGCGCAGGGCTTCCCCGCCGTGGTGCGGCGCGAGCTCGGCGAAAAAGCCATCCGCATGGTCTGGCGCGATGGCGCCACCGCGATCGAGGAGACTCCGCTGGAGCTGCGCCGGCAGTTCGCGCTGACCGACGCCGAAGTGCTGGAACTGGCGCGCCAGGCGGTGCAGATCGAACGCCACTATGCCCGGCCGATGGACGTCGAGTGGGCCAAGGATGGTGAAACCGGTGAACTCTTCATCGTGCAGGCGCGTCCGGAAACCGTGAAGGCGCGCAGCGGCGGCACGATCGAACGCTATGTGCTGAAGGGCAGCGGCGAGGTGCGCATCAGCGGTCGCGCCATCGGCCAGAAGATTGGCGCCGGCAAGGTGCGGGTGATCGCCAGCCCGGCCGAAATGAACCGTGTGCAGCCAGGCGATATTCTCGTCACCGACATGACCGACCCCGACTGGGAGCCGGTGATGAAGCGCGCGGCGGCCATCGTCACCAACCGCGGCGGGCGCACCTGCCACGCTGCCATCGTGGCGCGCGAACTGGGCATTCCCGCGGTGGTCGGCGCGGGCAACGCGACCACGGTGCTGAAGGATGGCGAACTGGTAACGGTGTCATGCGCCGAAGGCGACACCGGCAAGGTCTACGCCGGCAGGCTGGCGTTCGAGGTGGAGACGCTGGCGAGCGAGGCGCTGCCCGAACCGCCGGTCAAGCTGATGATGAACGTCGGCAATCCCGAGCGCGCCTTCGAATTCGCGCAGATTCCCAATCACGGCGTCGGCCTTGCGCGGCTGGAGTTCATCATCGCGCGCACCATCGGCGTGCACCCGCTGGCGCTGCTCGACCATGCCAGCCAGCCGCAGGATGTGCGCGATGAAATCGACCGGCGCACGGCCGGTTACGCCGATCCGGTGTCGTTCTATGTTGAAAAACTGGCCGAGGGCATCGCCACGCTGGCGGCCGCGTTCTGGCCGCAGCCGGTGATCGTGCGATTGAGCGACTTCAAGTCCAACGAATACGCCAATCTCGTGGGCGGCGAACGCTACGAGCCGAAGGAGGAGAACCCCATGCTGGGGCTGCGCGGCGCGGCGCGCTACGTGTCGGCGCTGTTCCGTCCGGCGTTCGAGCTGGAATGCCGGGCGTTGAAAAAGGTGCGCGAGACGCTGGGTTTCTCCAACGTCGAGATGATGATTCCCTTCGTGCGCACGGTGGAAGAGTGCGCGGCGGTGGTCGGCTTGCTGGCCGACAACGGCCTCAGGCGCGGCGAGAACGGTCTGCGGCTGATCATGATGTGCGAAATCCCGTCGAACGTGCTGCTGGCCGGGGATTTCCTGCATTACGTCGACGGCTTTTCCATCGGCAGCAACGACCTCACCCAGCTGACGCTCGGCATCGACCGCGATTCCGGGCTGGTGGCCGAGGGGTTCGACGAACGCAACCCGGCGGTGAAGCGGCTGCTGGCTGAAGCCATAGCCGCGTGCAACAAGCAGGGTAAATACGTTGGCATCTGCGGCCAGGGCCCGAGCGACCATCCCGATCTGGCCGACTGGCTGGTGGAACAGGGAATCGGCTCGATTTCGCTCAATCCCGACACGGTGGTGACGACCTGGCGGCGGCTGGCAAGTCATTGAATGGCCGTGTCATTGAGCCATCACGGGCGATGGAGTAGAATCCGCCATCACCCGCCCCCGCTTATAAAATGACGAAGTATGTGTTTGTCACCGGTGGAGTGGTTTCTTCCCTCGGGAAAGGAATCGCTTCCGCTTCTCTCGCTGCGCTGCTCGAATCGCGCGGTATCCGTGTCACCCTGTTAAAGCTCGATCCGTACATCAACGTCGATCCCGGCACCATGAGCCCGTTCCAGCACGGCGAGGTGTTCGTCACCGACGACGGTGCGGAAACCGACCTCGACCTCGGCCATTACGAGCGCTTTTCCAGCGCGCGCATGAGCAAGCGCAACAACTTCACCACCGGCCAGATCTACAAGTCGGTGATCGACAAGGAGCGCCGCGGCGACTACCTCGGCGGGACGGTCCAGGTCATCCCGCACATCACCGACGAGATCAAGCATTCCATCCGCGAAGGCGCCAGGGGCGCCGACGTGGCGATGGTCGAGATCGGCGGCACCGTGGGCGACATCGAATCGCTGCCTTTCCTGGAAGCCATCCGCCAGATGGGGTTCGAAGAAGGCAAGGACAATACCTGTTTCATTCACCTGACGCTGTTGCCCTACATTCCGACCGCCGGTGAACTGAAAACCAAGCCGACCCAGCACTCGGTGAAGGAACTGCGCGAGATCGGCATCCAGCCGGATATCCTGCTGTGTCGCGCCGACCGTGAAATCCCGGTCGACGAACGCCGAAAAATTGCGTTGTTCACCAATGTGCGTCCTGAAGCGGTGATCCAGATGCTGGACGCCGATTCGATCTACAAGATCCCGGCCATGCTGCACGACCAGATGCTCGACGAGATCGTCTGCCACAAGTTGAATATCCTTGCGCGCGCAGCCGATCTGACGGTATGGAAAAATCTGGTGCATGCGCTGGAGCACCCGCAGCACACGGTCAATATCGCCTTCGTCGGCAAATACGTCGATCTCACCGAATCCTACAAGTCGCTGTCGGAAGCGATGATTCACGCCGGCATGCATACGCTGAGCCGGGTCAGGATTCATTACATCGACTCCGAGCAGATCGAGAAAAATGGCATCGACTGCCTCAAGGATATGGACGCGATCCTGGTTCCTGGCGGCTTCGGCAAGCGTGGCGTCGAAGGCAAGATCGCCGCCATCCGCTATGCGCGAGAAAACAAGGTGCCGTACCTCGGCATCTGCCTCGGCATGCAGCTCGCGGTGGTCGAGTTCGCGCGCGACGTCGCCGGCATGGCGGACGCGCAGTCGACCGAGTTCGATCCGGCCACCACGCACCCGGTGATCGGCCTCATCACCGAATGGCTCGACCGTGGCGGCCAGGTCGAGAAGCGCAGCGAGCAATCCGACCTGGGCGGTACCATGCGTCTCGGCGGCCAGCCCTGCGAACTCAAGGAAGGCACGCTGGCGCGCGAGATCTATGGCGCTGCCAGCATCGTCGAGCGCCATCGCCATCGCTACGAAGTCAACAATACCCTGCTGGCCGGTCTTGAAGCGAAGGGTCTCGTCGTCGCCGGGCGCGCGCCGGGCACCGACCTGTGCGAAATGGTCGAACTGCCGACATCGGTGCATCCCTGGTTCGTCGGCTGTCAATTCCATCCTGAGTTCACCAGCAATCCGCGCAACGGCCATCCGCTGTTCATTGCGTTCGTCAAGGCGGCGCTGGCGCGTCAACGGGAGCAAACCAAATGAAACTGTGTCACTTCGAGGCCGGCCTCGACCAGCCGCTGTTTCTGATTGCCGGGCCGTGCGTCATCGAGTCCGATCAACTGGCGATGGATACCGCCGGAATGCTCAAGGAACTGTGCGCGTCGCTGGACATTCCTTTCATTTACAAGTCCTCGTTCGATAAGGCCAACCGCTCGTCGACCCAGTCCTTCCGCGGGCTGGGGCTCGACGAGGGCCTGCGCATCCTGTCGGAGGTGAAGGCGAAGATCGGCGTGCCGGTGTTGACCGATGTCCACGAAGATACGCCGCTGAACGAAGTGGCGGCGGTGGTCGACGTGCTGCAGACGCCGGCCTTCCTGTGCCGTCAGACCAACTTCATCCAGAACGTCGCGCGCGCCGGTCGGCCGGTCAACATCAAGAAGGGCCAGTTTCTCGCCCCTTGGGACATGCAGAACGTGGTCGACAAGGCGCGTGAGGCCGGCAACGAGCAGATCATGGTGTGCGAGCGCGGCGTCAGCTTCGGCTACAACACGCTGGTGTCCGACATGCGCGGTCTGGCGATCATGCGCAGCACCGGCTGCCCGGTGGTGTTCGACGCCACCCACTCGGTGCAGCAGCCGGGCGGGCAGGGCGCGACCAGCGGCGGCCAGCGCGAGTTCGTGCCGGTGCTGGCGCGTGCGGCCGTGGCCAGCGGCGTGGCGGGTATATTTGCCGAGACGCATCCGAATCCGGAACTCGCGTTATCGGATGGCCCCAATGCATGGCCGCTCGGCATGATGAAAGAACTGCTGGAAACGCTGAAGGAAATCGACGCGCTGGTGAAACAGCGCGGGTTTATTGAACACAAGGTGATGAAAACCTGATCCGCGAAGGACGCGAAGAAACGCTAAGAAAACCCAAGTTCTGTCTTTTTTTCTTCGCGCCCCTTCGCGTCCTTCGCGGATGAAAACTGAATTCTGAGGAAACAAATTGAGCGCAATCATCGATGTCATCGCCCGGGAAATTCTCGATTCCCGTGGCAATCCCACTATTGAAGTCGACGTGCTGCTGGAGTCCGGTGTGCTGGGGCGTGCCGCCGTGCCGTCGGGCGCCTCCACCGGCAGCCGCGAGGCGATCGAGCTGCGCGACGGCGACAAGTCGCGCTATCTCGGCAAGGGCGTGCTGAAGGCCGTCGAGCACGTCAATACGGAAATCTGCGAAGCGATCATCGGACTCGACGTCGAAGACCAGGCCTTCATCGACCACACCATGATCGATCTCGACGGTACCGAGAACAAATCGCGGCTTGGCGCCAATGCGATTCTGGGGGTGTCGATGGCGTGCGCGCGCGCCGCCGCCGAGCAGGCCGGCCTGCCGCTCTATCGTTATCTCGGCGGCGCCGCGCCGATGGCTTTGCCGGTGCCGATGATGAACATCATCAACGGCGGCGAACACGCCAACAACAACATCGACATGCAGGAATTCATGGTGATTCCGGTCGGCGCGCCGAGTTTCCGCGAAGCGCTGCGCTATGGCGCCGAAGTCTTCCATGCGCTGAAAAAGCTGCTGGACGACGCCGGCATGGCGACCACCGTGGGCGACGAAGGTGGCTTCGCCCCGAACCTGGAATCGCACGAGGCGGCGTTGAAGCTGATCGTGCAGGCGATCGAGAAAGCCGGCCTGCAGCCCGGCATCGATGTCGCCATCGGCGTCGACTGCGCGGCGTCCGAATTCCACAAGGACGGCCGTTACCATCTCGAATCCGAAGGCCTGAAGCTGAGCTCGGCCGAACTGACCGATTATCTGGCGGCCTGGTGCGACAAGTACCCCGTCATCAGCATCGAGGACGGCATGGCCGAGGGCGACTGGGACGGCTGGAAGCTGCTGACCGACAAGCTCGGCAAACGCGTGCAGCTGGTGGGCGACGACCTCTTCGTCACCAACACCAAAATCCTCAAGGAAGGCATCGACAAGAACATTGCCAACTCGATTCTGATCAAGGTCAACCAGATCGGCACCCTGTCGGAAACTTTCCAGGCGATCGAGATGGCCAAGCAGGCAGGCTACACGTCGGTGATTTCGCACCGCTCGGGCGAGACCGAGGACACCACGATTGCCGATCTGGCGGTGGCCACCAATGCGCGTCAGATCAAGACCGGCTCGCTGTCGCGTTCCGATCGCATGGCGAAGTACAACCAGCTGCTGCGCATCGAGGAAGAACTCGGCGACACGGCGAGCTACCCCGGACGCGATGCGTTCCGCCGGCGCGGCTGACCTCAACGCGACCCGGTTTGTCGCGCGTATCCGCAGGCACGGGTTGACGGGGGTGCTGGCCATCGCGGTAGTCCTGTTGCAATATCCACTCTGGCTGGGTGAGGGCGGCTGGCTCAGAGTACGGGAGGGCGCGCAGAAAATCGACATCCAGCTGGCATTGAATCAACGCCTGGAAACCCGCAATGCAAGCCTGCTGGCGGAGATTAACGACCTCAAGCAGGGACGCGACGCGATCGAGGAGCGCGCGCGCAATGATCTGGGCCTGGTAGCGCCGGACGAATGGTTCGTCCGGGTCGTTCCTGCCCCATCCGTTCAGCCGGGAAAAATGAATGAGTGATTTGCAAATCGGCTTGTTGATCGTCGGCGTGACCGTCGTGGTGGCCGTGCTGGTATTCAACTGGATCCAGGAGCGTCGTTTTCGCAAGCAGGCTGATGCGGCGTTTCAGGCGCCGGCGGCCGACGCTCTGATGCAGGACAAGGTCAGGCCGCACGCAACGCATGAGCGGGTCGAGCCCGCCTTGCGCGATTCGGCGCTTGAAGCCGATAACGGGAACGGCGTCGGCGAGCCCCATGTGCGTCTCGATGCGGATGCCGCGTTGATGGACGATGCGGTTGTGCAGGTGAATGTCGCCTTAAGCCCTGCCGCTGTAACGCCCGGTGAGCGTCGCCCCGCCAGCCCACCGGCGGCGGTGCCGTCGCCCTATGATGAACTGATCGAATACCGGGTCCGCATCGATTGCGATGGCGTCATGGCCAGCGTATTCGCCGATGCGTATAACCAGACCCGGACGCTGGGCAAGGCGATACGCTGGCTCGGCCTGCCGGTGGGCGCGACGTCGTGGGAAGACATTCAGCCGTGGCGTGACATGCGGTATCAGCAGGTAATGGTCACCCTGCAACTGGCCGACCGCAACGGAGCGGTGCAGGAAGAGCAGCTCACCGCCCTGTGCGGCGTGCTGCAGAATGCGTCGCAGACGCATGGCCTGCGCCTCGCCTGCGACGATGTGGTCGATGCGCTCGAACGGGCCCAGGCCATCGATCGTTTCTGCGTCGACGTCGATGTGCTCATCGGTCTCAATGTGGTGGCACGCGGCGAGGGGACAGTCAATCTGACGCGCATCGTGCGCGAGGCGGAAAGCAGCGGCATGGTATTGGGCGGCGATGGCGTGTTCCAGTTTCTCGATAGCCGCGGCGAGCCGCTCTATGCCTTGTGCAACCATGACGCCGAACCGTTTGCCATCGAGGCAGTGGAGGGCCAGGCTTCGCAGGGCGTCACCCTGCAGTTTGACGTGCCACGTGTCCCGGATGGCCTGAAGGTATTCGATGGCATGGTGTCTTTCGGCCGCAGGCTTGCCAACGAAACGGGTGGCATCCTGGTGGACGACAACCTGCGTCCGCTGACCGATACCGGCATCGAGAAAATCCGCAACCAGCTCATGCGCATCTACGAGCGTATGGAAGCGCGCGGCGTACCATCCGGATCCCGGCGGTCGCTGCGTCTGTTTTCCTGATGCCACCGACCGATGTACTGGCGCGCGCGACTGCGCTGCGCCGGGAGATCGAGCGCCACAACCACGCCTATTATGTCCTCGACCAGCCGACCATTCCCGATGCGGAATACGACCGGCTGTTCCGCGAACTGCAGGCGCTCGAAGCCGCACACCCCGAACTCGCTACCCCCGATTCGCCTACCCGCCGCGTCGGCGGCAAGCCGCTCGACGCGTTTCCAAAAGTGCGCCATGCGGTACCGATGCTGTCGATCCGCACCGAGACCGATACCGAAGCGAGTGGTGCGCAGGCTTTCGACGCGAGGGTGCGCAAGGAACTGGGGCTGGGCGAGCACGATTCGCCGGTCGAATATGCAGCCGAACTGAAATTCGACGGCCTGGCGATCAACCTGCGCTATGAGCATGGCGTGCTGGTGCAGGCCGCCACCCGTGGCGATGGTGAAACGGGTGAAGACGTCACGCAGAACATCCGTACCGTGCATGCCATTCCCTTGCGTCTGCAGACCGGATCGCCGCCTGCCGTTCTGGAAGTGCGCGGCGAGGCGTTCATGCGGCGCGACGACTTTGAGCGTTACAACGCGAAGCAGCGCGAGGCCGGCAAGGACACCTTGGTCAACCCGCGCAACGGCGCAGCCGGCAGCATCCGGCAGCTCGACCCCAAGCTGGCCGCGCAGCGTCCGCTGTCGTTCTTTGCCTATGGACTGGGCGAGGTGCAGGGTTGGACGCTACCGCCCACCCACAGCGCTACTCTCGATGCCCTGCTGAATATGGGGATTCCAGTCTGCGCCGAACGTGTCACCGGACGAGGGGCGGCGGCATTGGTCGCCTTTCACGACGACATCGCGGCACGCCGCGATCAGTTGCCGTTCGATATCGACGGCGTGGTCTACAAGGTCAACCGATTCGACCTGCAGCGCGAGCTTGGCTTCGTCACGCGCGAGCCGCGCTGGGCGGTGGCGCATAAGTATCCGGCGCAGGAACAGCTCACCACCGTGCTGGGCATCGACGTGCAGGTTGGCCGCACCGGCGCGCTGACGCCGGTGGCGCGCCTGGCGCCGGTATTCGTCGGCGGGGTGACAGTGACCAACGCCACGCTGCACAACCAGGACGAGATCGATCGCAAGGACGTGCGCGTGGGGGATACGGTCATCGTGCGGCGCGCAGGCGACGTCATTCCCGAAGTCGTGGCGACGGTGATCGAGCGGCGGCCCAGCCCGGAGCCGCCGCGTTTCAATATCCTGCACGATTATCCTGTCTGCCCGGTGTGCGGTTCACACGTGATACGGCTCGAGGGCGAGGCGGCGGCACGCTGCACGGGCGGGCTATACTGCCTGGCGCAGCGCAAACAGGCGCTGCTGCATTTCGCTTCTCGGCGGGCAATGGATATCGAGGGATTGGGCGACAAACTGGTGGATCAGCTCGTTGAGCGCGGTCTGGTTCACAGTCCTGCTGACCTTTATGGCCTGGATCTGGCCACGCTCGCCGGACTGGCGCGCATGGCCGAGAAATCGGCGGCCAATCTGGTCGCGGCGGTCGAGACCAGCAAGACGACCACGCTGGTGCGCTTCATTTTCGCGCTGGGCATCCGTAATGTCGGGGAGGCGACTGCCAGGGATCTGGCCCGGTATTTCGGTTCGCTGGACAAACTGATTGCCGCCACCGAAACCGACCTGCTGGCGGTACGCGACGTTGGCCCTATCGTGGCGCAATCCATCGTCCAGTTTTTTGCCGAACCGCATAATCTCGAGGTGGTCGGCAGGCTGCGCGAGGCGGGCGTGCGCTGGCCGGAAACATCGGGCATGCAACGATCGGCTGGTATCCTTGCGGGCAGGACGCTGGTGCTGACCGGATCGCTGCCGACGCTGACGCGCGATGCGGCGAAGGAAAAAATCGAGGCCGCAGGCGGCAAGGTGGCCGGGTCGGTGTCGAGGAAAACCGACTATGTGGTAGCAGGCGAGGAGGCCGGCAGCAAACTGGCGAAGGCCCGGGAACTCGGTGTGACCATTCTCGACGAGGCCGGTCTGCTGAGCTTGCTGGCATCGGACAATAACGACACGCAGCAGACGCTGCATTTTTGAACAAAAGGACGTCAGGAAGAGACAATGCAACAAGTCAAAAAAGCCGTATTCCCGGTGGCCGGCCTCGGCACCCGTTTTCTGCCGGCCACCAAGGCCAGCCCCAAGGAAATGCTGCCCATCGTCGACAAGCCGTTGATCCAGTATGCAGTCGAGGAAGCGATGGATGCCGGCATCACCGACATCATCTTCATCAGCAGCCGCACCAAGCGCACCGTCGAAGACCACTTCGACAAGGCCTACGAACTGGAAACCGAACTGGCCGCGCGCGGCAAGAATCGCGATCTGGAACTGGTGCAGTCGATCCGCCCGGCCGGCGTCAATTTCATCTATATCCGCCAGGCCGAGGCGCTCGGACTTGGCCATGCCGTACTGTGCGCGCAGCCGGTGATCGGCAACGAACCATTCGCCGTCATTCTCGCCGACGACCTGATCGACGGCAGGCCGGCAGTCATGAAGCAGATGGTCGACCAGTACGGTTATTACCAGTGCTCGGTGCTTGGCGTGCAGCAGGTTGCACCTGAAGAGACCGCGTCCTACGGCATCGTCGACGCCAGCCCGATGGCCGAACGCGTATCGCGGGTGAGTGCCATCGTCGAGAAACCCAAGCCTGAAGACGCCCCGTCCAATCTCGGCGTGGTCGGCCGCTACATCCTCACGCCGCGCATTTTTCACCACATCCAGCAGCTCACGCCGGGCGCCGGCGGCGAACTGCAACTGACCGACGCCATCGCCGCCCTGTTGAAAGAGCAGCAGGTCCTGGCCTATGCGTTCGACGGCACCCGCTATGACTGCGGCAGCAAGCTCGGCTATCTGCAGGCCACGGTGGAATACGCGATGAAGCACGCCGAAGTCAGCGAGGAATTCGGCGCCTATCTCAAATCGCGCATCTGCTGATATCCGGACTCGGCCGGCCGGGTCGCGCTACAGTCCCAGATCGCTCAAGCCGGGATGGTCGTCCGGGCGGCGGCCCAGTGGCCAGAAGAATTTGCGCTCCGATTCCTTGATGGGCAGGTCGTTGATGCTGGCGTAGCGATGCGTCATGTAGCCCTGCTCGTTGAACGCCCAGTTCTCGTTGCCATACGAGCGGTACCACTGCCCCGAATCGTCATGCCATTCGTAGGCGAAGCGAACGGCGATGCGGTTGCCGGTACAGGCCCACAATTCCTTGATCAGCCGGTAATCCAGTTCGCGCGCCCATTTGCGTTCGAGGAAGCGTCGGGCCTCTTCACGTCCGACCGGAAATTCGGCGCGATTCCGCCAGCGGGTGTCGTCGGAGTAGACCATCGCGACCCGCCCGGGGTCGCGTAAATTCCAGGCGTCCTCGGCCGCGCGTATTTTCGCGGCGGCGGTCTCTTCGGTAAAAGGGGGTAACGGTGGCTTGCTTTCCATGTCGGCTCCTCGGAATGTATGTAGACAGATCCGTCTACATTGAAAGTCTAGGCGATGTAGACAGACCTGTCTACAATGGGCTTATGAGCACTCAAGCTGATCTGGCCGGTGGGCGGCCCAGCGCGCGTGCGCGCATCCTGCACACCGCGCACGCGCTTTTCTACCGGGACGGCGTGCGCGCGACCGGCGTCGACCGCATCATTGCCGAGTCCGGCGTGACCAAGGTCACGTTCTATCGGCATTTCCCGAGCAAGAACGATCTGATCCGCGCGTATCTGGCGTATCGGCATGTGCGCTGGATGGCGTGGTTCACCGACGCGCTGGCACGTCACGGCGGCGGGCGCGACGCGATCGTGCCCGCCCTGGCCGAATGGTTTCGCGACGCGGATTACCGCGGCTGCGCGTTCATCAACAGCGTCGGTGAACTGGGTGGCACGTTGCCGGACGTCGTGGAAATTGCGCACAACCACAAGCAGGATATGACCGCAGCAATTGCCGCCGTGCTGCCCAAATCAAGGCAGCGCGCACAGATCGCGCAGGCCGTGGCGCTGGCGATCGACGGCGCGATCGTGCGGGCGCAATTCGATTCCTCGCCCGATGCTGCGCTGGCCGCGCTGGGCAGGATCATCGACTCGCTGTTGAAGGGATAGCGGTGCCCAAATCGCAGCCGTGCAGCCATACGGCCGCCTCGAGCGCGTCGCCCGCTGCCATGCCTTGGCCCAGCAGCGCGGCCACCATGCCGGTGAGACGGTCGCCGGAACCGGCCTGGGCAAGCCAGGGACCGCCCGTGGTGTTGATGGCGTAGCGGCCGTCGGCGTGCGCGACCACGGTGCCGGCGCCTTTCAGCGCAATCTCTGCGCGATAAGTCCGGCTCAGCGTGCAGGCCGCCTCGATGCGGTTCGCCTGGATCTCCGCCGTGCGCATGTCCAGCAGACGGGCCGCTTCGCCGGGATGCGGCGTGAGCAGGGTGGGATGGCTGCGGCGGGCGATCCGTGCGGCCAGTCCCGGATCGCAGGCCAGCAGATTCAGGGCATCGGCATCCAGCACCAGCGGACAGGCCGCCGCAAGTGCGGCGTCCAACAGGGCCTGCGCGCGCGTGCTCTGCCCCAGCCCGGGACCGATCGCCAGCGCATTCAATTGTGCAGTGGCCAGATGATCCGGATGGGCGAACATCAGCCGCGGTTCGCCGTAATCGACCGTGATGCGCGCATCCAGCACACCCAGGGTCACACTGCCGGCGCCCTGCAACAGGGCGGCGCGCCCCGCGATCAGACAGGCGCCCACCATGCCTCTGCTGCCGCCGACGATACCGACATGGCCGAACTGGCCTTTATGACTGTTTTTGGCGCGTGCGGGCAGACGGTGGCGTTCATCCAGCTGGATCAGGGCGATCCCGGATGTCACCGGCATCATGCCCGCATCGACGCCCAGGCTGTCGAGATGCAGCGCGCCGGCATAATCGGGCCCGTCGGCGGTGAGGAGGCCGGGCTTGAGTCCGAGGAAGGTCAGGGTGTGGTCGGCCCGTAAGGCGCAGCCACGGACCCGGCCACTGTCGCTATCGAGGCCGCTCGGCACATCCAGCGCCAGCTTGGGACAGCTCAGCGCATTGGCCTGCGCAATCCAGTGTGCGTCCTCGCCCGTGAGGTCGCGCGTCAGCCCGATGCCGAACAGGCCGTCGATCACGAGGCTGTAACGCTGCGACGACGGGAAACGGGACACAACGGTCCCGCCCCGCTGGAACCAGGCATCCCAGGCGCGCGCGGCATCCGCGGGCAGCCGGGCCGCATCGGCACGGCTCGCCACGACGACGCGAAAGCCGCGTGCCGACAGGTGACGTGCGGCGACCAGCGCATCTCCCCCGTTGTTGCCCGGGCCCGCCAGGATCAGGGCGGGTTCGCCCGAGTCGTCGGCCAGCACGCTCGCCCATTCGGCCGCTGCCATGCCCGCTTTTTCCATCAAGGCGTCGTGAGGATGCGCGGCCGTCCACAGGCGTTCACCGGCATGAATATCGGCTGCCAGATAGAGGGCGGGCGAGGCAAGCGTGAGTGGCACGGTCGACATGGGACGAAGCTCCATAGGAAGCACTGCGAACATCATAATCCGGCTGGGCGGACGGATACGCTTGCCGCATCAAGCGTCCTCATGCGGGCACACCCGGGGTCCTGAATTTCAATGCGCAAAAAACACACAGCAAAATGACGGGTTTTGTGATCGTCAATGAGGTGACTTACACATTCATCGAAACGGCGATCAAGACAGCGGGATCCTGATCACGGCAGGACCGGCAGTTTGCAGGCCGGGACGCCGGCGGTCTATATTCGAATATCTGCAGTTCACGTAACGGAGTGGGTATGACGAGCCATAACCGCACACCTGAGGGAGCGCCGATCGCGCAATGTTCCGATGAAGCGGGCTGTACAGTCATGAGTTGTGAGGTCTGCATGAAGGAAATCCCGGCTGATGCGATCAAAGTGGCCGACGCGCAGGATTATGTCCATCATTTTTGCGGCCTCGACTGTCTCGAAACCTGGCAGAAGCAGGCGGACATTCACCTGCCAACCCATCCGGCGAAGGGTTCCGATCGGCTAAAATAGCGGCTTTGCCCTGTTTGCAAAGACGCACATGTTTTCCATCGTATCGCTCCCCGGCAGTGCCGCGCTGTCTTCCTTTCGGCTCGATAAAATTCGCCAGGAGGCGGCCCGTCTCGGGGTGGTGCTGGGCGAGGTGAACGCGCGCTACTGGCACTTCCTGGAACTGGAGGCCGAGCTGGATGCGACGGCCATGCAACAGCTGGCCAGAACGCTGGATTACGGCACGCCCACTGAGCATCCTTCGGCCGATGATAGTCAGGTTCTGGTCACGCCGCGCCCTGGCACGATTTCCCCCTGGTCGTCGAAGGCCACGGATATCCTCAGGAACAGCGGCCTCGCCCAACTGCGCCGTATCGAACGTGGCGTGGCGTATTCCCTGAGCGACCCGCAAGGCGCCGTCCTGCCATCGCCAGCGCTGGCGACCGTGCTGCCACTGCTGTATGACCGCATGACGGAAACCGTGATGGATTCGCTGGATGCTGCGCAGGGATTGTTCCGGCACGTGCCGCCACGCGAGCTGACGTCGGTCGATGTGATGTCGGGTGGGCGCGCTGCGCTGGAAGCCGCCAACCGCGAGCTGGGCCTGGCATTGTCGGATGACGAGGTCGAGTATCTGGTCGACAGTTTTAGCCGCCTCGGACGCAATCCCACCGACGTCGAACTGATGATGTTCGCGCAGGCCAACTCCGAGCACTGCCGTCACAAGATATTCAACGCTTCGTGGGTGATCGACGGCGCGGCGCAGACGAAGACGCTGTTCGACATGATCCGCGACACTCACGCCGCCCACCCCAAGGGGACGGTGGTGGCGTATTCGGACAACTCCTCGGTCATCGAGGGCGCCACCATCGACCGCTTTTACCCGCGCGCCGACGGCAGCTATGCCTACAGCAGCGAGCTGACGCACGTGCTGATGAAGGTCGAGACGCACAACCACCCGACTGCAATCTCGCCTTTCCCGGGCGCCGCGACCGGCAGCGGCGGGGAAATCCGCGACGAGGGCGCCACCGGCATCGGCTCCAGGCCCAAGGCCGGCCTGTGCGGATTTTCGGTCTCCAACCTCAATATTCCCGGCTTCGAGCAGCCGTGGGAAACCGGCGCCTACGGCAAGCCCGGGCGCATCGTCACCCCGCTCGCAATCATGCTCGAAGGTCCGATCGGCGCGGCGGCATTCAACAACGAATTCGGCCGGCCCAACCTGGCGGGCTATTTCCGCACCTTCGAAGAAACGGTGGCCGGCGAGCGGCGCGGCTACCACAAGCCGATCATGCTGGCGGGCGGCGTCGGCAGCATCCGCGCCGACCACGTCGACAAGAAGCTGCTGCCAGCCGGCACGTTGCTGATCCAGCTGGGCGGCCCGGGCATGCTGATCGGGCTCGGCGGCGGCGCCGCCTCGTCGATGGACACCGGCGCCAACGTCGCCGAGCTCGACTTCGATTCGGTGCAGCGCGGCAACCCGGAAATGGAGCGGCGCGCGCAGGAGGTCATCGATCGCTGCTGGCAGCTCGGCGAGGAAAATCCGATCCTGTCGATCCACGACGTCGGCGCCGGCGGCCTGTCGAACGCCTTGCCCGAACTGGTGCATGGCGGGGGCAAAGGCGGGCGCTTCGAACTGCGCGCGGTGCCGTCGGAGGAGTCCGGCATGTCGCCGCGCGAAATCTGGTGCAACGAGGCGCAGGAGCGTTACGTGCTGGCGATCCCGCCGGCGCGTCTCGACGAGTTCCGCGCGATCTGCGAACGCGAGCGTTGCCCGTTCGCGGTAGTGGGCGAGGCCACCGAGGCCGATCATCTGCTGGTGACCGACAGCCACTTCAAGAATGACCCCGTCGACGTGAGTCTGGACGTGATCCTCGGCAAGCCGCCCAGGATGACGCGCGAGGTGGTGCACCAGCCGGCCCGGCCTGCGGCGCTGGTGTTCGACGGCATCGACCTGAAGGACGCGCTCTACCGTGTGCTGGCGATGCCTGGCGTGGCGTCGAAGATGTTCCTGATTTCCATCGGCGACCGCAGTGTCGGCGGCCTCACCGCGCGCGACCAGTGCGTGGGGCCGTGGCAGGTGCCGGTGGCCGATTGCGCGATCACGCTGGCCGGTTACCAGACTACACAAGGCGAGGCCTTTGCCATCGGTGAGAAGGCGCCGCTGGCGCTGATCGATGCGCCCGCGTCGGGTCGCATGGCAATCGCCGAGGCGATCACCAATCTGGCCGCCGCACGAGTCGAGGGCCTCGGCAGCGTGAAGCTGTCGGCCAACTGGATGGCGCCGGCGGGGCATCCCGGCGAGGACGCGGCGCTGTTCGACACCGTCGCGACCGTCTCGCAGTACTGCCAGGCGCTTGGCGTGTCGATCCCGGTCGGCAAGGATTCGATGAGCATGAAGACCGTGTGGCAGGCCGATGGCGCGAAGAAATCGGTGACCTCGCCGATCTCGCTGGTGGTGTCGGCATTTGCCACCACGCCCGATGCGACGCGGCATCTGACGCCGCAGTTGCGCACCGACGCCGGTGACACCGATCTCGTCATGATCGATCTGGGCCTGGGCAGGAATCGCCTGGGTGGGTCGAGCTTTGCCCAGGCCTACAAGCAGGTGGGCGATCGTTGCCCGGATGCACCAGAGGCAGCGGCCCTGTCGGCCTTTTTCGACACGATCCAGGCGCTCAATGCGGCCGGCAAGCTGCTGGCCTACCACGATCGTTCCGATGGCGGCCTGTTTGCCACCCTGTGCGAAATGGCATTCGCCGGTCACTGCGGTGTGGAGATTGACGTCGACGAGCTGTGCTCGGAAAAAATTCGTCACGATGCCGAGGATCTCGGCGTGCCCGAGCCCGACATGGCGGATCCGCGCGGCTACTCCGAGCGCGTTTTCAACGTGCTGTTCAGCGAAGAAGCCGGCGCCATGCTGCAGATCCGCCGTGACGATACGCAGGCGGTGATGCAGACCTTCTTCGATGCCGGACTGCGCGGCGAGTTCTACATCATCGGCCAGCCCGTTGCGAACGACCGTGTGCGCGTGCTGCGCAGGGAACGCGTGGTCATCGATGAGGCACGCACCGACCTGCAAAGCGCCTGGGCACACACCAGCTACGAGATGGCGAAGTTGCGTGACAATCCGGTCTGCGCCGGGCAGGAGTTCGCACACAATGCCGCCGCGACCGATCCGGGCCTGCGCTATGCGCCGACATTCGACCCCAATGACGACGTCGCTGCGCCTTTTATCGCTAGCGGCAAGCGCCCGCGGGTGGCTGTGTTGCGCGAGCAGGGTGTCAACGGCCAGGTCGAGATGGCGGCGGCATTCGATGCCGCCGGCTTTGCCGCCGTCGATGTGCACATGAGCGATATCCTGTCCGGCCGCGTCAGCCTGGGCGATTTCACCGGCCTGGTGGCCTGCGGCGGCTTCAGCTATGGCGACGTGCTGGGTGCAGGCGGCGGCTGGGCCACGTCGATCCTGTTCAACCCGCGTGCCCGGGATGAATTTTCGGCATTCTTCGAGCGGGCCGACAGTTTCGCCCTGGGTGTATGCAACGGCTGCCAGATGATGAGCCAGCTACCGCGGCTGATCCCTGGCGCCGCCGCCTGGCCGCGTTTTGAACGCAATCTGTCGGAACAGTTCGAGGCACGTTTCTCGCAGGTTGAGGTATTGGCCTCGCCGTCGATCTTCTTCACCGACATGGCTGGTTCGACGATGCCGATCGTGGTGTCACATGGCGAAGGCCGGGTCGTTTTTCGTGAGGCAGCGCATGCGGCGCAAGCTGTGGCGACGCTGCGCTACGTCGACCATCAGGGTGCGCCGACC
Source organism: uncultured Thiobacillus sp. (assembly GCA_964452995.1). Lineage (GTDB taxonomy): Bacteria > Pseudomonadota > Gammaproteobacteria > Burkholderiales > Thiobacillaceae > Thiobacillus. The sequence continues at coordinate 17,109 of CAYVOR010000024.1, forward strand.
GAGCGCTATCCGCTCAACCCGAACGGATCGGCGGGCGGTCTGACCGGTTTCACCACGGGTGATGGCCGCTTCAGCATCATGATGCCGCATCCGGAACGCGTCTACCGCGCCGCCCAGCTGTCGTGGCGGCCCGACGGCATGACCGGCGCGGGTCCGTGGCTGCGCCTGTTCCGCAATGCCCGGCGCGCGGTTGGGTGATCGACGTCGACTATGAGAAAATAGCGGGCTTTGTCGTTTCCGGTCCCGCTGGGCCGCGCATTGATTTTTTACCATGAACGCACCCGAAAATCTCCTGACGGATGACCACCTGCGCGCGCAGGTCAAGCTGCTGGGTACGCTGCTCGGCCAGGTCCTGCTGCAATTTGCCGGCGAAGACGTGTTCGAAGCCGTGGAAACTTTGCGCCGTGGTTTTGCCGAACTGCACCAGCAGGAAGACCAGCAGCGCCGCAACGAATTGATGGGCCTGATTGACGCCATGCCGGCTGCCAAGGTCGAACTGGTGGTGCGTGCGTTTTCCAGCTATTTCAAGCTGGTCAACGTGGCCGAGGAAAGCTTCGCTTATCGCAACCGCCGGCGCCTGCTGTCGCACAGCATGGCGCTGTGGGAAGGCTCGTTCGACCGCACGCTGGCCGATCTCAAGGCACAGCCGCTATCGGCAAGCACGCTGCAGGGCATGGTCAATCGCCTGCACTATGCGCCGGTGTTCACCGCCCATCCGACCGAAGCGCGTCGACGCGCGGTCATGGAAGGCATGCGTCGGGTCTTCCTCATCTGCGACCAGTTATACAGCCCGATACTCGGCCCGAACGACCAGCGCGAACTGGAAGCGCGGCTGGCCGCGGAAATCCAGGTGATGTGGCGCACCGACGAACTGCGCAGCGCCAAGCTCGAAGTGCGCGATGAAGTGCGCAACGGCCTGTATTACGTGCGTGAAAGCCTGTTCGAGGCGGTGCCGAAGGCGTATTACTACTTCGAAAAGGCGCTGCGCAAGCATTACGGCGTGAACGCCGATGGATGCGCCTCGATCAGCGTGCCGAGCTTCATCCGCTTCGGCTCCTGGATCGGCGGCGACCGTGACGGCAACCCATTCGTGACGGCAGACGTCACCGAATGGACGGTGCATACGCAGATGAAGGCGGCGCTCAACGAATATCGCGCGCGCGTGCTCGAATTGCGGCAGACGCTTACCCACAGCATCGGCTGGTGCACGCCGTCGGCCGCGTTCATGGAACGATTGAGCCAGTACGAGACCGAGTTCGGCGAGCAGATCTTCCGCGGCACCGCGGTGCAGGTATTCAGCCGCGAGCCCTATCGCCGCATGGCGGCCATGATGCTGGCACGCCTGGATGCCAACCTGTCCTATGTCCACCAGTGCCTCGCCGACGTCCCGAGCTTCACTTCGCATCTGGCCTACGAAAATGCGCCGGACTTCCTCGACGACCTCTACCTGATACGCGATTCGCTGATCAGCCATGGCGATCGCATCGTGGCGATGCAAGGCTTGCAGGCGCTGATCCGCCTGGTCGAGAGCTTCGGCTTTCACCTGCTGCAGCTCGATATCCGCCAGGAATCGACCGTACATACACGTACCGTCGTGGCGGTGCTGCAGCAGATCGATTCCGAATTCGATTACATGGCGGCAAACGAGGCCGAACGGCTACAACGGCTGACTGCATGGGTCGGCCATATCGATCTGGTCAGGTTCAGCGACGACACGCTGGACGACGAGGCGCGTGAAACGATCGCGGTGTTCCGCAGCATGGCCAAGCTGCTGGTCGAGGTGGGTGACGATGTCTTCGGCACCTATGTGATCTCGATGACGCACAGCGCCTCGCACGTGATGGAGGTGATGCTGCTGGCGCGGCTGGTTGGTTTGTGCGGTCACAACGGCCGCGACTGGTTCTGCCGCATCCAGGTCGCCCCCCTGTTCGAAACGGTGGACGACCTGCAACGCAGCGAGGCCATCCTCGACCAGCTGCTGTCGAACAAGGTGTACCGTGCGCTGGTGACGGCCAACGGCAACCATCAGGAAGTCATGCTTGGCTATTCGGATTCGTGCAAGGACGGCGGCACGCTGGCGTCGAACTGGAATCTTTACCAGGCGCAACTGTCGATCATCGCGCTGACCCAGCGCTACGGTGTCGAATGCCGTCTGTTCCATGGCCGCGGCGGTACCGTGGGCCGTGGCGGCGGACCAACCCACGAGGCGATCCTGTCGCAACCGCCCGGTACCGTGAACGGCGAGATCAAGTTCACCGAACAGGGCGAGATGCTGTACCACAAGTACAGCAACCCGGAAACCGCCAATTACGAGATTGGCATGGGGGTCACCGGGCTGCTCAAGGCCAGTGCCACGTCGCTTGCACAGAGCGGTGTGCGCTACCCGCAGAACTATCTCGACTGGATGAGCAAAATCGCGGCCGATGGCGAGACAAGCTACCGGGCGCTGATCGATATGCCGGGCTTCATCGATTATTTTTACGAGACTACGCCCGTCACCGAAATCGGTTTGCTCAATATGGGCAGCCGCCCGTCGCATCGCAAAAAGGCGGACCGTTCGCTGGCGTCGGTTCGCGCCATCCCGTGGGTGTTTGGCTGGGCGCAGTCGCGTCATACCCTGCCGGCGTGGTACGGGATCGGGACGGCGTTGAAGGCGTTCATCGGCTCCGCACCGTCAGGGCTCGAGCATCTCCAGACCATGTATCGCGAATGGCCGTTCTTCCGCGGGCTGTTGTCCAACGTGCAGATGGCGCTGACCAAGGCCGATATGGAAATCTCGGAAGAATATGCACGTCTGTGCGACCACCCCAACGCCATGACGATCTATCGTGCGATTGCGGACGAGTTCGCGTTGACGGTGTCAGGTGTCATGCAGGTTGCGCAGATTGAAACCCTGCTGGAAGAGAACCAGCCGCTTGCCTTGTCGCTTTCCCGTCGCCGCGCCTACATCGACCCCATCAACCACATTCAGGTTCGCATGCTGAAGCGCTATCGCTCCGAGAGCGTATGGGATGCCGAGCAGGAATCGTGGCTGGCGCCGCTGATGCGATCGATCAACGCCATTGCGTCCGGGATGCGCAATACCGGCTGAGCCAGGACAGGAGCATGGCCGCACCTTCTTCCGTTCAGCCGGGACGCCGCGGGCTGTTTGTATCGATCGGCCTGAATGTCGTGCTGCTGTTGCTGGTGTGCGGCCTGGCGCTGTATGGCTTCATGCTCAACGTCGATCTGGGCGATGCGAAGCGGCGGCTCTCCAGAGAGAGCGCGCTACACCAGCAAAGCGAACGCTACCTGATCGAGACGCGTAATCAGCTGACCGAGAGCCTGCACGAAATCGAGCAGCTCAAGGCGCAACTGGCGTACAAGGAAACCGACGTCCAGGCGGCTGCAGCCGCGGCCAAACCGGCTTTGCCGGTCGTCATCGGTTTCCGCTCGTCGATACTGGGCAAGGGACTGGTGGCGGAAATCGAGAACACCAGCGACCGCTACCTCACCGTGATCCTTGCCGTGCGCAACCCCACACTGTCGACGGCGCACCGCTTCACACTTGATCTGGAACCGCAGTCTCGTACCGAGTTCGGTCATCTGGAAGGCTGGCAGTTCGCATCGGGCGACGAGGTGGGTTTGTTCAATGATGAATTCGGCGCGCTGAAAGTCACGGTGCCGTGACGGCGGCAAGACGCGGCTTGCGCCATTGTGTGCCGAGCAGGGCGGGCATCAGCAGCAATTCAAACACCTGACCGGCTAACAGACCGATTGCACACAGCATGCCGAAATGGGCCGTGGGGCGGTAGTCGGACAATCCGAGCAGACTGAACTGCGCAATCAGCACCGCCGAGATCGCGATCACCGCGCGGCCCGAACTTTCCACGCTGCGGATGATGGCATACACCTGGGTGGCGCCATGTTTGATGCGGTGCTGATAGCCGTGATACAGATGGATGGTGTCGTCCACCGTGATGCCCAGGATGATGCCGGCAATCAGGACAGTCGCGACGTCGAGCGCGATGCCTGACACACCCATCACCACAAAGATGAAGAACAGCGGCGCGAGGTTGGGAATCAGGCAGGTGAACCCGGCCTTGAACGAGCGGAACAGAAGCGACATCAGCAACAGAATCTGCAGGAATGACGAGGCGAAGCTCTTGATCTCGCCGTTGACGATACGATCCGTCTGGTCGACAAACAGCTGGCCGAATCCGGCAGTGTCGTAGCGCATGCCGGCGATGGGGTGGGCATCCATATGCGCATGGATTCGCCGGATCACCTGACCAATTTCATTGGCGCCATGCACGTTGAGACTGAGCGCGATGCGGCCGCGCTGAAACTCGCGGTTGACGAGTTCGTACAAGTCATTGCCGTCATAGATGAGCAACAGCTGCTGGACCAGCTTGCGGCTGGTCGGCAGTGCATTCGTGCCGGGCGCCTCATCGTTGAGGGCGCGGTTCATTTCCTCCAGCACGTTGACCAGCGAAAAGCTGCGGTCGATTTCCGGCTGTTGTTCCAGCCAGGTCTGCAGAGCCTTGATCTGGGCCAGCCGGGTGGGATCCTTCAGACTGTCGCGACCTGTTCCGGTGAGTACGATCTCGAGTCCGGTAACACCTGACAGCTGGCTTTCGACCCGTTCGGTGCCGCGGCTGAGCGGATGGCTGGGTGAGAAGAATTCCAGGATGTTGGATTCGACCTTGACCTGCATCACCAGCGGGATGGTTGCCAGCACCAGCAGGGCCGTGCTGATCAGCACTGCTTTTGCATGACGCAGGCTGAAAACGGCCACCGCTGCCGCGATCCGGCGGGCGTGCGCCAGACCCGAGCGGCGGCGGGGCCAGCGTGGCGTGTCCCATTTCAGCATGATGGGGGGCACCAGGATGAACACCACCAGGAACACCATGAGCGTGCCGATCGCGCCCGCCAGTCCGAAGACCTGGACAGGCGGGATGCTGACCCACAGCATGCTCAGCATCCCCGCACCTGTCGTCAGGATGTTGAACAGGCCAGGGACGAAGGTACTCTTCAGTGCGCGGGCGATGCGTTGCCGCCGCGGCAGCAGGGCAATGCGGCCCCGCTGGATGGCGGCGTACAGATGCAGCAGCGTGGCCGTGGTGTAGGCCGCCATCAGAGTGGGGATCATCGCGGTGATCGGTGTATAGGGCTGGCCGAACGCCACCAGCCCGCCCACGCTGGCCGACACCACGGTGCCCATGGCCAGTCCGCCGATCACGACCGGCCGGATGCGCCCGACCACCCACCACAGCAATACCATTCCGATGACGAAGGTGAGCGGAATGAAGATCGCGCTGTCGCGCCACAGCGAGCGCAGCTCTGCCACCGTCTGCGCTACCGTGCCGGCGGTTGCGGTGTGGTAGCGGTCAAGGTGTTCGGTGGTGATCGTCGCCTCGAGTGCTTTTTCGATATCGAGGCGGGCGAGGCTTTCCTTCATGAATTTCGGGCGCACCACCAGCGCGACGGCACGGCCGTCGCGTGAGGCGATCAGGCCGGGCGCGATGGGGTCGTCGAGCACGCGGGCTTGCCACTGTGCCGGCGTACGCTCGGCCAGGTGTTTCGGATCGATCAGCAGCGATACTTCAAAGCCGTCGTCGGTGGCGTCGATGTGTTCGACCGTGGTGAGCGTCAGGACCCGGTCGACCGTAGGCAGTGCCGCCATTTTTTTTGCGGCGCGATCGAGTGCGGACAGAAACGCCGGGGTGTACAGGTCGTTGCCTTCGAACAGGGCGATGACGGCCTCGTCGTTGGGGAATTCCTTGAACAGCGATTCGCGCAACTGGATGGTGGACGAATCGGGAGGCGAGTAGATGTCCGGCGCGTTGTTGAAATGAAGATTCAGTACAAACGGGATCGATACCAGCTGGATACCGAGCAGGATGCCCAGCGCCAGCCAGGGTGGCAGCATGCGCTTGCCCTCGATCCAGGGTTTCAGCCACTTCATGCGTCGATCCTGGTCAGAACCTGGTGCGTAGCCCCAGCGTGATCAGCGAATGATCCTGATGGAAACCGCCCAGGGTACGCGCTTCGCCATCGAAGTAATGTGCGGCGACATAGAGTTCGTAGGGTTCCCAGCCCACGAAGCTGAGCCTGGGGCTGAGGTAGACGTCACGTACGTTGAAGCCGCTGGAAAAACGCAGCCCGGCCTTCCAGCGTCCCTGGCCGAAGTTTGTTTCGATTTCGCCGTTGGCGCCGTAGTATTCCTTCAGCTCGAGAATGCTGCGGTCAGTCTGCAATGCGTGTGCGACCAGTTGCAGGTTGACGCGGGTCTCCCCGCCGCCGGGGAAAAACTCCAGCGCGCCGATCCAGTCGAGCGAGTGCGTGGTGTCCATCACGGTAGTGGGCAGAGTCACCGGCACGTCGTTGGTATAGCCCGCTTCCATGCGCCAGGTGAGACCGTCGTGCTCAAGCTCCATGTCGGCGCCGACGAAGGTGTTGAACGGATGCACGGCGGTGAGCCTGAGCGCCGCCAGATCGAACCGGTAATAGGGCAGCGACTGGCGGGTGCGTGCCAGCGTCACGCCGAAATCGAAGGGATCGCCGGTCCTGGTGAGGCGCAGGGCGCCGCCGCCACTGCCGTGCTCGTCCTCGTCGATGCTCGCGGCTCCCACCCAGGGCGTGGTCAGCGCCGGATCGATGCCGATGATCTGGCCGGTGGTGCGGTTGATCGGGCTCCAGATGCTGGCTGCGTCAGGGAGCTGCGCGGCGCGGAACACCGGCAGCCACACCGCGTCCAGCTTGTAATCACCGAAATTCTGCTCCCAGCGGGCGGCAAGCTGCGCGCGGCGGCGGTCAGCGAGGTCATCGAGGGCAAAGCGGGTCAGGTCGACCCGGCTGACGCGGTCGGCCAGCGGAATTTCATCGATGCGTCCCCAGATGATGGTCTGCGCGCCGAATGTGAGGCGGGTGTCGCCGCTGCGGTAGCGGACATAGGTGTCGCTGTAGTCGGCCAGCAGTTCGCGATGGCTGGCCAGACCGCCGTCCTGTGTCATGCCGTCGATGCGCGCACCGGCGCGAAATTCCCAGTTGATGCTGGGCTGCCACAGAACATAGGCGCTCGTGCGCAGGGTCGAATAGGTGTCGGCCTCGGGCGCATCGGGCAGGCTGCCGCCTTCCAGCAGCAGATCGTCAATGCCGGCCTTGAGCGAGGGCTGGAAGCCGCGCGCCTTTGGCTTGCCGCTACGCAAAGTCGGGGGCGGCAGATCGTCCGCGGTGCCGATGGATTGCGTGCCGTCGGCTGAGGGTGATTCGCTGGACAGGGCACGCGGCTTGCGTGTCGTGGTGCGTGGGGGGGGCAGATCGTCCGCCGTACTGACGGATTGCGTGGCGTCGGCAGCGCTCGATTCGGCGGGCAGCGTGCGCGGCTTGCGTGTCGTGGTACGAGGCGGCGGGAGGTCGTCCGGCGCGTCTTGCGACATGACGCGCGGCGGTGGCAGATCGTTCGCCGCATGGGCAGGGACGAGCATGGGCAGGGTGACGAGCGACAGGCTCAGGGGCAACAGCAGAGTTTTCATGGGCGATATTCCGATTCCAGGCTTTCGTCGGCCAGGGCTTGTGAGGTG
>CAYVOR010000024.1:24773-28752 GCA_964452995.1 uncultured Thiobacillus sp.
TTTTCATGGGCGATATTCCGATTCCAGGCTTTCGTCGGCCAGGGCTTGTGAGGTGAAGAGCTTGGTGGGCAGTTTCTGGTCGTACAGCGCCACATCGATGACCAGACGGGTTTCGTGCCCGCTGTCCAGATCGATCATGCGGCTGTCGGTGAGTGTCCAGTAGCCCTGGGTGCGTTTTTTGCCGCGCAGCAGCCAGCGCTTGCTGGGCGTGTTGCCGTTCTGCTCGAAATAATCCACGCGTTGCGGGATCGCGGTGGCGGGATCGATCCAGCTGATGCGTTTCCTGTACACCGAATCGTCGGCGTCCAGTGGCACGCTTTCGAGTACGTCGCAGAGGATGCCGTTTTCGAGCTGCTTGCCGAGCAGGCGATAGCGGTCCTTCGCCGGCTTGCGCTCCTGCAGATCCTCGAAATAGAGATCGGATCCGACGAAGCGCCCGCCCTTGCGGTTGCTGGAAATGCGCCGCACCCGGTCGAGCGCAGGCAGGTATAGCCACTGGTCGGTGCTGCCATCAGCCTTGTCGATGCTGAGCAGGCCCGTTCCCGCGATATCCTCGGGATCGAGGAAGCGGATCAGGTTGGCGGTTTCGCCGTGCGTCTTGTCTAAGCGGTAGGTGACCAGTTCGCGAATACGCGGCGCCCGGCCTTTTTCGGTGAGCACCATGCGGCCGAGCGTGGTGAGATCGCGTCCGTTGGGACGGTCGTAGACCCGCTGGGCCAGGTCCGACGCATCGTCGGCGCGGACAGCCGCGGTCCCGGGCATCAGCGCGAGCAGCAGCAGAAAACGGACCAGAGACAGCAGCGGAGTGGACGACATGTGGTTTCCGGGTGAGTAGTACCAACTGACCAACGGCTTTGTCAGCCCGAACTTTACCGCAAAACCCGGCGAGCCCCCCAGCCCGGCAGGGCTGGATTTCGCATCTGCGCTATGATAGAAGACATCGTTATCTGATGTGAGTTGTCCCCATGACTTCGACCACTCTGGAACTGCTCCAGAAATACAGCGTACCCGGCCCCCGTTACACGTCCTACCCGACTGCACCCTATTTTCGCACCGACTTCAGCGAGGCGGACTGGGCCGCTGCACTGGCCGACGCGTCCGTCGACCGCGGACTGTCGCTGTATGCCCACATTCCGTTCTGCGACACGCTCTGCCATTTCTGCGGCTGCAACATGGTGGCGACGCGCGACTACAGCAAGACCCAGCCCTATCTGGTTTATCTGGAGCAGGAGATGGCGCGCACGGCGCAGCAGGTGGATCCAGGCCGCGTGGTTCGCCAATTGCACTGGGGCGGCGGCACGCCCACCTACCTGAATCCCGGCGACATTCGCCGCCTGATGGACATGATGCGCCGGTATTACACGCTGGCAGCCGACGCCGAGGTCAGTTGCGAGATCGACCCGCGCGAACTGACGCGCGATCATCTGGCGGCCTTGCGCGAATCCGGCTTCAACCGCGTTTCGTTTGGCGTGCAGGACATGGATCCCGCGGTGCAGCAGGCCGTCAACCGAATCCAGTCGCGGGAACTCATCCAGCAGGTGCTCGACTGGTCGCGCGAACTGGAATTTTCCAGCATCAATCTGGATCTGATCGTGGGCCTGCCGAAACAGACGATTCCCAGTTTCCGTCGCACGCTGGAACAGGTGACCCAATGGTCGCCCGACCGTCTGGCGGTCTTCGCGTATGCCCACGTACCCTGGCTGAAAAAACATCAGCGCCTGATCAAGGAAGACGACCTGCCGGATTCCGCGACACGCCTCGGCCTGCAGCAGGCCGTGAACGAGACGCTGGGTGCGGCAGGCTACGTCAACATCGGTCTCGATCATTACGCGCGCCCGGACGACGAACTGGTGCGCGCGCAGCAGAACAAGACGCTATGGCGCAATTTCCAGGGCTATACCACGCACAAGAATTGCGACATCCTGGCCTTCGGTGTCTCCAGCATCAGCCAGACGGCCGACGTGTACATGCAGAACGACAAGAATCTCAAGCGCTACCAGGAGCGTATCGCCGAGACCGGGTACGCGGTCGAGCGCGGCCTCAAGCTCACCCGCGACGACATGATCCGCCGCGACGCGATCACCCGCGTGATGTGCGATCTGGAACTCGACTTCGCGGCGTTTGGCCAGGAATGGGATATCGCCTTCCCCGATTATTTCGCCACGACACTGGCCGATCTACGCCCGCTTGCCGACGATGGACTGGTTACCCTCGAGTCCGGCCGGATCGGCGTCACCCCGAGCGGCCGGCTGTTCCTGCGCAACATCGGCATGTGCTTCGATCGCTACCTGAAGGAAACCGCCGGCACCCAGCCGCGCTATTCGAAGACTGCCTGAGACCCGGCAGGCGAGGCGCGGCAGCACCATGCTCCGACGCATCCGGCGCGCCTGCCGTTGCGTTGACAAATCGGCTGCAGGATTGCGATAGTCCATTCCATAACAAGTGGAGAACAGCGGACGACGCCCGTTGATTCATTCAGGCCTCGACCCGCAACAGGCAATGTCACTTTACGGTCGGACCGGCGCGGGACCAGACTTGGTGTGGTGGGCGCGGCATCGCCTGCTGCCCCCGCTTGCGACCGGACTGGGCTACTACCTGGGTGCCAGGCTCGGCGTGGCGGCCTCGGCCATGTCCGAGGGCATCGCCATCTTCTGGCTGCCGAACGGCATCCTGCTGGCGGCGTTGCTACTGACGCCCAGACGCGACTGGCCGTGGATACTGCTGGCGGCCGTGGCGGCGGAAATTGCCGCCGACCTGCCGACCTTCACCCTGCTACAAGCGCTCGGCTTTGCCGCCGTCAACCTGTTCGAATGCCTGCTGGCGGCCTGGCTGCTGCAGCGCGCCGCCCGTCCGTTTGCGCTCGACCGGCTGCGCCATGTCGGCCTGTTCGGCGTCCATGCGCTGGTTGTGGCGTGCGGGCTGGCCGCCCTGCTGGGCGCATCGATCTATACGCTGAGCGTCCAGAGCGCCACCTCGTTCTGGTCCTTCTGGGCAATATGGTGGCTGGGCGACGGCATGGGCGTGCTGCTGATTACGCCGCTCCTGCTCGGCTGGCTGCAGGGCCCCTCCCGACCGGGCGAACGCCATTTTCCGGAGGGCATGGCGCTATTGGTGCTGACCTTGCTGCTCACGACCTGGGTGTTTTCGCAAGGGGCCACCGAGAATTTCCCCAGAAGGCCTTTCCTGCTGTTTCCGCTGTCCCTCTGGGCAGCCGTTCGCTTCGGCGTGCGGGGTACGGCCGGCATCGGGCTGCTGATTGCCGTCATCGCCATCACGGCCACCCTCAACGGCGTGGGCCCCCTGCTGGCCGCCACGCCGGCGGACACGGTTCTGCTGCTGCAGGAATATCTGGCCGTGCTGACATTCTCGTCCCTCGCGCTCGCCGCGCTGCTGCAGGAATTGCGTGCCACGCACGACGCGTACGACCGGCTCAATCGCGAGCTCGAGGCGAGGGTGGCGGCGCGCACCCAGGAATTGCATCTGGCCAACCAGCACCTGGAGGCGTTGGCTTCGATCGATCCGCTGACCGGCGCCAGCAACCGGCGCCATTTTCTGGAAGCGGCCAGGATCGAGCTCAGCCGCGCCAAGCGGCAAGTGATTCCTCTGTCGGTGATCATGCTGGATATCGATTTCTTCAAATCGATCAACGACCGTTTCGGCCACGAAACCGGCGACAAGGTACTGGTGGCGCTCGCCGCCACCATCCACGCCACGCTGCGCGGTGGCGATATTTTTGCCCGGATGGGGGGCGAGGAATTCATTGTCATGCTGCCGGGTCAGAGCCTTTCCGACACTTTCCAGACGGCCGAACGGCTACGCCTGCTGATTGCGCAAAGCGTGATACCGGACTGCCCGGAGCGGATCACGGTCAGTGCCGGTATTGCCGAGCTGGAAAACATGCGGGAAGAAATCGACGATTTGCTGCGACGCGCCGATCAGGCGCTTTATCGGGCCAAGAACCAGGGCCGCAATAAGGTTT
>CAYVOR010000025.1:0-28682 GCA_964452995.1 uncultured Thiobacillus sp.
ACGCCCAGCAGCGCGCCCTTGTTCACCACGTTGGAAATGGCCTTGCAGGCGATGACGACGTCATTCAGCAGCGAGGTGAAATCGCCGGTGGCACCAGCAGTGCGGCGCTGCTCTTCGATGATGAACTGGGTAAGCGTGGTACCGGTGTGCATGGATGTCTCCAGAAGCGGAATTGAATGAAAACAACAACATTAGAGTAGTCTGATATTTTATCACGTGATAAAGATCTCAAATATGCTCAATGCGCTGCTGAATCGTCTGCCAGCGATATAAAAAAACCCGCCTGCGGGCGGGTTTTCTCGGTTGCTGGCGGCAACTCAGATTCGGCGCCGGCTCACGCGAAAGCCGACCAGCCCCAGACCGGCCAGCATCGTTATCCAGGTGGCCGTTTCCGGTACTGGCTGGGCCACGTGATTGACGGTCAGGGACTGCAGCTTGGCAAAATCATCGCTGTGGCCAATCCGGGTGGCCACCGCAATCCAGCCGTAGCTTCCGGTGAAACTGGCGAGGCTGACGATTTTGACTGGGTCCACCACATTGGTGTTGTCGTACAAGAAGGTCGCCGGGCCGATCCCGCTGGCGGTCAGCCCGGCCGGGCTGAAGGCGCCTGTGCCGGCCCAGATGCTGAGGTCGGAATCGCCGCCAGACTGGATCATGGACAGGGACTGTAGCGTGACCGCGCTGGAGAATGTGAACAGGATCAGATCGTCGGCCCCCTTGTTGCCCAGCGCATCGGCAAAGTTCTTGGCCGTGCAATTGACCTTCTCCTTGCTGCTGCATACACCGAGGCCGCTGCCCGGTGTGAGAGTCAGCGCAGCCTGCTCGAACTGGTCGAACTTTTTGACGCGTTGCGTATTCGACCAGGCGCTGGCCGTGACCGTCAGGTCATCCACCGTGGCGGTGTAGGCGTTGCCAAAGCTCCGGGTGAGTCCGGCACCCGAGGCGAACGAAAAGTCTATGGCGTGCGCCTGGCCGGAAATCAGGGCGATGCCCAGAAGGGCGGCAAATCGATTGAACGGGGTCATGTGAGCTCCTGTGTTCAGGTGGCTGCCAGGGGTGAGCTGGCAGCCGGGTATGGCCTGAACGGAGCAATATGCGTGCCCTGAGCGCGCGGATAATCCGCAAGCTATTGATTGATAAATTATAATTGTTGGATGCGTATTGGTGGAAGCGTCGCCGCATCCGGGTTTTTACACGCCGGGAATGACGGAATTCAGTCAGTGCCGACGAGCTGGTCCGAGCGCGTGAAGGTCCAGGTGCGGGTGATCGACAGGATATCGGCCTTTTTCCGCATATCGTCGGGAAACGGCGCATAGGGCGCGGCGAGCTCGACGATCTTGATCGCGGCGGCGTCGAGGATCTTGGAGCCGGACGAGCGATCGATGTCGACGGTTTCAATGCGGCCGTTGGCATAGATCGATACGGTCAGCCGCAGGCTGCCATAGATGCCCTGACGGCGTGCGGCTTCCGGGTAATTGACGTTGCCGACACGCTCGACCTTGGTGACCCAGTCTTCCACGTAGCGTGCAAACGCGTATTCGCGCACGTTGGCGCCGACGAAGGCGCGCTTGGGACGTTTCTGGTATTCGTCCCATTGCTGGGAGATGCGCGCCTGCAGTTGCGCCATTTCGCGCGCCTGCGCGTCGAGCTGGCTGGCGTCGACGGTGGGTTGGGGCGCGGGCGTCTGCACCGGCGGCGGGATCGGCATCCGGCCATCGGGTTTCAGCTGGCTCAACAGGGTTTTAGCCTGCTGTTCGAGCATGGCCACTTTTGCCTGCAAGGCGGCTTCCTCGCTTCCGGTCTGGGTTCGGTCGCTGGCGGGAAGCGGACTTTTCAGCCGGCGGTCTTCATCGGTGTTGCCGCCTCCCGCCAGGTTCACCTGCGCCAGCGCATCCGGATTGAGCGGTGATTCCGCAGTCTTGGCGTTGACCAGCACCACTTCCATCGGCAGATTGGGGTCCTCGAACAGGCGTGGGTTGATATGCACGAACTGGGTCGAGAGAATCATGCCGTGTACCGCCGCCGATGCCAGCAGGGCCAGCGCCATGCGCGTGCCCTGCCTGGAGGGCGCGGCAAGAGCGGGGGACGGGGCGGGGGGAGAAGACACCATGGGCTCGAAAAATCGGAGGTAGCTGGATTCTACGGAACGACGGTGGTGCTGTCAGGCGGCGGGGCGACCGTCTCCAGATACTCGGCATGGAAGCTGATGTCCAGCAGGTCGATGGCGGATAGGGCCAGCTTCACTTTCGATCCCGGCGCGATACCCGCCACCGAGGACGCACGCGTCACCATCGGCAGGTTATCGAAGCGGATCAGGTCGTCGCGGATCACGCTGGCGGTGACGACGTCCACGCTTTCCTGGAGCAGCCAGCGCAGCATCCAGTAGCGCTCGAGCCGCCGCTGGAAATCAGCATAGGCATCGTACGCCAGTTCGAAGTCGCGCACGATCGAGAACAGCTGCTCGCTCCGCGGCGGGTACAACGGTTCGGTTCCCTGCACGATGCTGATCAACTGGCGCTGATTGGTCAGATCGACATAGCGCCGCAGCGGCGACGTCGACCACGCATATTGATCGACGCCCAGACCGACATGCGGATCGGGCGCGGTGGTCATGCGCGTCTTGCCGTTCGCCTGGGCGCGATAGATGCCCGGTACGCGCTTTTCCGCCAGCCAGCCGCCCCAGTACGTGTTGGCGAAGATCATCAACTCCGACACCACCTTGTCGACCGGGCTGCCGCGTTTGCGTGGCACGATGCTGATGCGCTCGCCATCGAGCTTGAAGTTGTAGTCGACGCGGTCGACCGTGTCGGCCTTGCCGCGTCCCGCTTCCAGTACGGCGGCGAAGTCGTGCAGCCATTCGAGCTCGCGGCGATAGGGATAGTCGGGCACAGCCGGGTTGCGCAGGGTGTCGTCGTTGAACTGCGCTTCCAGTGTCTCGTGGCGCAGATTGTCGGCGATGTGCACCATTTCGACCCGGGTTTCGGTGGCGAGCACACGCAGGTCGGGCGCCACATCCACGTAGAGCGACAGCGCCGGGCAGTCGTGGGTTTCGCCCAGCGTGTAATGATGAATCAATGCGTCCGGCAGCATGGTGATCTTGTTGCCGGGATAGTAAATGGTCGACAGCCGCTCGCGCGCCGCCCGATCGAGATCAGAGCCGGGTGCGATGCCGAGCGCCGGCGCCGCGATGTGGATGCCGACGCGGATGCTGCCGTCGTCGCGCCATTCGACCGACAGCGCGTCGTCGATCTCGGTGGTGGCCTCGTCGTCCACCGAAAAGGCGCGCACGTTGCTCTTCGACAATTCGGGCGGGTCACTTTTATCGAAGTCGGCCAGTTCGGCAAAGCCGGTGCCGCGCGGGAAATATTCCAGCAGGAAAGTCGCCAGGTGGAAATCGAGCGTCGACGGGATCGCGCCGCAGCGTTCGATCAGCCTTAACTGCGATAGCCCGGTGGCGGCCGCCGCGTCTTCCAGCGCCTTGTATTCCAGCGTGTTCTTGTCCGGTGCGATGAGAATGCGCGGGATCAGCGAGGCGTATTCGGGCGGCAGGCGGAAGGCGGCGAGTTCGGCGGCCAGATGCGCCTGGCGTTCCGCCGCGAGGCGCTTCTTTTCCAGTCCGGCCTTGGCCGCCGCCAGCGTCTCGGCCGGTGCCGGCCGGTAGCGCCCCTTGCCCTTCTTGTGGAAATAGATCGGCGAGGCGTGCAGCTTGAGCAGCAGCGCCACCGATTCGGCCGGCCGCGGCGCGTGGCCATAATATTCCTGCGCCAGCTGCTCGAAGCCGAATTCGCCGGTGCCGGCCGCTTCCCACAGAAAGTCGGCATCGAGTTCGGCCGCCAGCGTCTCGGCTTCGGCCATCACCTCGGAGGGAGCCGGTGCGGCGAAGCGCAGCAGGATATTTGCTGACTTGATCTTGCTGCGCTTGCCCGAGGCGGTTTCCACCTGCGCCGTGGCGTCGGTTTCGGACAGGATGGAGCCGGCCTTGAAATGGCCGTCCTCTTCAAAGATGAGATGCATGAAAAATCAGAAATCCAGAATGGTTTGGAAGTGGCGTTCGAACCCGGCAAAGCCGTGGTCGCCGCCGTCCTCGATGATCTGCGCGGCACCGGCGTAATAGGCTACGGCGTCGCGGTAGTCGAGCACCTCGTCGCCGGTCTGTACCAGCAGCAGATAGCGTTCGGGTCGGGTGATGGCGGGCACGTCGAGTGCGGCAAGTTCGGCCAGATGCGCCCCGGTAAGTTCCCACTTCTCGCCGCTGTGCCAGTTGGTCTGGGGACCGAGTGCGCTGCGCAGGAGCAGGTGGGCGTGCACCGCCGGGTTCACCAGCACCGCTTTCCAGCCGTGCTTTTCGGCCAGATGAGTCGCATAGAAGCCGCCCAGCGAGCTGCCGACCAGGGTGACAGATTCAGGGCGGCGTTGCGCCAGTTCGGCTTCG
Source organism: uncultured Thiobacillus sp. (assembly GCA_964452995.1). GTDB lineage: Bacteria > Pseudomonadota > Gammaproteobacteria > Burkholderiales > Thiobacillaceae > Thiobacillus. The sequence goes on from CAYVOR010000025.1 coordinate 4,433, forward strand.
ACCCGCTCGATGGCCGTGCGAGGGCTGTTGGCGAGAACCGGGCAATAGTAATCGGCCTGGCGGCCGAGGCTGGCCATGTGCTCGCCCAGCTGCCGCGCTTTGCCGGACGCAGGAGAGGAGTTGAAGCCGTGGAGGTAGACGATCATGAGGGCGGATTTTACCGGGGCGGGGGGGATTCCAGAAATTGCGTGGGTGCCGCGCTTGCGGCGCATTGCGATGCAAGTGTCCATGGCCAGCGGGCGTGCGTTGCGGGGCCGCTTCCCTCCGCGCGGTGGAACGCGCATGCCCGGACAGGATGCGCCAATGCCGCGGATCGAAAGTGCGGGCAAAGTCCGGGCTGGCCGCATGCGTGGCGGGGGCGGGAAGTCATCCCGCATGCAAGGCGAAGACCATGTGGAAAATGCCGAAAATACCCGACCGCAACCGCCCCGTCGCCGGGCATTCGCAGTGAATTTCATGCGGCAAGCAGCGCGGGAATGCCAGTAGAGCCCGAATTAGAGCCCGCATCCGACTTAAGGTAGTCTTAAGCATCGGCCGGCATGATCTGCGTCAAGCCTGATGGCTTGGACCGATGCCCATCCTTATGATTTTCAGAACTTTTCTTCCGACTGTGCCGTACCGATCGCTTCGCCTGTTGATGCTCTGTCTCGTCGTCGCCCTGCAAGCGATGACGCCGTTCGCTCACGCCCACGTGGGGCCGGCGCAGGCGAGCCATGCCGGCTGGCTGCATGGGCATGCGGGCATGCACGGCGACGCGGCCTGCCGCCTGACGGAAAACCGGGAGCAGGGTGCGCAGACCGGGATGGCGCAAGCCATGCCGCTGCGGCAGGCCTTACTGTTTATCGCTGATGCCGATGCGTCATATCCGCTGCCGGCAGTCTCGCCGCGGGCGACGACGGCCGGCGGACAGGCCCCGGCCTGGCCGCCGGTCTTGCCCCTGCATGTGCTGCGCTCCGAGCACGCCCTGCCACACGCACAGGCGCCGCCACGCCGCTGATTGCCCGACGCGGCGCACCTGTTCGTGTGCCGGCCTGAATTTCTTGCTCATGGAGATCACGCATGATCGCTGGTTATGTTTCTACCCGTATTCTCGTACTGGCGCTGCTCGGCGCCGCCCCGGCTTTCGCAGCCGAGGTTCTGTCGTTATCCGCGGCGCAGAAGAAGAACCTCGGCATCGTCACCGTCGTTGCCGCAACGCAGGACGCCAGTCCCGCGCTTGCGTACACGGCGCGGGTGACGCTGCCGCCCGCCAGCGTGCGCGTGGCCGCCGCGGCCGGCGCCGGGCTGGTCACCCGGCTGCATGTACAGGCAGGCGACACGGTCAGGCGTGGCGCCCCGCTCGTCACCCTGTCGATGCCGGGCCTGGCGGAAGCGCAGAATACGCTGACGCAGGCACGGCTGAGATCGCAACTGGCAACCAGCAATGCGGCACGCGATGAAAAACTGTTCGGCGAGGGCCTGATCGCCGAATCGCGCCTGCGCGCCACCCGCTCCGAGGCCCAGTCGGCGCGTGCCAGCCTGGCGGCGGCACAGGCCGCACTGTCCATGATGGGCGCGGGCAAGGTGACGGGCAGTTCGATCACCCTGACCGCGCCGATCGCCGGGGTGGTGACGGAAAGTGTTGCCGAACCGGGCCAGCGCGTGGATGCCGGCATGGCGCTGGTGAAAGTGGCGGATCTGTCGAATCTGGCCCTGGAGATTCCGTTGTCGACGATTCAGGCGCGCCAGGTGGCGGTCGGGCAATCCGTGACGGTGGCGGACAGCAAGGCCAGCGGGCGCGTCGTTGCGCTGCTGCCGCAACTCAATGCGTCGCAAAGCGTGCTGGCGCGCGCCAGCCTTGTCGATCCCGACAAGCTGCTGCATCCCGGCCAGTCGATTCAGGTTGCCCTGGCCGGAACGTCTGTCCAGCAGGGCAAACAGACGGGCCAGACCCTGATTGTGCCGGCCGCCGCGCTGGTGTGGCAGGCCAGCCTGCCCTATGTATTCGTCGAAACCGCGCAGGGCTTCAAGCCCACGTCGGTGCGGCTGCTACGCCAGAATGCCAGTCAGGCCGAAGTAACCGGCCTGACCACCGGCAGCCGCGTTGCCGCCAAGGGTGTGGCGGCGCTCAAGGCGCAGTGGCTGGGAGAGTAATCCATGATGAATATCCTGATCGAAACCGCGCTCGCGCGACGATGGTTCGTGCTCGCGTTGGCACTGGTGCTGGCTGGGCTGGGCGTGCGCGCGTTCCAGCAGATTCCCATCGATGCCTTCCCCGATGTCTCGACCACGCAGGTCAAGCTGATCCTGAAGGCGCCGGGCATGACGCCGGAAGAGGTGGAGGCGCGCATCGCCCAGCCGGTCGAGACCGAACTGCTGGGCATTCCGAAGCAGACCATTCTGCGCAGCCAGTCGAAGAACGCACTGGTCGACATCACCGTCGATTTTGCCGAAGGCACGGATATCTACTGGGCGCGCCAGCAGGTGGCGGAGCGCTTCGCCAACGTGAAGGGCGATCTGCCCGACAGCGTGTCGGGCGGCCTGGCGCCGATTTCCACGCCGCTATCGGAACTGTTCATGTTCACCCTCGAAGGGCCGTTGTCTCTGGCGGAAAAGCGCACCCTGCTCGACTGGACGGTGCGCCCGCAATTGCGGGCGATTCCCGGGGTGGCCGACGTCAACTCGCTGGGCGGCCGCGTCGCTACCTTTGCGGTGAACCCCGACCCGGCAGCGCTGGCCGCGCGCGGCGTCACCTATGACGAATTGCGCAAGGCGCTGGAAAGCAACACCCGCAACGACGGCGCCGGGCGCGTCAACGAAGGCGAGGAAACCTGGGTGGTGCGCGTCAACGGCGGCATTGGCTCGCTGGACGATTTGCGGCACATCGGCATCAAAACCGTTGGGGGCGTAGTCGTTACTGTCGGCGATGTCGCACGCGTGGAACTGGGCGAGATGACCCGTTACGGCGCGGTGACGCAAAACGGCCAGGGCGAGGCCGTGGAGGGCCTGGTGATCGGCCTGAAAGGCGTCAATGCGGGCGAGCTGATCAAGAACGTCAAAGCCAAACTTGCCGAGATCCAGGCCACCCTGCCGAAGGGCGTGACGATTTCGACGTTCTACGACCGTGCGCAACTGGTCGACCGCGCCGTCGGTACGGTGAGCAAGGCGCTGCTCGAAGCGGCGGTGCTGGTGGTCATCCTGTTGCTGCTGTTCCTCGGCAATCTGCGCGCGGCCATCGTGGTGGCATTGATCCTGCCGCTGTCGGTGCTGGCGACGTTCGTGCTGATGCGCCAGTTCGGTCTGTCGGCCAACCTGATGAGCCTGGGCGGGCTGGCCATTGCGATCGGCCTGCTGGTCGATGCGGCGGTGGTGGTGGTCGAGAACGTCGTCGCGCATCTCGCGCATGATCCCGAGGACACGGGCGAAACGCCGCTGCAGCGCGTGCTGTGGGCGACGCAGGAAGTCGCCCGCCCGGTGACCTCGGGTATCGCCATCATCGCCATCGTGTTCCTGCCGCTGCTGACCCTGCAGGGGCTGGAGGGCAAGCTGTTCACCCCGGTCGCGTTGACCATCGTCTTCGCCCTGGCGGCGTCCCTGCTGCTGGCGCTCACCGTGATTCCGGTGCTGGCCTCGCTGTTGCTGGAGCGGGGCGCGCACACCGACCCGTGGCTGCTGCGCAAGGCGCAAGGGCTCTACACACCGCTGCTCGATCGCGCACTGGCGCGGCCGAAGCTCGTCTACGTCACGGCAGGCGTGTTGATGCTGGCGGCGGTCGGCGTCTATCCGCTGATCGGCAAGACCTTCATGCCGACCATGGACGAGGGCGACATCCTGGTGCAGCTGGAAAAACTGCCATCGATCAGTCTGGAAGAAGCCGTCGCCCAGGATCTGCGGGTGCAGCAGGCGCTGCTGAAGCATGTTCCGGAGATCCGCCGCATCGTCGCGCGCGCCGGTGCCGACGAACTGGGGCTCGATCCGATGGGGCTCAACGACACCGATTCCTTCCTGGTGCTGAAGCCGATGGCCGAATGGCGCCGCCCGGACAAGGAATGGCTGACCGGGGAAATCCGCAAGGTGGTCGAAGGGTTTCCCGGCATCGCCTACACCTTCACCCAGCCGATCGACATGCGGGTCTCGGAAATGCTCACCGGTTCGCGCGGCGACATCGTGATCAAGATTTTCGGCCCCGATCTCGCCACGCTCAACCGGCTGACCGGCGAGATTTTCAGCGTGGTCGGAAAAATCCCCGGCGCATCCGACGTCTATACTCAGCAGAACGCGGGTGTGCAATATCTGCAGGCGGAAGTCGACCGCAATGCGGCCGCCCGTTTCGGCCTCAGTGCCGACGACATCGCCATGCTGTTGCGTACGCAACTCGAGGGCGAAGTCATCGGCACGATCCAGCAACAGGGGCGGCGCATCCCGCTGCAACTTCGGGGACCCGCCGATTTGCGCGCGTCGCCCGACGCGCTGCAGGCGCTGCGCCTGACCTTGGCGGACGGCCGCGAGATCAGCCTCGACCAGGTGGCGCATCTCAAGCGCACCAACGGTCCGGTGGCGGTGAAGCGTGAAAACGCGGCGCGCTTTACGGTGGTGCAGAGCAACGTCGCCGGGCGCGACCTGGTCAGCTTCGTCGAGGACGCGAAAGCTGCCGTGGCCGCGCAGGTCAGGCTGCCGCCCGGCTACAGCCTCACCTGGGGCGGCCAGTTCGAGAACCAGCAGCGCGCCGCGAAGCGCCTGATGATCGTGGTGCCGGTGGCGTTGCTGCTGATCGGCTTCCTGCTGTATGTCACCTTCGGCGACGCGCGCCAGGCGTTGCTGGTGATGATGAACGTGCCGTTGGCGCTGATCGGCGGCATCTTCGCGCTGGCGGCGTCGGGTGAATATCTGTCGGTGCCCGCTTCGGTCGGCTTTATCGCCTTGCTCGGGATCGCGGTGTTGAACGGCGTGGTGCTGGTTAGTTACTTCAACCAGTTGCGCGCCGAGGGCTTGAAGGGTGACGCGATCGTGCGCGACGGCGCGCTGCGCCGGCTGCGCCCGGTGCTGATGACCGCCAGCATCGCGGCGTTCGGCCTGGTGCCGCTGCTGTTTGCGACCGGACCCGGCTCCGAAATCCAGCGCCCGCTCGCCATCGTCGTCATCGGCGGCCTGGTCAGCGCCACCCTGCTGACGTTGGTGATGCTGCCGCTCTTGTATCGCCAATTCATTCTGAAAGGAGCGCGCGCATGAAGGCCGTGCACAAACTGACCCTCGCGCTCGCGCTGGCGTTCGCAGCCGGTGCGCACGCCGATTATCTGCCCGACCTGGCCGCAGCCGAAGCCGCCCTGCGGGCCTCGCCCGCAGTGGCGCAGGCACGCGGCGAATTTGCCGCGCAATCGCTGAAGAGCGAGAGTCTGCGCCGCGGGCGCGAAGAGTGGGTAGTGGGCGCGGATGCCCTGCAACGCCGGATCGATACGCCGCAGGATCGTTTCGCCGAGTGGGGTGTGGCCCTGTCGCGCCCGCTGCGTCTGCCGGGGCGCGCCACAGCCGACCGGGCGCTCGCCGGCGCGCTGACCGCCCATGCCGAAGCGAGTTACGGCGAAGCGATGCACGAAAGCGGCCGGCAACTGCTCGCGCTCTGGTTCGACTGGCTGAACGAAGCCGGCCAGGCTCGGCTGTGGCAGGCGCAGGTGAATCTGGCCGAACGGCAGCTTGCCGCCGTGGAAGCGCGCATTCGTCTGGGCGAGGCGCCGCGTTCCGAACGTGTCAACGCGGAAGCCGCGCTGGCGCAGATGCGGCTGCAGCAGCAGCAGTCGGCCACGCGCGAGCAGCGGGCACGCAGCCGCCTCATGACGCAATATCCCGGCTTGTCGGTGATGGCGGACGACACGCTGCCGTCGCCGGTCGAGCCGGCCGGCCCGGCCGAAGACTACGTCAACGCCGTGCTGGCGCACAACCATGAACTGTTCCGTGCCCGGCGCCAGGCCGAGGTGTTGCGGGCCGAGGCCCGGCAACTGGCCAGCCGCCGCAGCGTCGACCCCACGGTCGGCGTGTTCTACAAAAATGAATTGGGTGGCAGTGAGCATCAGCTGGGCGTAAGCGTCGGGCTGACATTACCGGGCGGCGCGCGGCGTACCGACCAGCAGGCCGCCGAGCAGCTCAGCATCACCGCGGAGGCGGCCGCCATCCGTCTGGAACAACGCCTGCGCCAGGAGGCGCGCGCGGATTTCGAGGCGGCACGGGCCCAGGCCTCGAACTGGCAGCAGGCCGACCATGCCGCCCGCTCGCTGGCGGAGGCGGCGCGCCTGGCGGCACGTGCCTACGACCTGGGCGAAGGCAGTCTGGATCAGGTGCTGCTCAACCGCCGGCTGGCGCTGGAAGGCGAGTTGAACGCCCAGCAGACGCAACTTGCCGCGCTGGCGGCGGATGCCCGGCTGAAGCTGGACGCACATCGACTGTGGCCGCTCGATTTGGATGCGGATACGGACGGCACGCATGCGCATCCGTAGTGCCGGAAACGATCGGTCCGCCGTTCAGGGCGTGGCGGAAACGGGGGGCGCCTCCGGGGCCGGAGGAGGCGAAGCAGACGAGGGGGCCGGGCTCATGCGCCGGGCTTCTTCCTGCATGGCAGCGATCTGTTCGGGCTTCAACTGCCAGACCAGGCTGTCGCGCGCCTTGGCGGCCGCCTCGATGCCTTGCGCCGCGGCGAGATTGAACCAGAGATAGGCACGCGCCTTGTCGGTCGCGGTGCCGGTTCCGTAGCGATAGAGTTCCCCCAGGCTGTATTGGGCCTTGGCGTAGCCGCGTTTCGCGGGTTTCTCGATCCAGTTGAAGGCCGCGCGGTAATCCTGTACGACGCCGCGTCCCTTCAGCAGGGCGAGGCCGTAACGGTATTGCGCTTCGGGCAGACCTTGCTGGGCGGCCAGGGCAAACCAGTGTGCCGCTTTCGTGTCGTTCTGGATCACGCCATCGCCCTCGGCATAGCGCATGGCCAGTTGCAGTTGGGCCTCGGCATCGCCTTTCTCGGCCCGGGTATGCGGCAGACTGATTGGCTCCTGTGCGGTAACCGTGGTGTCGCGCTGATCCAACGTGAGCCAGGCGGTGACACCAACCAGCGCACCGACGGTAGCCAGCAGCAGGACCGGTTTCAGGGGGGTGAATGCCCAGAAGCGATGACGGCAGTCACGGCAGCGCAGCGGCGTGTGCAGCAGCAGATGGCGTATCCCGTCATGTGCATGCAGCGAACCGCTGCGAACCCTGTTGCTTCCACATTCGGGGCAGACACGCCGCAGGCTGGCCATCAATGGATCTGCCTCGCGAGCGAGCCGAACCCCGCCCGGACATCGCCACCTGCCAGTGTGGTCAGCAATGTGACGTGTCTCATGGCCCGCTGTCCTCTTTAGTCTGTATCCATGCGCACGGGCGCATCGCCCGGTGCGCGCACTTCCCGGTTTACAGCTTGCCGCCTCCCTGGATCACGAGGTAACCGACCGCGTCGGCAAGATCGGCTTCCGACAGGCTGGCGTTACCCCCTTTGGCCGGCATGCCGCGAATACCGTGCAGCGCATGGTCATAGAGCGTCGCATAACCCTGGCTCAAGCGGGGTCCCCAGGCAGCCTTGTCGCCCAACTTGGGCGCACCGGCTACACCACTGCCGTGGCAGACGGCGCAACTGGCTTCATAGACGGCCTTGCCTTTGGCTGGATCGGGCTTGGCTGCCGCCGCTTCAGGGGCGGCAGCGGCGGATGCAGCAGGTGCGGCCGCTTCTTCCGGCGCCTTGAAATTGGCGCCGGCGTCGTCGGCCATGTAGGCCACTGCGCGGGCTACTTCGGTATCCGACAAGTCGCCGGCGCCGCCGCGCGGGGGCATCTGGCGGATACCTTCGATGGCATGCTTGAGCAGCGTCTCGTAGCCCTGGCTGATACGCGGACCCCAGTCCGCCTTGTCGCCAAACTTGGGTGCCCCCAGTGCGCCAGCTGCGTGACAGGTGGCACATACGGCGTCGTAGACTTCCTGGCCGGATTTCTCGACCTTGGGTGCGTTGGCGTCCACCGCGACGAAATGGGCAAATGGCTTGATGCGGTCGAGCGTTGCTTTCTGGGCCGCTTCGCTGGTGGTGTCGGGCAGCTGCCTGTCCTGGATGCTCAGCACCAGCATGACGATCAGGACAATCGCCAGCAAGGGTGCGAACAATCCGGCAAGAACGGAAATGATGATCTCTTGAGGAGTGGCTTGAGTCATCTTGACATGCGAATCGGCCATGAAAGGTTCCTTGGGGGGTGGCAAGCGAAAGCCGCGATTATAAGGAAAGCCACCTCGACAGGAAAGGGCGCTGCGGGCAGCGGATAGACGTCGCCTGGCAAAAAAGCTATGCTTCACGGCTCCAAGCGCCCGTAGCTCAGCTGGATAGAGTACTGCCCTCCGAAGGCAGGGGTCGTGCGTTCGAATCGCGCCGGGCGCGCCAGTTTTCCGATCACCTCCAGCGTCAGCCCCTTGTCTGCCAGGGGTTTAAACTTTGCATGACGGGTTTAAACTTCACGCTAGCGTTCAATTCGAGTGTTTCAACATGGCCCATCCCACCCCGACCGACATCCAGCTGCACCAGGCTTCGCGCAAGCTGGAAATTGCCTTTACCGACGGCGCGCATTTTGAAATGCCGTTTGAATTCCTGCGGGTCTACTCGCCGTCCGCCGAAGTGCGCGGCCACGGCCCGGGACAGGAAACGCTGCAGGTCGGCAAGCGCGAAGTGCTGATCAATGCAGCCGAGCCGGTCGGCTTGTATGGCATCAACTTCACCTTTTCCGACGGGCATAACACCGGGATCTATTCCTGGGAATATCTGCATGACCTCGGTACCAATCAGACTGCGCTGTGGGACGAGTACCTCAAGCGCATGGAAGCCGCCGGCGCCTCGCGCGAGCCTGGCATTTCCAAGATGTTCGAGCATCGTCCCAAGGCCAAGTAGGTCGTCATGAGCGGTTCCTGCACACTGCCTGCACACGCGCCTTTCGGGGCGCGTGTTGTTTTGGTCAGTCCCTACGAGCTGGGTCGGCAGCCGTTCAACCTGGCGCAGCCTGCTGCGTGGTTCGCGCGTGAGCAAATCGCCGCCGCCTGCGTCGACCTGTCGCAGCAGAAACTCGATCCGGCCACCTTCGCGCACGCCGAATACGTGGCGATTTACCTCGGCATGCATACGGCTACCCGGATTGCGGCGGCGGCACTGCCGAAAATACGCGCGCTTGCCCCGCACGCGCGCATTGCCGCGTTCGGCCTGTATGCGCCGGTCAATGCAGCGTGGCTGAAAACGCTGGGCGTGGAAGCGATCTTCGGCGGCGAATCCGAGCCCGATCTGCTGGCCTGGGTGCGATCCGGGGTGACGCCGGCCGACACGGTGGTGCGGCGCGACAAGATTACGTTCCTGGTGCCCGAGCGGCGCGGCCTGCCCGAGCTGCAACGCTACGCCAAGCTGATCCTGGTCGACGGCACGCAAAAGATGACCGGCTTCGCCGAAGCGAGCCGCGGTTGCAAACACCTGTGCCGCCACTGCCCGGTGGTGCCGGTGTACGAAGGCAAATTCCGCATCGTGCCGGTGGAGACGGTGATGGCCGACATCGCGCAACAGGTCGAATTAGGCGCGCAACACATCAGCTTCGGCGATCCCGATTTTCTCAACGGCCCGACCCATGCACTGAAGCTGGCCGAAGCGCTGCACGCGCAATTTCCCGGTCTGAGCTGGGATGCCACGATCAAGATCGAGCATCTGCTGAATCATGCCGACCTGCTGCCGCGCCTCAAGGAATGCGGTCTGCTGTTCATCGTCACCGCGGTCGAGTCGGTCGACGATGCGATTCTGGAGCGGCTCGCCAAGGGCCACACCCGCGCCGGTTTCGAAGCGGCGCTGGCCCACTGCCGCATGCTCGGCATCGCGCTGGCGCCCACCTTCGTGCCGTTCACGCCGTGGACCACGCTGACGGGTTATCGCGACCTGCTCGCCACCTTGCTGCGGCTGCAGCTGGTCGAGGCCGTGCCGCCGGTGCAACTGGCGATCCGCCTGCTGGTGCCGCAAGGGTCGCATCTGCTGCACCTGCCCGATTTCGCCGCGCAGGTCGGTGCCTTCGACGAGGCCATGCTGGGGTATCCGTGGCAGGCAGCCGACCCGCGTGTCGATGCCCTGCAAGGCGAGATCATGGCCTGGGTCATGGACGCCGAGAAAAACGCGCTGCCGCGTGCCGAAGTATTCGCCGGCATCTGGACGCGCACCCACGCCGCGCTGGGCGAGCCCGCGCCGCCGCTCGATTCGGCGCAATTCGGCGGCGCCATTCCGCACCATTCCGAGCCCTGGTATTGCTGCGCCGAGCCGACCGAAACCCAGCTCGCGAGTTTCTGACGCCGCCATGCCGCGCCTTTTGCTGCTGCTGCCGACCACCGGTTATACCAATCACGACTTCATCGCTGCCGCTGCGCGGCTGAACATCGAACTCGTCACCTGCGCCGACCATTGTTTCCGTCTCGCGCCCGGCTGGGGTCTGCCGCCGTTGATGAGCGTGCCCTTCGACCGCCCTGGGGTTGCTGTAAAACGGGTGAGGGCGGCATTGAAGACAACCGTCGACGCGGTGCTGGCGGTGGACGATCACGGCACCGCGCTGGCTGCGCAATTGCGCGTCGCGCTCAAACTGCCGGGCAATGTGCCCGAGGCCGTGGCCAAGCTGACCGACAAGCTCAGCTTTCGCCAGTTGCAGCAGGCGATTGGTTTGCCCTGCCCGGCATTTGTCGAGATGGACAATGACAGGGTGGACGTCGCGCTGGCGCTGGGCTTCCCGCTGGTGGTGAAAGCGCGCCGTCTGAACGCCAGCCGCGGCGTGGTCCGGGTAGACGATACGCAGCAGCTCAGACGCGCGTTTCGGCGGGTGCGGCGGATCCAGGCGCACGCCCGGCGCGACGCCCGCAACCTGGGGCTGCTGGTCGAGCGCTTCATCCCGGGCGTCGAGGTGGCGCTCGACGGCGTGCTGACCCGGGGCGTACTGCAGGTCCTTGCCGTGTTCGACAAGCCCGATCCGCTCGACGGCCCCTATTTCGAGGAAACGCTGTTCGTCACGCCTTCGGGCCTGCCTGCCGCCACGCAAGCCGAACTGGCCGCCGCGGTGCAGCGCGCCTGCACGGCAAGCGGCGTAAACGAGGGCATGGTGCATGCCGAGGCGCGCGTCAACGACGCCGGCGTGTGGCTGCTCGAAATCGCGCCGCGCGGCATCGGCGGGTTGTGCGGGCGCGTATTGGACGTCACACTGGGCATGACGTCGGCCGAAATCGTGCTGCGTCATGCGGTGGGATTGCCGCTGCCGGCGCAGGCGAGCGGCGAGGCCGCCGGTGTCATGATGATTCCGGTTCCGGTCAGCGGCATTTTGCAGGGCGTCGACGGACTCGACGCGGCGCGCGCCGTGCCGGATGTCAGCGGCATCGAGATCACTGCCCATGCCGGCCAACTGGTGGCGCCACCACCCGATGGCGCCAGCTATCTCGGCTTCATCTTCAGCCATGCCGCCACCCCGCAGGCGGTCGAACACGCCCTGCGGGCCGCGCATGCGGCGCTCACCCTCCGCATCCAGCCCCTGCTCGAATCGTGAATGCTTTCCAGCACGAACTCGGCGCGGCCATCAGCCGTGCCACGGGGCGGGCGTTTACGATATCCGCTTCAGAGGCCATCGCCGGGGGCGACATCAGCCCGGCCTTCAGGCTCAGCGACGGGACACGCAGCTTTTTCGTCAAGCGCCAGCCGGCTGGCGGACTGGCGATGTTCGAGGCCGAGGCGGCCGGACTCGCCGAACTGGCCGCCGCCAATGCGGTGCGGGTGCCGCAGGTGATCTGTCACGGCATCGCCGCAGGAGATGCCTGCCTGGTGCTCGAATATCTGTCTTTCAGTGCGCAGGGCAATGCCGCGCAATTGGGGCGGCAACTCGCGCAGCAACATCGTGTTGCCGCCGCCCGATTCGGCTGGGCGCGCGATAACTGGATCGGCGCCACGCCGCAGCCGAATGCCTGGCACGACGACTGGGTCGAATTCTGGCGCGTGCAGCGGCTCGGGTTCCAGTTGCGGCGGGCTGCGGAGAATGGCTACGGCGGCGCACTGCTGCACGACGGCGAAACCCTGCTTGCTGATCTGGGTGCATTTTTCGACAGCTACATGCCGGCGCCCTCGTTGCTGCACGGCGATCTATGGGGCGGCAACCACGCCTATCTCGCCGGTGGCACGCCGATGATTTTCGACCCGGCGGTATATTTCGGCGACCGCGAATGCGATCTGGCGATGAGCGAACTGTTCGGCGGCTTCGCGCCGGACTTTTACGCGGCCTACCGCGAGGCGTGGCCGCTCGATACCGGCTATGCCGTGCGCAAGACGCTCTACAATCTTTATCACATTCTCAACCACGCCAACCTGTTCGGCGGCGGCTATGCAGCCCAGGCTGCGCGCATGACCGCCCAGCTGCTGGCACAGATTCGATAGGCCCATTCATGATCCGGCGTCTGCTCGTCCTGCTTCTCGCATTCAGCCTCGCCGCCTGTTCCGGTCTGCCGTTCAATGCCGTTGCACCTAAAGTGAGCGTGGCGGACCTGACGGTCAAGCGTCTCGGTTTCTTCGAACAGCATTTCGACGTGGGGCTGCGTGTGAGCAATCCGAATGATTTCGACCTGACGATCGTGGCGCTGGATTTCGAGCTGGAGGTGAATGGGCATCCGTTTGCCAGCGGCCTGTCGCAGACCTCGACCCGGATCGTCGCAAGCACCAGTACGCTGCTGCGGATCGAGGCCGTCATGCAATCGAAGGATCTGATCCGGCAGATCGAGAGCCTGTCGCCGGAATCGTTGAAGGCAGGGGTGCCTTATCGCATTCGCGGCCGGCTCAAGACCGACCGCTCATCCAGCTGGGTGCCGTTTGATCATGCGGGCGTTTATGGCGGCGACAAGGAGAAGCCCGCGGGCCGCGCCGTTTGATCGGGGGCGGTCAGCCCGCCAGGGATCGCAGCGTGGGAATGCTCAGCTTGAATGCGTCGGCGTGCTGCAGGGCACGCGCCAGCCGTGCCGGCGCCGAGCGTCCGGTACAGCCGTGCTCGGGATCGCCGTCGAAAGCCTCGAGCATGCCGGCAATGAGTTTGTCGCGATCATTCGCGACGCCGGTCAAGGCATCCTGGATGTCCATCACCTCGTTCGCCACCTGACGCGCGAAGACTTCGTGCTGCGCCCACAATTGCGATACCGTGCCGCCGGTTTTCAGTCCGGCGATATTGGTGGTGAGAATGTAGACGTTTTTTCTCACCAGCTCGTACAACAGGTCGTCGCCCAGCGCCACCTGGCGGCAGGGCAGTTCGACGGCCATGAGCGCCCGACACAGCAGCGCCGCGCCCCGGCCCGCCACCGGTGAGGCGATCAGCGGTTTGGCGTCGGTTCCTTTTTTCTTTTCGAACCAGACCGACATCACGGTGGGGTCCGTATAGCCGTGTTCCGTCCAATCGTGCGGCAGCAATTCGTTCTGGATCAGCGCAACGCACGGCTTCCATATGTCGGGCAAGGTCGCCAGCACGGCATGCAGGTCGGCTTCGGCAACCGCAATCAGGACCATGTCGGGCGCAACATGGCGCTGTGCCAGTGCCGCCATGTCGTCACCCCGGTTGACCGGAACGACCGTACAGCCGGCGCGCAGCAGGCCGCCGGCGAACACGCGGCCGAGCTGGCCGAGACCGATGATAATGGTTTCGCTCATGCGGGCTCCGGGAAAAATCTTATCCACGAAGGACGCGAAGTTGTACGAAGAAAAGACAAAATACCTTCAATCGGGTTTTGGATTTCTTCGCGTTCCTTCGCGTTCTTCGCGGATGAAAAAAGGTTTACTCCAGCCCCTTCGAGTGCAGGTACTCGTCGTAGGTGCCCATGTAGAACTCGACGCCTTCGGGGGTGATTTCAAGGATGCGGGTGGCGAGGCTGGACACGAACTGGCGGTCGTGCGAGACGAAGATCAGCGTGCCCTTGTAGAGGTCGAGCGCGAGGTTGAGCGACTCGATCGACTCCATGTCCATGTGGTTGGTCGGCTCGTCCATCACCAGCACGTTGTGGCGGCCGAGCATCAGCTTGCCGTAGAGCATGCGGCCTTTTTCGCCGCCGGACAGCACCCGCACCGATTTCCTGACGTCGTCGCCGGAGAAAAGCAACCGGCCGAGGATGCCGCGCAGCACCTGCTCGTCGTCGCCGGGCTGGGTCCACTGGTGCATCCAGTCGGTGAGGTTGAGATCGCTGTCGAAATCGCTGACGTGGTCCTGCGAGAAGTAGCCGATGCTGGCGTTCTCGCTCCATTTCACCTCGCCGGCCTGCGGCGTGAGCTCGTTCATCAGGAGCTTCATCAGCGTCGATTTGCCGACGCCGTTGCCGCCGATAACGGCCATTTTTTCGCCGGCTTCGAGCGAGAAGTTGATGCGGGAAAACAGCGGGGTGTCGTCATAGCCGAATTTCAGGTTTTCAACCTCGAGCGCGCGGCGGTGCAGCAGCTTTTCCGGCTCGAAGCGGATGTAGGGGTTCTGCCGCGACGACGGCTTGAAATCCTCGATCTTGATCTTGTCGATCATCTTCATGCGGCTGGTGGCCTGGCGCGCTTTCGACTTGTTGGCCGAGAAGCGGCGCACGAACTCCTGCAGTTCGGCCACCTTGTCCTTGGCCTTGGCGTTGGCCGCGGCCTGACGCGCCTTGGCTTCGCTGGAAGCCAGCATGTAGTCGTCGTAGTTGCCGGGGTAGACCTTGATCGTGCCGTAGTCGAGGTCGGCCATATGGGTACAGACCTGGTTCAGGAAATGGCGATCGTGCGAGATGACGATGATGGTCGCGTCGCTCTCGTTCAGCACGTTTTCCAGCCAGCGAATGGTATTGATGTCGAGGTTGTTGGTCGGCTCGTCGAGCAGCAGGATGTCGGGGTCGGAGAACAGCGCCTGCGTCAGCAGCACGCGCAGCTTGAAGCCCGGCGCGATCTCGCTCATCGGTCCATTGTGCTGCCCGATCGGGATGCCGACACCGAGCAATAATTGTCCCGCACGCGCCTCGGCGTCGTAGCCGCCCATCTCGCCGAACCGCGCTTCGAGTTCGGCGGCGTGCAGGTAGTCGTCCTCGCTCGCCTCCGGGTTCATGTAGATGGCATCCTTTTCCTGCATCACCCGCCACATCTCGGCATGGCCCTGCATCACCACGTCGAGCACGCGCTGGTCTTCATAGGCGAACTGGTCCTGTCGCAGCCACGCCATGCGCTCGCCGGGATCGAGCGCGACGTTGCCGGCAGTCGGTTCCAGCTCGCCGGCCAGGATCTTCATGAAGGTCGACTTGCCGCAACCGTTGGCGCCGATCAGACCATAGCGGTTGCCGTCGCCGAACTTGACGTTGACGTTCTCGAACAGGGGTTTGGCGGCAAATTGCAGGGTGATGCTGGAAGCGGTGAGCACGGCGAAAATCCTGGGATGCGGGAAAAACGCAACATTTTAACATTTCGCCTATGCGACGGCGGCAGGCCTTGTTTGCCGCCTGTCGCGTGGGTGGCTAGGCGGCAAGTTTGAGTGCCGGGTGGTCGAGAATCGGCCGGTCGAGGAAATAACCCTGCACCAGATCGACGCCGAATCGACGCAGCAGGGCAAGCGTCGGGCCATCTTCGACATATTCTGCAACCACGGCCTTGCCGAGGCCGAGTGCGACGCTGACCATGGCCTGGACGAATACCTGGTTGTCGGGGTCGTTGGTCAGGTCGCGGATGAAGATGCCGTCGATCTTGATGGTGTCGACGTGCAGGTGCTTGAGGTAGGCAAAGGAGGCGAAGCCGACGCCGAAATCGTCGAGGCAGACGCCGCAACCGAGTTGACGCAGCGCCTCGATCATGCGCTGCGCATCGTGCAGGTCGGACACGGCCGCGGTCTCGGTGATCTCGACGATCAGACGGCTGGGGTTGACGCCGCTCTGGCGCAGCTCGTCGCCGATGTATTGCGGCAGGCTGGGTTCGGACAGCGAGCGTCCCGACAGGTTGAGCGCGATCGAGGGGATGGCCGGATTCCCGGCCAGCCGGCGCAGGGTTTCATGAATCACCCAGCGGTCGATGTCGAGGATGCGCCCGCTTTTCTCGGCCAGCGGGATGAAGTGTCCCGGCATGATGAGCTGGCCGGGATTGCGCTCGTCGATCATGCGGATGAGCGTTTCCAGATGAGACAAACTGCCGTCTTCCGCCCGATACACGCCCTGGAAATGCAGCTGGAACAGATTCTTGTCGAGTGCGTTGCTGATGCGCTCGCCCCACGACAGACGGGAGCGCATTTCGGTGTCGGCCTCGACGTCTGCGCGGAACACCCGCCAGGTGTTCTTGCCGGCGTCCTTGGCCTGATACATGGCGATGTCGGCGCGCGAGACCAGGTCGTCGGCTTCGGCGGCGTGCCCGGGATAGTAGGCGATGCCGAGGCTGGTGGTGAGCCGCAGGTTCTGGCCTTCGAAGCGGAACGGAATCTGCGCGATCGCGCGCACGACCCGGTCGGCCAGCACTTCGGCTTCGTTTCCCTGGATCGCCGGCAGCAGGATGGCGAATTCGTCGCCGCCCAGACGTGCCAGAACTTCATTGCGTCGTACCAGCGTGCTGATTTCGCTGGCCACCCGGATCAGCAGCGCATCGCCGGCGCGGTGGCCGTAGCTGTCGTTGATGGTCTTGAATTCGTCGAGGTCGAAGAACATGACCGCGCACTGTACCTGGTGGCGGTCGCTGTCCAGCATGGTGCGCGCCAGTTCCTGCTGGAAGCGATGGCGATTGTAGAGCCCGGTCAGGGCGTCGCGCTCGGCCAGATACACCAGTTGCTCGGCGGTCTGGCGTTCGCGGGTGATGTCCTCGTAAATCCACAGGTGGCCGATGAAACGGTTTTCGCGATCGCGCACCGGGTAATCGAGTTCGGTGATGACGCGCCCGTCGGTCATCTGGATTTCATAGCTGTCGGACAGCTCGCGTGTTTCCAGCACGGACAGCAGATGCCTGGAGAAATGATCGGGGCGCGCCAGCATCGAGGTCGATTCGGCCAGTACCTCGTGCACCGGCAGGCCGATTAGATGGATTTCCTCGTCGATCATCCACATGCGGCTGAATGCGGGGTTGTGATAGATCACCCGGCCGTCGGCGGCAACGAACAGAATGCCCAGATTCATCGCCGACAGCAGCGAGACCAGCCGGGCGCGTTCCTGTTCGGTTTCTTCCAGATAGCGGCTTTGCAGGCTTTCCGCCGCGTGCAGTTCGCTGATGGCCTGGCGCAGGTTGGCCTCGGTCGCCTTGAGGTCGTCGATGCTGTGGATACTGGCACGTATGCCCTGGTACACCCCCCCGTAGTCATGGATCGGCTGCCAGTTCACCGCCGCCCAGAAATGCCCGCCATCCTTGCGGCAGACGCGCAAGGCATACCCCTGGCCAGAGGTGCCGCGCAAGGCCTGTCGTAGCTGAATTTCCGCTGCGATACGGTCTTCCGGATGGATGATGTCCATGGGGAAATTCATCTGTCGCATGCATTCGTCGACGCTGTGGCCGATCATGCGCTCGACCGAGGGGTTCACCCACAGAGGCTTGCCGTCGGGCGACAGCCAGAATTCAAGATCGTGCGTGTAATCGGCGATGGCATGGAAGCGCGCTTCGTTTTCGCGTGCGCGGTCGATATTGAAGCGCACCGATTCGGCCATGCGATTGAAGGTATCGATCAACTGGCCGATTTCGTCCTCGCCGCCATCGCTCAGTTTCACGTCCAGATCGCCTTGCGCCATGCGCTTGCTGGCGCGAGTCAGCACATCGAAGCGACGGATCACGCCGCCGACCGACAGGGCCAGCAGAATACCGGTCAGCAACAGGGTGGCGGCTGCAATGAGCAGGCTTTGCCGAAGATAGCGGCTGCGGGCCTGCTGAATGAAATCGCCCGACAGCGCCAGGGTGACGTCGCCATAGCGCTGGCCGGCAAACTCGATTGGCATGACCAGGTGAAAGTCAGTGTCGGCACTTTCGGTGCCGGCCTGGTGCACGATGCGCCGGTTGCCGTCGCGAACCACGATCATTTTCAGATCGCTTTCACGTTGCAGGGTTTCGGCGATATCGCGCACACTGACGTCATCCTGCTGCGAAAGCGGGGCCAGCAGGACGGTAGCCAGGGTTTTCCCCAGGTCGCGGGCGCGGTGCTCGGCTTGCTGCTGCAATTCCGCGCTGGTGAGATGGACGCCATTGACGATCAGGAATGCCAGCATCAGCGCCTCGATAGCCAGCGCCGCGAGGGTGAGCTTGTAGCGCAGCGAGAGACGTCCGAACCAGGCCTTCAATGCGCCACCTGCATCATTTTCTCCGCCTGCAGCGCATACGGGCGAAACGCGCGCAGTTCATTGCCATCCACCGGGACGAATCCGCCATAGCCGCCGCGCTGCAAAAAAGCCTTGCCTTGCGGCGTGACGGCAAAGTCGAGCAATGCCCGGCGGATTGCGTCGGCCTCCCGGTCGCGCAGACGGGGATGGGTCAGGTACATCAAGCTGGAAAAAGGCGGCGTCTCGAAGACGATACGCAGTTGGTCGTGGATTCCGGCTGGCAGCAGCCTGTAGGGATGCGAACCCAGCATGGCTGCCGCCGTGCGTCCATTGATGACCTGCATCGCGGCATTGAGGTGCGTACCATGGCTCGTCATCCGGTAATCGACATTGGGTCGAAGCCCGATCGCCGCCATGTCGGCCTGCACGGCCAGGGTCGTCACGGCAATGGGGTCGGGGATGGCGATGGTTTGACCGCGCAAGTCCTCCCCCACCCGGTAGGCCCCGGTCTTCTTGACGACCAGCAGGCCGTGCGCGGGCTGGGCATACTTCAATAGCGGCCGATAGCCCGCATCCTGCCGGGCCAGCCAGGCCAGGTGCGGGGCGGTCAGCACGATGTCGTAGTCACCCTGCCGGGTACGCTCGACAAACGTTCGGAAGTCGCGCGCGGTATAGATGACGATCCGCCTTTGCAGGCGCTTTTCCATTTGCTTCACCAGCGGCTCGTAGATCTCGAGCGTCTGTTTGGCGGTCATGTTGGGAAAGATGCCAAAGATCAGTGGCGTGTCCGCCGGTGCTGCCTGGGTGTGGGCAAAGAACGACAGGACGAGCGCCGCAGACAGTACGCCCGTGGTGAGCCGGCGTCGCGACACAGGCTGCGCGATCCGTCTGAACAGGCGTCGTGCACCGGCAAAACAACCCGATGCATGGATACAAACTCCGGCTCTCCGCAGCCGTTGGGCAAATCGATACAAGCGCGCTTTCCTTGTTTACAGTTTTTTTTGCAGAACCTTGGATTTCCGTTTGTAGTTGTACAAGGCTTGCTTGCTCCTCGGCAGATGATCCGGACTGCTGTCGACGAAGCCGCGCTCCTCGAACCAGTGCTCGGTACGCGTGGTCAGCACGAACAGCTGCTTGAATCCTGCTTTTTTCCCTCTCTTCTCGGCTTCGGCCAGCAGCAGATCGCCGAAGCCACGCCCCCGATATTCGACGGCAACGGCGAGGCAGGCGAGCTCGGCCGCCTGCTCCTCCGGAAAAGGATAGAGCGCGACGCAGCCTGCGATGACGCCATCGGATTCGAGCACCAGAAAGCGCTCAATCTCCATTTCCAGCAGTTCGCGCGCGCGCCTTACCAGAATGCCGTCGCGTTCGAGCGGCTCGATCAGACTCAGGATGCCGCCGACATCGTCGATGGTGGCGGTGCGCAAGGTTTCCAGCGGCGCCGGCGTGATGAGGGTGCCGACGCCCTCGCGGGTGAACAGTTCGGACAGCAGTGCGCCATCGCGGTGACGGCTGATGAGGTGCGCGCGCTTGACGCCCTGGGTACAGGCGGTGATCGCACACGGCAGGTAGTAGGTCACGTCCTCGGGCAATTTGCGGGCCTTGCCGTGTCCTGCCTGTTCAAGCACCTGCCGCGCCTCGTTGACGGTCAGCGCATTATGGATCGTACGGCCCTTGCCCGGCACGCCTTCGGTGTCAATCAGGAAGACCAGCTTGTCGGCCGCCAGTTCGATTGCGGCCTGGGTGGCCACGTCTTCCAGGCTGAGGTTGAAGATCTCGCCGGTCGGCGAGTAGCCGATGGGCGAGAGCAGCACGATATCGTGCTGGTCCAGGCGCCGGCGAATGGCGGCGGCGTCGATCTTGCGGACTTCCCCCGTATGCAGCAGGTCCTCCCCTTCGATCACGCCGATCGGCTTGGCGGTGACGAAGTTGCCCGAGGCCACGCGGATACCGGCGCCCGCCATCGGCGTGTTGGCAAGTCCCAGCGACAGCAGGGCCTCGATCTCCACCCGCACCGTGCCGGCGGCCTCCTTGACGCAGGCGAGCGCGTCATTGTCGGTGACGCGCAGACCGCTTACATAGCGGATTGCCGCGCCGTTTTCGGTCAGCCGCGTCTCGACTTGCGGCCGCACGCCATGGACCAGCACCAGCCGTACGCCCAGACTGTTCAACAGATTGACGTCGTGCGCCAGTTGTACGAATCCCCCGTCCGCCACCAGTTCGCCACCAAACGCAATGACGAAGGTCTTGCCGCGAAAGCCGTGGATATAGGGCGCGGCCGAGCGGAACCAGTGGACGAAATGAGTAGTGTCTTTCAATGACATGGTCTGGAACGGGGGAGTCTTTAAGGCGAAGGATACAGAAAACCCTGCGAAACTGGACGCCGCCGGCTTTCCAGCATCAAATAAATGGAATAAAACGGGCGCATCTTGCGCCATGGCAGGACGCGACTACATTAAGCGTTTCAACGACCGAAGGAGACATAAATGAAACAGACGGGCAAATGGGTGGGCGCCCTGTTGGGCGGTGTGCTGATGATGGGCGTCTGGGCCTTTCCGATCGCCGCCCAGGCCGCAGACAAGGCGAAACTGGTGGTTCAGGTCAGCGATGCCAATCCCGCCACCTGGAACCTGGCGCTGAACAATATCAAAAATGTTCAGAAGGATCTGGGCAAGGATAACGTCGATCTCGAACTCGTGGCCTACGGCCCCGGCATCGGCATGCTCAAGGCCGAATCCGAAGTGGCCAATCGCATCGATGAGGCGATCGACTCGGGTGTCCACGTCATGGCGTGCGAAAACACCATGCGCGGCCAGAAGCTCGGCAAGGAAGACATGAACGCCAAAATCGGCTACGTCAAATCGGGCGTGGTGGAAATTCTCGAGCGCCAGCAGCATGGATACGCCTATCTGCGTCCGTGACCGGATATGGATTTGAAAAACCGGGCGAGTCTCCGGTTTTTATGCCCGCTCGCGCCTAAAAATCCCCCCACAGAGTCTGCATGGCGGCCAGCGCGGCCAGCGCGGCGGTTTCGGTGCGCAGCACGCGTGGTCCCAGTCGAACCGGAACGGCGCCAGCGGCATGCAGCGCGGCGACCTCATCGGCCTCAAAACCGCCTTCGGGGCCGGCCACCAGCCAGTCTCCGGCGGCCGGTGGCGGCAGATCGGCCAGCCGTGCCGTGGCCAGCGGTGACAGAAACAGCAGCCGCCCGCCGGCATTCTGTCCCAGCCAGTTAGCCAGCGTCAGCGGCGCGGCGACCGCCGGCACCCGGTTGCGGCCACATTGTTCGCAGGCGCTTGTCACCACGCCCTGCCAGTGCGCAACGCGGCGGTCGACGCGGTCACCGGTCAGCTTGACTACGCTGCGTTTGGTGGCGATCGGCTGGATTGCGGCCACCCCCAGCTCGACTGCCTTCTGCAGGGTGTAGTCCATGCGCTCACCGCTCGAGATTCCCTGAGCCAGCATCACGCGCAGGGACGACTCGCGCTCGGTGTCGTCGAAGCCGGTGACGCTGACCGCCACCTCGTCTTTGTTAATGCGTTCGATGCGCGCGGTATATTCGCCGCCCTGGCCGTTGAACAGCGTGAGGGTGTCGTTCACTACCAGCCGCAGCGCGCGCGCAGCATGGCGCGCGGGGCCAGCCGGCAGAGCGAAACGGGCGCCGGGTGCAAGCGGTCGATCAAGATGGAAGCGCGGCGGTGACATCTTGTTATTATGCCGGCGTTATCCAGAGTTTTTGCGGAGCACGACATGGTTTCCCTCACCACCCCGGTATGTGATTTTGGCTGGAAGGCCCCCGACTTCAGTTTGCCCGGCGTCGACGGCAGGATGTGGACGCTGAACGATGCCATGGGTCCGAACGGTCTGCTGGTGATGTTCATCTGCAATCATTGCCCCTACGTGAAGGCGATCCGTCCGCGTCTGGTGCGCGATCTCGCCGAGCTCAAGGCGCATGGCATTCATGCCATCGCCATCATGTCGAACGATCCGACCGAGTATGCCGAGGATTCATTCGACAATATGAAGAAAGTGGCCGCCGAGTTCGACTTTCCATTCCCTTACGTGATCGACGCGACCCAGGACGTGGCAAAAGCCTATGGGGCCGTATGCACGCCCGATTTCTTCGGTTTCAACCGCAGTTTCGAACTGCAGTATCGCGGCCGTTTCGACGAATCGCGCAAGGACACCGCGCCCGAGGGCGTGCGCCGCGACCTGTTCGAGGCGATGAAGGACATTGCCGCCACCCAGCGCGGTCCCGCCGGGCAGATTCCCAGCATGGGCTGCTCGATCAAATGGAAAGGAGAATGACATGAGTGATCGTCATCAGCACTGGGAAAGTGTTTACAGCACCAAGGCGACCGACGAGGTCAGCTGGTTCCAGCCGCATGCGGTGTCGTCGCTGCGCCTGATCGAAGGCTGCACCGACTCATCCGCGCACATCATCGATGTCGGCGGCGGTGCGTCGGTGCTGGTGGATGATCTGCTCGACGCCGGCTATCGGAATCTGACCGTGCTCGATCTCGCCGAATCGGCGCTGGCGATCAGTCGCGCACGGCTCGGCGCGCGTGCACAGGCGGTGCAGTGGATCGCCGCGGACATCACCCGTGCCGACTTGCCGGCAGCCCGTTACGACGTCTGGCACGACCGCGCCGTGTTTCATTTTCTGACCGATCCTGCGGATCGTGCGCGTTATGTGGCCCGGGTGCTGGCCAGCGTCAAGCCTGGCGGTCATGTCATCGTGGCCGCATTCGGCCCCGGTGGACCGCTGCAGTGCTCGGGGCTGGACGTGGTGCGCTATGCGCCCGACGCCCTGCATGCCGAATTCGGTGCGCCATTCCGTCTGGTTGGCCACGAAACCGAAATCCACCATAAGCCTATGGGCGGGGAGCAGGAATTTGTCTATTGTTATTGCGTGCGGATTTGAGCGTGCTTGAGCAGGTCAAGTCGCTGGTCCGCGAGATTGCGCTGCATGAAGTGACGCCGCGCTTTCTTAAGGTGGCCTACAGCCACAAGGTCGACGGCAGCCTGTTCACCGAAGCCGATGCGGTGACGCAGGCTGCGCTGGAAGCGGCGTTGCCAAAAATCCGCAACGTGCCGGTGCTGGGCGAAGAGATGACCGAGCGGCAGCAACACGACGCGTGGAAAGCCGGCCGCGAAGGATTGTGGTGCGTCGATCCGATCGACGGGACGTCCAACTTCGTCGCCGGCGTGCCATATTTCGCCGTGTCCGTGGCTTATCTCTACAAGGGCGAGCGCATGTTGGGCGTGGTGTACGATCCGATTGCCGACGAAATGTTCAGTGCGGAGCGCGGACAGGGCGCCACCCTGAACGGCACCCCGCTACCCTTGCGGGCGCCTGCCACGGAATTGCGGCGCGCGCTGGCCGGTGTCGAGATGAAGCGCATCGATCGCGGGCTTGCCGGCCGCCTGGCCTCGTGGCCGCCGTATGCCTCGCAGCGCAATTTCGGGGCCTCGACGCTGGATTGGTGCTACACGGCTGCTGGTCGTTTCGACATCTACGTCCATGGCGGACAGAAATTGTGGGATTACGCGGCGGGCGCATTGATCCTGGAAGAGGCGGGCGGGCGGCTGGCCAGCTTGTCGGGCAGTTTTGACATCGCCAACGTCTGGGAGCGTTCCGTCGTGGCCTCGGCCAGCCCCGAACTGTTCGAATTGTGGCGCGACTGGCTGAAAGCGGCAGGGGCATAAGCCGCTGCATCGGCCAAATAAAAAGATTTTTAGGGCCCTGGTTGTGAGTCGGCGCTTGAGCTTGTCGGCTTAAGTCCTTGTCGTGACGCCTCTTTTACAAGGTTTGGGCGTGGCTTGCGAAAGCCGGCCGTGCTGACGGATAATCAAGGTTTTTGCGTATTCTACCCAAGCTGTCTGTACACGGCTTTCCCGGGTGGGGATGCGACCGTTATTTTTACTTAGCTGAAGGAAACGCAATGCCAACCCGTAACGACCTGGCCAA
>CAYVOR010000026.1:0-28669 GCA_964452995.1 uncultured Thiobacillus sp.
GACTGTCCCTTGTCCTTGATGAGATAGTAGAGTGCGCTGGCGAGGCTGGCCAGGATGAACACAATGAAGAGCAGGGCAGCGATGCGCATGGAACCAGGTGCTCATGAAAATTCCAGTCTAACCGGATTGGCTGGCCGATGCACTTGCTGAAATTGCAGGTCGGAGCGTGGCAGTTTGCGCCGGGCGTGTGGCCGACCCTGGCCGCCTTGTTCTTCTTTGTGCTGACCCTGTGGCTCGGCAACTGGCAAAGCGGACGTGCTGAAACGAAGCGCGCCCTGCAGACGCGCTACGATGTGGCCATGCGGGAAGCGCCCATCCATGTCGGCAGCACACTGCTGGATCGCGACAGCGTGCTGTATCGAAAGCTGGAAGTGCAAGGCGTATTCGACGCTGCGCACACCATCTTTCTCGACAACCGCGTATACAAGGGCGTGGCGGGGTATCACGTACTGACTCCGCTGATCATCGAGGGTGGGTCGCTCAGCATTCTGGTCAATCGTGGTTGGGTCGCGGTGGGTCCCTCCCGCAAACAGCTTCCTGAGCCGCCGACGCCGAGTGGCAAGGTGCGACTTGAAGGTATGGCGATCGATCCGCACAGCCGATATCTCGAGCTGGTGCAGGCGACGCCGCAGGGGCGAGTGTGGCAAAACCTGGATTTTTCGCGCTACGCCGCGACCACACGGCTGGCGCTGCAACCGGTTCTGCTGTTGCAGACCAGTCCGCTGGCGGATGGTTTGCAGCGTGACTGGCCACGTCCCGACACCGGCGTCAGCATGCATGTCAGCTATGCAATCCAGTGGTACAGTCTGGCGACGACTCTGGCGGTGTTATGGCTGCTCCTTAACGTAAAACGTCATCGCAACGAAGATGAGTGACCTGCCCAACGTCTGGAATGTTTTCAAGTATGAAATTGAGCGCACGCAGTAAGCTTCTGGCTCTGATCGGCGTATTCCTGGCGCCTGTGATCGCCGCTTATCTGGCTTACGCGGGCTGGCGCCCCTCGAGCCATACCAATTACGGCGATCTGCTCAAGGTCACGCCCTTGCAGCAAACGGTGGGAAGTACGGTCGATGGGCGGCCGTTCAACCTGGATGCATTGCGGGGCAAATGGGTGATGGTGCATGTGGGGCCGGCGAACTGCGACGCGGTGTGCGTATGGCAGCTCTACCTGATACGCCAGACACGGATCGCACAGGGCAAGGAGCAGGATCGCATTGAACGGTTGTGGGTGATGACCGACAACGGTACGCCGGATGCGAAGCTGCTGCATGAACATCCCGGTCTGCATGTATGGCGGCCGACGAACGCGAATTTCGTGGCGCAGTTTCCCGCTTTGCAGAATCGGGCCGATCACATTTACCTGGTCGATCCACTGGGCAATCTGATGCTGCGCTTCCCGGCCCAGGTCGATTTCAAACGCATGATGAAAGATCTCAAGCTGCTGCTCAAGGCGTCGCAGATAGGTTGATTCATCGATCATGACGACAAGCCGAAAACTCGTTCTGGCTGCCTTGCTTCTCGCATTCGGCGTGGTGGCCCTGGGCGCATACGTTCGTTTGTCCGATGCCGGCCTGGGATGCCCTGACTGGCCCGGGTGCTATGGCAAGCTGACGCCGCACAATGCGGCGGCGGCCATCAACGCCGAACTCGTCGTGCGTCCCGATGGCCCCGTGTCCCATGCAAAAGCCTGGAAGGAGATGGTGCATCGTTATTTCGCGGGCACGCTCGGGTTGCTGGTGCTGGCCATTGCCGTGCTGGCATGGCGCAACCGGCGCGAGACGAAGGGTATCGGGCTTCCCCTGCTGCTGCTCGGCTTGATCGTTTTTCAGGCCATGCTGGGGATGTGGACGGTCACCGAGTTGCTCAAGCCGCTGATCGTCAGTTCGCATCTTCTGGGCGGCATGACGACGCTTGCGCTGCTGCTGTGGCTTTGGCTGCGGGAGCGCGGCGAATCGGGCCACACCTATTATGCGAACAGCGATCATCTGCGAAGCGGAGCCTTGCTGGGTCTGATCCTGGTAGCGATGCAAATCGGGCTGGGTGGCTGGGTGAGCACCAACTATGCGGCACTGGCCTGTCCGGATTTCCCGATGTGTCACGGTGCCTGGATGCCACCGATGGATTTCGAACAGGGGTTCACCCTGTATCGTAATCTGGGCGAGACCGCCACGGGTGAATTGTTGTCGTTATCGGCCTTGACGGCCATCCACTGGACGCATCGGGTCATGGCCTTGGTGGTGACGCTGTATCTGGGCTGGCTGGTCCTGCGTCTGATGCGCAGTCCCGGTTATGCCGGCATGGGGCTGGCCATAGGCGGGCTGTTGGTATTGCAGGTTTCGCTGGGCATCAGCAATGTCCTGTTCAGTCTGCCATTGGGCGTGGCAGTCGCGCACAATGCCGGCGCATCGCTGTTGCTGTCCGGCCTGATTGTGCTGAATTACAGAGTGCGCAGGAGATGAACATGGAATCCTTGATGGTTCAGGGAGCGGCTTGCCGCTGCCAGCAATATCTGGCCTTGTGCAAGTTGCGTGTCGTCAGCCTGATCGTGTTCACGGCTGTCATCGGCATGTTCCTCGCCGTACCGGGCTGGCCGGGCTGGAATGCGCTATGGGCAGGCACGCTCGGTATTGCGCTGGTGGCCAGTGCGGCGGCGGCGTTCAATTGTCTGATCGAGCAGAAACTCGATGCAGTGATGGCGCGCACGCGTGCGCGTCCGCTGCCACGGGGTGAATTGACCAATACCCAGACACTGGTGTTTTCGGGCGTGGTGGGCGGGGCCGGACTGTATCTGCTGAACGTGTTCGTCAACCCGCTCACGATGTGGCTCACGCTGGCCACGTTCGTCGGCTATGCGGTGATCTATACGGCTGTGCTGAAACCGGCTACGCCGCAGAACATTGTCATCGGCGGTGCATCGGGCGCGATGCCACCGATACTCGGATGGGTGGCGGCGACGGGCGAAATTCATCACGATGCGCTGCTGCTGTTCCTCATTATCTTCGCCTGGACGCCGCCGCATTTCTGGGCGCTGGCGCTGTACCGGCGCGAGGAATATGCCAGGGCCGGTTTGCCGATGTTGCCGGTGACGCATGGCGAGGCCTACACGCGTCTGCATGTGCTGCTTTATACCCTGCTGCTGTTTGCGGTGACCATGCTGCCCGTCGGCACGGGCATGGGCGGGTGGATTTATCTGATCGGCGCCATCTTGCTGGGCGGCCGTTTTATTCACTACGGTTGGCGCTTGTACCGCGAGTACAGCGACATGCTGGCCAGGCAAACCTTTCGCTATTCCATCTGGTATTTGAGCTTACTGTTCGCAATCATGCTGGTCGATCATTACATCCCTCTACCCATATGATTTGTATGGTTATTCGCACGCCTATCTAGATATTCGGACAGGTTTGTTTTATATTGTCCCCGTTGATTTAATTGGGGCACAGGATGATTCTTTCACGCACCAGTCAGTATGCCGTTCAGGCGCTGATCTACATGGCTACCCAACCTGATGCCACACCGGTGCTGAACAAGGATATCGCCGCCAAGCTGGGTGTCCCCGCACCGTATCTGGCCAAAATCCTGCAAAGTCTGGCCAAGGGCAACCTGTTGTTTTCCTTTCGGGGCCGTCTGGGGGGGTTTTGCCTGCGAGAAGGGGGTGAGAAAGTCACCCTGATGCAAATCCTGCTGCTGACCGAAGGGCCTGCGTTTACCCAGAGTTGCCTGCTGGGACTGAAAAAATGCAGCGATGAAACGGCCTGTCCGTTGCATTTCCGCTGGGTGCCGGTGAAGAAGAAAATCATCGATTTGCTGGAAGACACCACGCTGGACAAGCTCGCAAAAGCGGTGGAATCCGGAAAATACCGGCTGGCAGACATTCCCGGAATGATGTTCGATCAGATCAAGCCATGACACGCTGGTTCGCCATGGCGTTGGTGGCGCTGTTTGCACTTTCAGGATGTCAGCCGGCCCCGCAACCTTCCTCGTTTCAGGCGACCGATATTACGGGCGCAGGCTTCGCGCGGGATTTCCGCCTGACCGATCACAATGGCCGTATACGCACGCTGGCGGATTTCAAGGGCAAGGCTGTGGCCGTCTTTTTTGGCTATACACATTGTCCCGACGTGTGCCCCACGACGCTGGCGGACTTTGCCGCCGCGCTCAAGCTACTGGGCGAGCAGGCCGGACGCGTACAGGTCATTTTTGTGACGGTGGATCCGCAGCGCGATACCCCGGACATCCTGAGGCAGTTTGTGCCTGCCTTCAACCCGAGTTTTCTCGGGATGTATAGCGATACCGACACCCTGAAGCGACTGGCAAAAGAGTACAAGGTCGTCTATCAAAAAACATCGGTTAAAGCAGCGGACGATTACCTGATCGACCACAGCGCCGGGACGTATATCTATGATCCGAAGGGTAATTTGAGATTGCTCATGCCCTATGGGAGCAGTCCGGAAGCGATCGCGCACGATCTTGAGATGCTGCTGTCGCCGTCCTGAGCCCGGTTTTTGGCTTGCGGGACGGGGGGTGGCCGGCATATAATTTCGCAGTTTTCAATATAAGCATATGCTGTTAAGGCGCGGCGCAGGCGCTTTTTAGGATAGGACAGGAGCGGGCCATGGCGGTAACCACATATTCCGGTGCGGAGCAGTACAACTTCGAAATCGTCAAGAAATTTGCCATCATGTCGATCGTCTGGGCAGTGATCGGCATGTTTGTGGGCGTATATATCGCCTCCGAACTGGCCTGGCCGTTTCTGAACTTCGATAGCCCCTACATTTCGTTTGGACGATTCCGCCCCGTTCACACCACATCGGTGATTTTCGGCTTCGGCGGCTCGGCCCTGTTTGCCACCTCCTACTATGTGGTTCAACGCACTTGCCAGACCCGCCTGATCTCGGACGGCATGGCCAGTTTTACTTTCTGGGGCTGGATGGCCGCCATCGCGCTGGCTGACATCAGCTACATGCTGGGCTATACCCAGGCGCGTGAATACGCAGAAATGGAATGGCCGATCGACATCCTGATCGAAGTCGTGTGGGTCGTCTATCTCGCCGTGTTCGTCGGCACCATCATGCGCCGCAAGCAACCCCACATCTACGTCGCCAACTGGTTCTACCTGGCCTTTATTCTGGCGACCGCCCTGCTGCATACCTTCAACAACCTGGCGGTACCCGTCAACCTGTTCTCGCTGCAGTCCTATAGCCTGTTCGCAGGCGTACAGGATGCGATGACCGAATGGTGGTATGGGCATAACGCGGTGGGTTTCTTCCTGACCGTGGCCTTTCTCGGCATGATGTATTACTTCGTGCCCAAGCAGGCGGGCCGCCCGATCTACTCCTATCGCCTGTCCATCGTCCACTTCTGGGCGCTGGCCTTCATGTATATGTGGGTGGGCGCTCACCATCTGCACTGGACTGCGCTTCCGGACTGGACTTCGTCGCTGGCAGCCGCTTTCTCCATCCTGTTGCTGATGCCCTCGTGGGGCGGCATGATCAACGGCATCATGACCCTGTCAGGTGC
Organism: uncultured Thiobacillus sp.; assembly: GCA_964452995.1. Taxonomy (GTDB): domain Bacteria; phylum Pseudomonadota; class Gammaproteobacteria; order Burkholderiales; family Thiobacillaceae; genus Thiobacillus. The sequence goes on from CAYVOR010000026.1 coordinate 5,518, forward strand.
CTGGGACAAACTGCGTACCGACCCGATCATGCGGTTCATGATCGTGGCACTGTCGTTCTACGGCATGTCGACCTTCGAGGGTCCGATGATGTCGCTGAAGGAAGTCAATGCGCTGTCGCACTACACCGACTGGACGGTGGGCCATGTCCACTCTGGCACGCTGGGCTGGCTGTCGATGATCACCTTCGGTTCGCTGTATCACATGATACCCAAGCTGTGGGACACCAAAATGTACAGCCGCAAGCTGATCGAATGGCATTTCTGGCTGGCCACCATCGGCATCGTGCTCTATATCGTCGCGATGTGGATTTCCGGGATCACCCAGGGCCTCATGTGGCGTGCCTTTGACCAGTTCGGTAACCTTCAGTACTCGTTCGTCGAGTCGGTTGCGGCCATGCACCCCTTCTACGCGATGCGCGCCATTGGCGGCATGTTCTTCCTGGCCGGGATGGTGCTGATGGCATTCAACGTGTTCATGACCATTCGTCAGGGCAAACGCGAAAGCGCCGCACTGGAAGCCAGGTTGGCGGCCAAACTGGCTCACGCATGATTCGGAAAACATAGATCATGAACATCAACTTCAAACACGAATGGATTGAAACCAACATCGGCCTGCTGGCGGTGTTGACCATGCTGGCGATCAGTGTCGGCGGCCTGGTGGAAATTGCACCCTTGTTTTTCATCGACAAAACCATTGAGAAGGTCGAGGGTGTGCGCCCCTACACGCCGCTTGAACAGCGTGGTCGTGACATCTATCTGCGCGAAGGCTGTTACTTGTGCCATTCCCAGATGATTCGCCCGTTCCGCGATGAGAAGCTGCGTTATGGCCACTACTCGCTGGCGGCGGAATCGCAATATGACCACCCCTTCCAGTGGGGTTCCAAGCGTACCGGGCCCGATCTGGCGCGCGTGGGTGGAAAATATTCGAATGAATGGCAGGTTCAGCACCTGATCGCGCCGCGCTCGATGGTGCCCGAGTCGGTGATGCCGAATTTCCCCTGGCTTAAGACGACTGCGCTGGATATTTCCGACATCGCCGATCGTATGAAAGCGTTGCGCAAGGTGGGCGTGCCGTACTCGTTGACCGACGCCGAATACAAGGCGAACTTAGACAAGTTTGGTGAAACCGTAGCCAAGCAGTTGCACATTTCCGATGCGAAGCAAAATCTGATCGATCAGGCCAATTTTGGCAACTACGACGGCGATCGCTCGAATATTTCGGAAATGGACGCGTTGGTGGCTTATCTGCAGGTGTTGGGCACCATGGTCGATTTCAGCAAGTACAAGGACGATTCATTCGTCAGCGACCGCTGATCGGAACAGGCCGGAGGTTTGAAATGGACTTGTTGATGTGGTTCTCGAAACCCGAAAACACCAAACCACTTGGCCTGGTCATCTTTTTCGTCACCTTTATCGGCATCGTGATCTACGCCTACGGTAGCAAGAAGCGGGGGGCTCAACTCGAGTCCTATCGCAACATACCGTTCCTGGACGATCAGGAAGACACGAAGGACAAGCAATGAGCGAGCAAAAACTACAATCCCAAACTGTACAAACCACAGGTCATGCCTGGGACGGCGATCTGCAGGAATACAACAACCCGCTACCGGTCTGGTGGGTCTACACTTTCTACGTCACGGTGATTTTTGCCCTCGTGTACTGGACCCTCTATCCATCGTGGCCGTTCGGCAAGGGCTGGATCGGCGGGTTGTCAAACATTACCTACGTCAACAGCGAGGGAGAAACCCGGACGCACAGCTGGAACACGCGTGCCCTGTTCATCGAGGACATGAACAAGGCAGCAGCCGAACAGAAGCCCTACTTCGACAAGGTGGCGGCCATGTCTTATGCCCAGATCGCCAAGGATCCGGACATGAACAGTTTCATCCTGTCGGCCGGCAAGGCGCTTTTCGCCGACAACTGCGCGCCCTGTCACCAGGCGGGGGGGCAGGGCGTGGTGAGTTTCTTCCCCAACCTGACCGACGACGACTGGCTGTATGGCGGTTCATACGACAAAATTCATCAAACCATCGTCGAAGGTCGTCATGGCTACATGCCAACTTTCGGCGAGGTGCTCTCGTCCGGGCAGATCGATCAGCTGGCCAATTATGTGGCCAGTCTGTCGGGGATTGGTCATGACGCGGACAAGGCAGCCGCCGGGGACACGTTGTTTCATAGCGAAACGGCGGCCTGCTATTACTGCCATGGCGTCGATGCCAAAGGGCGCAATGACATCGGCTCCGCTAACCTCACGGACAATATCTGGCTGTGGGTCAACGTACCCGGCATAGACAGCGCAGAAGGAAAAATTGCAGCCATTCATGGTGTCATCACCAATGGACTCAACAGGGGTGTGATGCCGGCGTGGGGGGGGCGTCTTTCACCCGAACAAATCAAGGTTTTGACGGTCTACGTTCATGAATTGGGCGGTGGGCAATAAAACTTCAGGCTGAGATACGCAAAGCCCCCGTTCACGGGGGCTTTTGCTTCCTAAGGATCGCAACGCTTACACCATGCAAACAGGCTTAGAAGAGCAGCTGGGGCTTTACCAGAAACGCATTCCGATTTTTACCCGTTCGGTGAAGGGACGATTCCGTCGTTTCAAGACCACGGTACTGGTGCTGGCCTATGCGATCTATTTTTTGCTGCCCTGGCTGCCGTGGTCGCGACTCGATGCACCGTCCCAGGCTGTCCTGTTTGATCTGCCCGGCCGACGATTCCTGATCTTCGGCCTGACGGTCTATCCGCAGGACGTCGTCTGGCTGGCCTTGCTGCTGTTCATCGCGGCCATCCTGCTGTTCTTCGTTACGGGCCTGGTGGGACGCGCATTTTGCGGGTACTTCTGCTTCCAGACCTTGTGGACCGATTTCTTCATGTGGATCGAACATAAAGTCCAGGGCGAACGCCCCGCACGTGTTCGCCTCTACCGCCAGCCATGGAATCGCGAAAAACTGCTGAAGGTCGGCGGCACGCATCTCCTGTGGCTGCTGGCATCGTTCTGGACGGGCGTCACTTTCGTGGCCTACTACGCCTATGCGCCGCAGCTGGTGCTGGACTTTTTTACCGGCCAGGCCGCCGCAGCCGCCTACATCACCGTCAGCATTCTTACCATCGCCACGTATGCCGCCGCGGGGCTCATGCGCGAGCAGATCTGCACCTATGTCTGTCCTTATGGGCGTTTCCAGAGTGTGATGTATGAACCCGAGACGCTGGCTGTGCATTACGATGCAAAGCGGGGCGAAGCGGCGCTTGGGCGCGCCAGTGCGCGCGCCGGCCAGCGTACGCTGGCCGAGCGTCACGAAAAGGGATTTGGCGACTGCGTCGACTGCGGATTGTGCGTGCAGGTCTGCCCGACCGGAATCGATATCCGCGATGGACTCCAGTACAAATGCATCTCGTGCGGACTCTGCATCGACGCCTGCAACACCATCATGGATTCTTTTGGCTTTCCACAGGGCCTGATCCGCTACGACTCGGAAAAGAACCTGGCGGCAGCGGTGCCTGCTCCCCCCCGAGCCGACTGGAAGCGCCTGAAAACCATTGGCTATGGCGCAGCGCTGATCCTGATGAGCAGTTATCTCGCCTATAGCATCGCCACCCGTGGCAGCTACGACCGCGCCGTCAACCAGATTCGCCAGCCGTTGTATGTGGTGCTGTCGAATGGCGATATCCGCAATCGCTACCAGGTCCGCATCACCAACAAGGCGGCACAGGATCAAACCTACGAGATCAGTGCAGGCGGCATACCGGCGAGTGCGCTCGATTTGGGAAACTTCCGTGAAATCACGATCAAACCGGGTCATAGCGGACTCGTTCAGGTCAGCGTGCACCTGCCTCCGGAAATAGCGGAACGTACCCGCCATTTCGAACTGACCATCACACCGCGGGGCAAACCTGCCGAAGCGCGTTCCGAAACCGTCCGTTTTGACAGTCCGAAAGGATCGCATGATTAATACCGGAATCACTCTGTTTGGCGGATTGGCCGCAGTACTCGTTCTGTATGCCGTTGGCGGACTTGTACGGAAATTGCCGACGATTCTGCGCGCGGTGCTGGCAGGCGGTATTCCCATGATCGCCTACTTCGTCCTTATCGTTGGACAGTGGCCCGGACTGGATGTGGTGGCCATCCATATTTCGGTCTTCTTCGCGACGGCATTGGTGCTGCTGGCCCTGACCGCGTTCCGGCGGCGCGGTGAGCGCATGCACTGGGCACCCAAGCTGCTCCTGTTCTTTTTCGCGGGGCTTACAGTGGTTATGGGCGGGTTTCTTTACATCGCAAACAATGGGTTGCCCGAACCGATCGGGCAGTGGTGGCTGGGCAGCAATCGGGGGCCGGTTTATAGTGGATTTTCTGGCGTGGTTCCCCACAACCAGCAAGCGGCAACTGCGATATCGTCGGAGCTTTCCAGGACGCACCGCGAGGCCGAACTGGGCTGGGATGTTGACATCAGCGGCCTGGATGGCGACGAACCCGAGCGGACGATACAGATCCGGGTTCGGAACCACACCGGCCTGCCGGTCGAGCATATGGAGGCCGAGTTGCGTCTGTATCGTCCGGGCGCCGTCGAGGCCACGCTCAGCATGCCGCTACCCGAACTCGATGCAGGCGTGTATGGGGGGGTGCTGCAATTGCCTGCGAGTGGGCGCTGGCTGGCCGAGTTCCGTCTCTCGCGCGAAAATACCCTGCATTATCAGCATACGCAGGAGTTGGTGATGCCATGAGCGGCGTCCTGGGATTCCTGTTCCTGCTATCGGGCATATTTGTTCTGCTGATCGCCCTTGGCGTGTTCTGGTCGATCAGAAGCGGACAGTTCGACGATCTGGAGGGTCCCGCCGAACGCATCCTGATGGACGACGACGACCCCTTGCTTCCCACGCATCGACCGGGCGCTAAGGACGAATCTTCCTGAAATGCCTGCCATGGGTTGAAGCGAACGGGTACCCAAAAAGGCGCAAGTCAATTAAAATTCATCTACTTTAATGGAGTACGCACAATGAAACGACTTTTGACTTTTCAGGGTTTTCCCATGGTCGTGGTGACGGGATTGATCGTCTGGGCCTGGATCAGCATTTTTTCGGTACTGATCGGCTCGTTTTTCTGATCGGCCCTCCTCCAATGACAAGGCCCCGCCATGGCGGGGCCTTGTCATTGGAGGAGGCAAGCCTTATGCGGGAATGGCGGCGCGCATTTTCTGCAGGGCGCGGGCCTCGATCTGGCGGATGCGTTCCGCAGAGACGCCGTATTCGGCGGCCAGTTCGTGCAGCGTGGCAGCCTCGCCTTCGGTCAGCCAGCGTGCCTGGATGATATGGCGGCTGCGGTCATCGAGGTCTTCCAGTGCGTTTACCAGCCCCCTGTGCCGCAATTGTTCGGTTTGTTCGCGTTCCAGCAACTGGGCCGGATTTTCGTCCGGGCTCGCCAGATATGCAAGTGGGCTGTAGCTTTCCTCGCCGTCGTCCACGGTCGGATCGATCGACATATCGTGGCCTGACAGGCGCGTTTCCATTTCGAGTACATCCTTGCGGCTGACATTGAGTTCGCGCGCCATGGCGTCGGCTTCCTTCAACGTCAGGGCCTTGAGCGACTGTTTCAGGCTGCGCAGGTTGAAGAACAGCTTGCGCTGGGCCTTGGTGGTCGCCACCTTGACCAGGCGCCAGTTCTTCAGCACATACTCATGAATTTCGGCGCGGATCCAGTGCAGCGCAAACGATACCAGGCGCACGCCGCGATCCGGGTCGAAACGCTTCACGGCCTTCATCAGGCCGACATTGCCCTCCTGGATGAGGTCGGCATGTGGCAGCCCGTAGCCGAGATAATGGCGCGCCACGCTCACCACCACGCGCAGGTGCGATACGACCAGTTGACGAGCGGCCTCGACGTCCTGTTTGTCGTGCCACGCGCGTGCATACTCCTGCTCTTCTTCCAGGCTGAGCATGGGATAGCGGTTGACGGTCTGAATGTAGCTATCCAGGCTGTAAGCCGCAGGAACGAGTAAAGACATTGGTTGATTCATGCGTAAAGCCCCCTTGCAAACATTTTAGCACTCTCCATATAAGAGTGCTAAGTCCGGACAGGGTTCCCAAGCGTGGGAAAATGAGGGGAAATCAGCGTGCCGCTTCGACCTGATGCAGGCTCCGCGTCACCGAGAGCCAGGCGCCCAGCCAGCCGAACAGCGCAGCCAAGCCGAGTACGATGGCTATTTCAGCCGCATCCGGAGGCAGCAGATGAAAAGCTGACCCGTATAGGGTCGCCAGATGGTTGACGGGTTCGCGCAGGATGGCACCTGCCACCGCCAGTACGCCGCCGGCCGCCAGCCCGCCGAACAGTCCCTGCAGTGCCCCCAGGTAGAGAAACGGACGGCGGATATGGCGGTCGGTGGCGCCGATCAGGCGGCTGACCAGGATTTCGTCGCGCCGGGCCAGCACCTGGGCACGGATGGCATTGCCCGAGATGGCGACGAGTGCAATGGCAAACAGCCCGGCCAGCAGCCAGACGCCCGTGCGGCCGATGGCGAGCGCAGCCTGCAGGCGCTCCGCCCACTGGCTGTCGAGATGGGTTTCCGCGACCCCCGGCAATTTTTCCAGGCTGTCGGACATATGCACCAGCGCATCGCGCGATGTGGCCTGGGGACGCACGATCCAGGCATCCGGCAACGGGTTCTCCATCAGGCCGGCCGTGATATCGGCCAGGTCCTGCGAGGCGCTCAAAGCGGCCAGCGCTTCATCTTTGGGCACGAAGCGGGCCTGGGCGATATCGGGCTGTTTGAGCCGTGTCGCAATGGCCTGTTTTTGTTCGACCGATGCCCTGGCGTCGAGGAACAGGCTGATTTCCGGCTGCGCCGGCAGTTTGCCCGCTACCTGACTGAGATTTTCCAGCCCCAGATACAGCCCGCTGGGCAGGCTGATCGCCGCGCCCATGGCCAGCGCGGTCAGCAGCGTCGTGAACGTCTGGGCGCGCAATCGATGCAGGGCGGCACCGAGCGCACGCGTGTGGTGACGCAGCCAGCCGGTCATGCGGGCACCTCGCCGATCCGGCCATGGTCGAGGTGCAGTGTGCGGCCGCCCAGCGCCGCGATGGCACGTTCGTCGTGGGTGGCGATGACCAGTGTGGTGCCGACCTGGTGGAAATCGCGGAACATCGACATGATGTCGGCCGCATAGCCGGCGTCGAGGTTGCCGGTCGGTTCGTCAGCCAGCAGCAGGGCGGGGCGGGAGACCAGCGCGCGGGCGATGCAGAGACGCTGCTGCTCGCCACCCGAGAGACTGACGGGATTGGCTTTTTCGCGATTGAGCAGGCCGACCTTGTCGATCACGGCGCGGGCGCGCTTCAAGGCCTCGCGGCGGTCGAAGCCGGCGATGTCGAGCGGCAGCACCACATTGTCGATCACGTTGCGGTCGAACAGCAGCTTGTGGTCCTGGAACACCAGGCCGATGTTGCGGCGCAGATAGGGTACCGCCCGCCGCGACAGGCGGCTGACATTCTGGCCGCTGACCGACACCACGCCGCTGGTGGGACGTTCGATGGTGGCAACGAGTTTTAGCAGCGTGCTTTTACCGGCGCCGGAATGGCCGGTTAGGAAGACCAGTTCGCCCTGTTCGATGGCCAGGCTGACGCCGGACAGCGCTTCGTGGCCGCCAGGGTAGCGTTTGGTGACCTGGTTGAAGCTGATCATGTGCTGAACACGGCCTCGACGAATTCGCGTGCGTCGAAGGGGCGCAGATCGTCGACGCTTTCACCGACGCCGATGTAGCGCACCGGAATCGGCTGCGTCGAACAGGCATGGGCGATGGCGGCGATGGCGCCGCCCTTGGCGGTGCCGTCGAGTTTGGTCAGCGCCAGACCCGTCACACCAAGGGCCTCGTCGAAAGCCTTGACCTGGGTGACGGCGTTCTGGCCGGTGTTGGCATCGAGCACCAGCAGCACTTCGTGCGGCGCACCGGGGATGGCCTTCTCGATCACGCGCTTGACCTTCCTGATTTCCTCCATCAGATGAAGCTGCGTCGGCAGGCGTCCGGCGGTGTCGGCCAGCACGACGTCGATGTTGCGTGCGCGCGCAGCCTGGATGGCGTCGAAGATCACCGCGGCAGAATCGCCTTTTTCCTGGCTCACCACGGTGACGTTGTTGCGTTCGCCCCAGACCTGCAGCTGCTCGCGTGCCGCCGCGCGGAAGGTGTCGCCGGCGGCCAGTAACACCGACAGGCCCTGCGACTGGTACAGCTTGGCGAGTTTGCCGATGGTGGTGGTCTTGCCGGCGCCGTTGACGCCGGCCAGCATCAGGATGAAGGGTTTGTGCGGGGTGACGTCGAGCGGCGCCTGCAGCGGGGTCAGCAGGTCGACCAGCGCCTGCTTGAGCGCAGCCTGCAGGTCGGACGCCTCGGTCAGGTTTTCGCGCCGCACTTTCTTCTGCAGGGTGTCGAGCAACGCCTGGGTCGCATCCACCCCGATATCGGCTGTGATCAGGATGGTTTCGAGTTCCTCGAACAGTTCGACATCGATCTTGCGCCCGACACCGAACAGTCCGGCCAACTGGCCACCGAGCCGGCCGCGGGTCTTGGCGAGGCCCTGCTTCAGTCGCTGCGCCCAGCCGGGACGCGATTCGACAGGCTGAGGCGGAGCGGGCTCGAGTGGCGCGGCCGGCGGGACAGGTTCGAGGGAAGCGGCTGTCATGGCCGGTTCGGCTGCAGGGGGTTTGGGCTTGAAGAAACTAAACACGGCTAAAGGCGGTCAGCATAGCTGTTTGACGGACGCCTAATCTTATCATTCGGGTACGGCTTATCATTCGGACTCATTCAACAAGAGGGGAAAACATGCTCGGCATGCGAGGAATGCTGTTGGCGCTGCTGATGGTGGGCAGTGTGCAGGCGGCGGTGACGGACGTCACGCTGGACAATGGCATGCGGGTGATCGTGCAGGAAGATCATCGCGCACCGGTGATGGTATCGCAGGTCTGGTATCGCGCCGGATCGATGGACGAATTCAATGGCACGACCGGGGTGGCGCATGTGCTGGAGCACATGATGTTCCGTGGCACAAAAACGGTGCCGCCGGGTGAGTTCTCCAAACGCATTGCCGCCGCGGGCGGGCGCGAGAACGCGTTCACCAGCCGCGACCATACGGCGTATTTCCAGCAGATGCAGAAGGACCGGCTGGAACTGTCGATGCAGCTGGAATCCGATCGCATGGCCAACCTCGTCATCTCCGACGATCTGTTCGCCAAGGAAATGCAGGTGGTGATGGAGGAGCGCCGGCTGCGTACCGACGATCAGCCGCAGTCGATGGCGTATGAACGTCTGATGTCGGTGGCTTACCAGGAACATCCTTATCGCCGCCCCGTTATCGGCTGGATGGACGATCTCCAGCATATGGCCGCGCAGGATGCGCGCGACTGGTACGCTCGCTGGTATGCACCCAACAATGCCACGCTTGTGGTGGCCGGCGATGTCAAGGCGGACGAGGTGATCGCCATGGCACGGCGGCATTTCGGGGTGATTCCCGCCCGCGCGCTGCCGGTGCGCAAGCCGCAGGACGAACCCGCGCAGGTTGGCGAGAAGCGCATCGTGGTCAAGGCGCCGGCCAAGGTCCCCTATCTGCTGATGGCCTGGCACGCGCCGGTGCTGCAGGACTGGCAGAAGGACACCGCACCCTATGCGTTGCAGATTCTCGCGGGCGTGCTGTCCGGCAATGATTCGGCCCGCCTGCAGCAATCGCTGGTCAAGACGCAGCAGATTGCCGTGAGTGCGAGCGCGGGTTACGACGACGTGTCGCGCGGACCGGGCATGTTCATGATCGATGCAACGCCTGCACCGGGCAAGTCGGTCGGCGCGCTCGAGAAAGCCGTACGCGAGCAGCTTGAGCGACTCCAGCGCGACGGCATCAGCGAAGCGGAACTCGCCCGCGTCAAGGCACAGGTCATTGCCGCCGACGTTTACCGGCGCGACTCGCTGTTTTACCAGGCGATGCAGCTGGGCGAATACGTGACCGCGGGGCTGCCGCCCGAGGCGCTTGCGCACCGCGTCGACAAATTGCGTGCGGTGACTGCTGGGGCGGTGCAGGCCGTGGCGAAGCAATGGCTGCGGGATGACCGATTGAGCGTGGGCATACTCGACCCGCAAGCTTTACAACCCCAGCCGCGCCGCCCTGTGGTGCCGGGAGTCCGCCATGACAATTAAAACGTTCTGTACGGCGCTGTTGCTGAGTCTGCCCCTGTCGGCGCAGGCCGCGCTGACCATCCAGCACTGGCAGACGCCGCACGGCGCGCAGGTGATCTTCGTGGAAAGCCACGAACTGCCCATCCTCGATATTTCGGTGGACTTTCCCGCGGGCAGTGCACGCGATCCGGCCAATCAGGCGGGGCTGGCCCAGCTGACCCATATCCTGCTCGATCAGGGAGCGGGCGGCCTCGGCGATACGGCGATCGCCCATCGCCTGGCGGATGTGGGCGCCGTGCTGGGCGGAACCTTCGATCGCGATCGTGGCGGCGTCACCTTGCGTACCTTGTCGTCCCCGGCCGAGAAGGACGTTGCGCTCGACATTCTGGCGCGCGTGCTGCAACAGCCCGACTTCCCGCTGGCCGTGGTCAAGCGCGAGAAACAGCGCCTCATAGCCGGTATTCGCGAGGCGGAGGCCGACCCCGGCACGGTGGCCGACAAGGCGTTCTATCGCGCCTTGTATGGCACCCATCCCTATGCTCACGATGAGTCGGGCGACCCGGCAGCGATCGCAAAACTGACGCGCGACAATATCCAGGCGTTCTATCGGACGCATTACAGCGCGCCCAATGCCGTCATCGCCTTGATGGGCGATATCTCCCGCATCGAAGCCGAAGCCATCGCCGCACGTCTGGCGGGCGGCCTGCCCCGCGCAGCAGCCGTTCCTGCGCTGCCCCAGCCTGCGCCGGCGGCAGCGCAGGAACAGCGCATCGCTTTCCCCTCAACGCAAAGCCATGTGCTGGTGGGAGCGGTAGGCGTAGCGCGCAGCGATCCCGATTTCTTCCCGCTGTATGTCGGCAACTATGTGCTGGGCGGCGGCGGCTTCGATTCGCGGCTGATGCGCGAGGTGCGCGACCAGCGCGGCTATGCCTACAGCGCCTACAGTTACTTCATGCCGATGATGCAGGCCGGGCCGTTCCAGCTTGGCTTGCAGACCAAGCTGGCACAAACCGACGACGCCCTCAAGGTGGCAAAGGACACGCTGCGACAGTTCATCGCCGAAGGCCCCAGCGAGGCGGAGCTGACCCAGGCCAAGGCCAACCTCACCGGCGGATTTCCGCTGCGTATCGACAGCAACCGGAAGATTCTCGAATATTTGTCGCTGATCGGCTTCTACAAGCTGCCGCTGGATTATCTGGATACCTGGGTCGACAAGGTCGATGCGGTCGACGTGGAGACCGTGAAGCAGGCATTCGCCCGCCATATCGACCCCGACAAACTGGTGACCGTCATCGTCGGAGGGGAGCGTGCTCGCTAAGCGCGCGGCGCCCCATCGCGCCCACGGTGCGGCCAACCGGGTGCGCATCATCGGCGGTCAACATCGCCGCCGCCTGCTCGATTTTCCCGATGGCGTCGGCCTGCGCCCGACACCCGACCGCGTGCGCGAGACGCTGTTCAACTGGCTCGGCCAGGATCTGCCGGGGTGGACGTGCGTGGACCTGTTCGCCGGCAGCGGCGCGCTCGGCTTCGAGGCGGCTTCACGCGGCGCAGCCCGGGTCGTCATGATCGAGCGTGATCGCAAGGCGGCCGATGCACTGGAAAAGAACCGGATTGTGCTGGGGGCCGGCCAGGTCGACATTTTGCGTGCCGACGCGCTGGCGTGGCTGGCGAACAATCGCGAGACGTTCGATCTGGTTTTCATCGATCCACCGTTCGAAAGTGATCTGTCCGAAGGCGTGCTGGCCGATCTGGCGCGTCATCTCAAATCCGGCGGCCACGCCTATGTCGAGCAGGCAACGGCGGTTGTAGCGCCGCCGGGGTTTATCATTTACCGCAGCGGGCGCGCGGGGCGCTCGCATTTTGCCCTACTGACCAAGGAATGATGAACCCATGCTGACCGCTGTCTATCCCGGCACCTTCGACCCCATCACGCGTGGCCACGAGGATCTGGTGCGGCGCGCGGTGCGCCTGTTCGACCACGTTGTCGTCGCGGTGGCCGAGTCGCGCAACAAGGGGGCCTTCTTCACCATGGACGAGCGGGTGGCGATGGCACGCGACGTGCTGGCCGACGTGCCACGGGTGCGGGTCGAGGGCTTTTCCGGCCTGCTGATCGATTTCGTCGCCGATCAGGGTGCGATCGCTGTGCTGCGGGGGCTGCGCGCGGCCTCCGACTTCGAATACGAATTCCAGCTGGCAGGCATGAACCGCAACCTCAAGCCCGACATCGAAACCCTGTTCCTGACGCCATCGGACCAGTACATGTTCATTTCAGCCAGCATGATCCGCGAGATCGCGCAGTTGGGGGGCGACGTGACGCCCTTCGTCCACCCATTGGTGGCGCAGCGATTAAGTGAGAAAATAAGCGAAAGCTGATATGACCCGGAGAATGACATGGCTATGATGATCACGGACGAATGCATCAATTGCGACGTCTGTCTGCCCGAATGCCCCAACGATGCCATTTCGCAGGGCGATGAGATTTACATCATTGATCCCAACAAGTGCACCGAATGTGTCGGCCATTTCGATACGCCGCAGTGCGTCGAGGTGTGCCCGGTCGATTGCATTCCGCTCAATCCGGACTATTCGGAAACCAAGGAGCAGCTGCAGGAAAAATTCCTGCGCCTGACTGCCGACAAGTAAGCGTTCAGGCCATTCTGGCCAGAGGCGAGCCGCCCAGTTCGTCGGCCAGGGCGTCGGCAATGCGCATATTGATGCGCGCCAGGCTGTCCAGCTGATCGCTCACGGTGCCGATCGAGACTTCCAGTTCGGCAATACGTTCGTCCAGCGTCTCGGTGGCGGCGTGGATGCGACTGACGCTTTCCAGACGGCGTTTCAGCTGAAGCTTGTGTTCGCGCACCTGGGTTTCCATCGGCGCAATCAGGGCTTTCAGCCAGGACTCGGTTTCGCTGTTGGCCAGCTCGAACACCTGGACCACCTTGCTCGCCAGCGTTTCGAAAAAGCGCGCGGTCAACTGGCTCTGGCCCACCGTCAGCATCTTGAATACGGTGTTGAAGCGTTCGTCGAAAATACGTTCCAGCCGCGCCATTTCCTTGCGATATTTGCGCAGGCTGTAATCCGGTGGGTTGACCGCGGCCAATCCATGTTCGTCGCTGAATTTCTGGTACATCGCCGTCATCATGGCGCGGATTTCCTTGATGGTCTCCGCCGATGCATCCAGGTTGCCGTCCACCTGGCGGAAAAAATGCCCCATCGCTTCGCGCAGTCCCACGCTGAAATGGCTTTTTTCCATCGCCAGCCGGGTGAGGTGTACTTCCTGGCGTAGCGCCGGCATGCCCAGTCGCTGCCGCAGCATCTCGACTTGTGTGGCGAAGACGTTGCGCAGGGCATTGAACTGTTCCAGGCCGCGCTCGAATTGCTGCTTGTCCTCGTTGGCCTTGACCATCATGTGCTGGATGATGTCGCGGTTCTTGCCGCGCAGGCCCTGCAACTCGTCGACCTGATCCTGAATCGTGGCGAGCCGGGTTTCCAGCAGCTCGGTGGTCTTGATCACCACGTCCTCCACGCTGGCCTGGGCCGATTCGCTGACCAGCGCCTGCTTGCAGGGGATCAGTTCCTGCGTCAGCGCCGCTTCCAGTCCGGGCAGACGGCTTTTTACGAGCAGGGCGGCATCGCTGCGTATCTTGGCGACCAGCGCCTTCTGGGCTGATACGGGGTAGACCTGGCTCGGCGGCAAGTCAAGCAAGGCTGCGCTAGTGGTGACCTGTTTGGCAATTTCCCCGTCGATCTGCGCCTGCGTCTTGAGTTCATCCCACAGTCCGTCGATCTTGTTCAGGACCACCAGACGGGCGCGGCTGCTGCCCTGCACCGGCGCGATATAGTGGCGCCAGATTTCGATGTCCGATTTGGTGACACCCGTGTCGGCGGCCAGCAGGAACAGCACCGCATGGGCGTTGGGCAGCATATTGAGCGTCAGTTCGGGCTCGGTTCCGATGGCATTCAGGCCCGGCGTGTCGAGTATGACCAGGCCCTGCTTCAGTAACGGATGGGGAAAATTGATCAGCGCATGACGCCAGCGCGGAATCGCGATCGTGCCGTCGCGTTCCAGGCTGTGTGCGGTTTCCTCGTCGTTCGGGTTGATCAGGCCGAACGCCTCGGCGGTCGCGGCATCGACGTCGAGCGTGTCAGCCAGCCGCATCAGCGTTGCGCTCATCTCCTCGGCGGAATCAAGATTGAGCGGGAATTCGGTCCAGGCGTCGGCGTCGTGCTTGAAGTCGGCGATGCTGCCATCGCGGGTCCGGGTGTCGATCGGCAGCAGCCGCAGCGACGGGCGATGCAAAGGGTCGAAAAACAGTTCGGTGGGGCACATGGTGGTGCGCCCCGCGGACGATGGCAGCACACGCTGCCGGTAGTCGGAAAAGAAGATCGCGTTGATGAGCTCGGACTTGCCGCGCGAGAATTCAGCGACGAAGGCCACGTTCAGCTTGTCTTCCTGCAGACGGCCAAGCAGCTGATTCAGTCGCATCCCGGATTCGGCGTCGCCCAGTTCCTGGGCGTCGAGCCAGTCGCGCAACGCTTCGACGCGAACGTACACGGCTTCGCGCCAGGTGCTATAGTGCTCGAATTCGTCGACCAGGGTCGTAGTGGAGTGCATGGGGCCAGTCAGAGATTCAGAGATAAGGTATTGTCATTTAACGACATATTAATGACAGAACTTGATTTCGTGCCGGCGGGATCAACGCTGGCAGGTGGGGCAGTAAAAGCTCGAGCGCTGCCCCTGCACGATGCGCCGGATCGGGGCGGCGCATGTTTTGCACGGCAGACCTTCGCGATCGTACACCCGTGTCTGTAGCTGAAAGTAGCCCAATTCGCCGTCGCTGGCAACGTAGTCGCGCAGCGAACTGCCGCCGGCGGCGATGGCGGCTGTCAGCACCTGTTTGATCGCGGTGACCAGTCGGGCACAGGCCGGGCCGCTGAGACGGCGCGCAGCGGTTGCCGGGCGGATGCCGGCATGAAACAGCGACTCGGAGGCGTAGATGTTGCCGACACCGACCACGACCTGCGCATCCATGACGACCTGCTTGATTGCCGCGCTGCGACGCTGGCATTGCGCATGCAGCCAGGCGGCGTCGAAAGCCGGCGTCAGCGGTTCCGGTCCCAAATGGGCCAGCAGCGGGTGCCGTGTCACGTCGTCGGTCCACAGCACAGCGCCGAAGCGACGGGGATCGCGCAATCGCAGAACGGTGCCGTCATCGAACAGCCAGTCGACATGATCGTGCAGGGCGGCAGGCTCGTCCGCTGTGGCCAGGCGCAGACTGCCCGACATGCCGAGATGAACGATTTGCGTGGCCGGACCAAAATCGAACAGCAGGTATTTCCCGCGACGGTCGAGCGCTTCGAGCGTCAGTCCGCCGAGCCGGGCTTCCAGGTCGGAGGGAACCGGCCAGCGCAGGTGCGGATTACGCACCACGACGTGCATGAGGGTGCGGTGTTGCAGGCGGGGCAGCAATCCCAGGCGGGTGGTCTCGACTTCAGGCAATTCAGGCATGGTGAGGGCAAGGTCGTGCGATGGCCAAGAGGACAGGGGCGGTCGGGACGCGCACGATGCCCGACGATGTTTTGTCCCCGCAAACGGGAACCGAACCGATACACCGACATTCTATTACCGCGCCTGAATCCCGGATCCCCTCTATTTTGAACATCCGGGTTTTTGCCGCGGGTGATGTGGATTAGCTGTCGTTTCTCACTAACTTGTTCCCACCGAAGCCGGGTCGCGTAGCGGTCGGTGGCTGCCAGCAGGGCAGGCCGCCGGACGCCATCCCGTCGACATGCTGGGTTCGCAATAGAAACAGGGTTGAACCTTGCATACAGGCAGGCCTCGAACGCTTAGAATCGTGGCAAGCAGCCCATCAACAAGGTACAACATGGCATTCCTCAAGACTGTTCCTCTCTACACGATGCTGGCGCTCGTAGCCGCGTGCAGCCAGCTTGGCATCAAATCGCCGCCGCCTGCCACGACGGCATCCCCGGCCCAGACATCTGCCGCCGCGGTGGCCGAGCCTGCAGTCGATGCGGAGGCCGAGGCTGCAGCCAAGGCTCAGGCCGCCCTGCCCAAACAGCCGCTTACACCGGACATTCTGTTCAAGTTCCTGATCGCCGAGGTGGCCGGGCAGCGCGGTCAGATCGGCGTTGCCCAGTCGACTTATCTCGATCTTGCGCGGGAGACGCACGATCCCCGTATCGCCCGCCGCGCCGCCGAGGTGTCGATGTTTGCCCGTGATCCGACGGGCGCACAAGAGGCCACGACGCTCTGGATGGCGGCCGAGCCGGATTCGGAGCCTGCCCAGAAGATGATGGCGGTGTTGCTTCTGAATGAGGGCAGGCTCATCGAAGCGGAGCCCATACTGCGCACCTTGTTGAAAAAA
Organism: uncultured Thiobacillus sp.; assembly: GCA_964452995.1. Taxonomy (GTDB): domain Bacteria; phylum Pseudomonadota; class Gammaproteobacteria; order Burkholderiales; family Thiobacillaceae; genus Thiobacillus. Next base: position 22,050 of record CAYVOR010000026.1, read on the forward strand.
GCGCCAGCCAATGGCTTTGTGCATTTGAGCGCGGTGATGGGGAAAGTGCGCGGTTCGCCGGCCGGGCTGGAACTGGTCGAACGGCTGGCCGCGGACTATCCGGCTTTGCCGGAAGCGCGTTTTGCCGTGGCCCAGGCCGCGGCGAGTGTAGGACGCAACGAGGTGGCGATCGCCGCCTTGCAGAAGGCCGATGCGTTGCGTCCCGGATGGGAACCCGCTGCGTTGCTGCATGCCCAGATACTCGACCAGACATCACATGCCGATTCACTTGCGTTCATGCGGACGTTTCTGGCGGCGCATGCCGAGGCGCGTGAGGTCAGGCTGGCCTATGCACGGGTCCTGGTCAGCGCCAATCGTTTCGACGAGGCACGCGCCGAATTTACCCGGTTGACCCAGGATTTTCCGCGCAATGCCGAAGTGAGTTTCGCGGCAGGCATATTGTCCCTGCAAATGGGTGATGCCAAGACGGCGCACGATTTCCTGGTGAAAACCCTGGAATACAACCCGCGCGATCCGGCCGCCACATACTACTACCTGGGGCAGACGGCCGAGCAGATGAAGCAGCCGGAAGCGGCCGCCGCATACTACGCCGAAGTTCAGGCCGGCAATTATCTGGTGCCGGCACGCGCGCGTCAGGCGGCGTTGCTGGTGGCAGCAGGCAAGCTGGATGAAGCGAACGTTCTGTTGAAGGCGACCCGCGGCGAGAATGATGCGCAGAATGTGCGTCTGATTCAGGCCCGGGCTGAATTGCTGCGCGGCAGCAAGCAATACGCGGCGACCTACGACGTGCTGTCGGAGGGGCTCAAGCGCTACCCCGATTCGGCGGACCTGTTGTACGACCATGCCATGATGGCCGAGAAACTCGACAAACTCGATGTGCTGGAGGCGAATTTACGTCGCGTGATCGTGCTGCGGCCTACGGATGCACAGGCCTACAACGCGCTGGGCTATACGCTGGCCGACCGTACCAAGCGTCTTCCCGAAGCGATCGCTCTTCTCGACAAGGCTTTGGCGCTGTCGCCTGAAGACCCGTTCATCCTCGATAGCGTGGGCTGGGCGCAATACCGCGCGGGCAATCTGACACAGGCGCAGGAATATCTCGAACGCGCCTTCAAGGCGCGTCCCGACCCCGAAATCGCCGCGCATCTGGGTGAAGTCCTGTGGACGCGCGGCCAGCGCGACGAAGCGGGCAAGCTCTGGCAAAGCAGCCTGCAAAGCCACCCGCAGAACGAAGTGCTGCTGGAAACGCTGCGCCGCTTCAAGCCGTGATGCGCGCGGGGTTTGCAACAGCGCTGCTGGCGCTCCTACTGGGCGGCTGCGCCTCGGTTCCCCAGGTCGTCGAGGCACCCGTCGAATCCGCCAGCTGGACGCTGCAGGGCCGCATTGGCGTGCAGGGCGACGAGCAGAACCTGTCGGGCCATATCCACTGGCAGCATCATGAAGACCGGGACGAACTGCTGATGACCTCGCCGCTGGGGCAGGGCGTGGCGCGCATCGTGCGCGATGCCGAAGGTATGACGCTCGAGATGCCCAATCAGCCCGCGCGCCACGCCCGCGATGCCGACACCCTGACGCGCGAGGCGCTCGGTTACGTGCTGCCGGTCTCGGGGCTGACCTGGTGGGTGCAGGCGCGTCCCGCGCCCGGCAGCGCCTTCGAGGCCACGCGGGACGCGGCGGGCCGTCTTGCGCAGCTCAGGCAGGATGGCTGGACGATCGATTACCTCCAGTATGCCGCCGAGGCGCCCGCTCGCCCGCGCAAGCTCACGGTGGCGCGCAAAGGACTGGAAATCCGCCTGGTGGCCGACAGCTGGCAAAACGAATGAGCCACGCCTATCCTGCCCCCGCCAAACTCAACCTGTTTCTGCATGTCGTCGGCCGGCGTGCCGACGGCTACCACCTGCTGCAGAGCGTGTTTCGGCTGATCAGCCGCGGCGACACCGTGCATCTCGAATTGCGCGACGATGGCCGGGTCGTGCGCGAAGGCGATCTTCCCGGCGTGCCCGCGGATGAGGATCTGACTGTCCGCGCGGCGCGGTTGTTACGGGAGCATGCGCCTGCCGGAGCGGGGGTAAGCATCCGGCTGGACAAAAACCTGCCGCTGGGCGGCGGCCTGGGAGGCGGCAGTTCGGATGCCGCCACGGTATTGCTGGCGCTCAATCGTCTTTGGCAGGTCAATCTGCCGCGCAAGACGCTGCAGGATCTGGCTCTGCAACTGGGTGCCGACGTGCCTGTATTCGTATTCGGCCAGACTGCGTTTGCCGAAGGTGTGGGTGAAATCCTGCAGCCGGTGAGCGTGCCGCCGGCCTGGTATGTGGTGCTGATGCCACCGGTACAGGTGCCGACCGCGGCAGTTTTTGCTGCGCCGGAATTGACACGCGACACGCCACCCCTCAAAATAGCGCCCTTTTCCACAGGCGTGGGTCGTAACGATCTACAGCCCGTGGTCGTCGGTCGATACCCTGAAGTCGCGCGTCATCTCGAATGGCTTGCGCGATTTGGTGAGGCGAGGATGACCGGTTCGGGAGCCTGTGTGTTCGCATCATTCGGGACGGAAGAGGCAGCGCGCGGCGTGTTGCGTCAACTGCCCGAAACGATGCAAGGTTTTGTGGCGCAGGGGCTCGACCGGCATCCGCTGGCGGAGTACTGCGACTGAAACACCCAATTTTTTATATTGGGGAGTCGCCAAGTGGTAAGGCATCGGATTTTGATTCCGACATTCGCAGGTTCGATCCCTGCCTCCCCAGCCAGTTAAGTGAGCAGCCGCCGGTGGCGGCTGTTTTTGCTGTTGTGTCAAACCAGCCAAATCGCCGGAGACTCGCGTGTCCATAGACAACTTGATGGTGTTCAGCGGAAACGCCAACCCGCGTTTGGCCGGTGACGTGGCACGCCATCTGAACATTCATCTCGGCCGTGCGATGGTGTCGCGGTTTTCCGATGGCGAAGTCATGGTCGAGCTCCTGGAGAACGTGCGCGGCAAGGACGTGTTCATTCTGCAGTCGACCTGCCAGCCGACCAACGACACGTTGATGGAAGTGATGGTGATGGTTGACGCGCTGAAGCGCGCATCTGCCTCGCGTATCACCGCCGCAATCCCGTATTACGGCTATGCGCGCCAGGATCGGCGCACCCGGTCGGCGCGGGTGGCGATCACCGCCAAGGTGGTAGCAAACATGCTGACGGGTGTCGGGATCGATCGCCTGCTGACGATGGATTTACACTCTGACCAGATCCAGGGCTTTTTCGACATCCCGGTCGACAACGTCTATTCCAGCCCGATCCTGCTGGGGGATATCTGGAAGCGCAATCACCCGAACCCGATTGTGGTGTCGCCCGATGTCGGCGGCGTGGTGCGTGCACGAGCGATCGCCAAGCGGCTGGAATGCGATCTGGCGATTATCGACAAGCGCCGCCCCAAGCCGAATGTGGCGAAAGTGATGCACATCATCGGCGACGTCAAGGATCGGACCTGCATCATCATGGACGATCTGGTCGATACGGCCAATACGCTGTGCGAAGCGGCCAACGCGCTGAAAGAGCACGGCGCCAGGAAGGTGATGGCGTATTGCACGCATGCCGTGCTGTCGGGCAGCGCCGCCGAACGCGTGACGAATTCCGCGATCGACGAACTGGTCGTGACCGATACCATCCCGCTGCGCGACGATGCGCGTGCATGCAAGAAAATCCGGCAGTTGTCGGTGGCTGAACTGCTGGCGGAAACCATCCGCCGCATCAGCAACGAAGATTCCGTCAGTTCGCTTTTTATTGAATAGCGGACTGGGAATGCCCCTGGTCGCGGGGGCTTTGAGCATGCATCGACCCTTTTCGGCGATGCATCATTAGGTAGGTAAATTTGGAGAAATACTATGAAAATCGAAGTTATTGCCGCCAGGCGTGAATTGCAAGGTACGGGTGCGAGCCGCCGTCTGCGTCACGCCGGCAAGGTCCCCGGCATCGTCTATGGCGGTACCACCGCTCCGGTGCAGATCGAACTGGATCACAATGCGCTGTATCACGCGCTGCGCAAGGAAGCCTTCCACGCCTCCGTGTTGACGCTGAACCTCGACGGCGCCAGGGAATCCGTGCTGCTGCGCGATACGCAATGGCATCCCTTCAAGCAGCAGGTGCTGCATGTTGACTTCCAGCGCGTCGACAAAAGTCAAAAGATCCACGTCAAGGTGCCGCTGCACTTTCTCAATGCCGACGTGGCGCCGGGCGTCAAGATTGGCGGTGGCAAACCGCATCACATCGTGACCGAGCTCGACGTGGAGTGCCTGCCCGGCAGCCTGCCCGAATTCATTGAGATCGACATGGGAAAACTCGAAGTCGGCCATTCGATTCATGCGAACGATCTGAAATTGCCCGAGGGCGTTGAACTGGTCGCCCACATCAAACAGGAAAACCCTGCCGTGGCCTCGATCAACGCGCCCAGGGGTGCTGGGCCCGAAGAGACGCCTGCCGCTCCCGAGGCCTGAGTGGATATGCCCTTGCCGGCGAGGCATCCTGGGTGTCGCGTACCACGTGCGGCATGGCTGGACCGGAACTGAATCTCCCCCGCCTGATTGTCGGTCTCGGCAATCCGGGACGCGACTACGAAGAAACCCGGCACAATGCCGGGTTTTGGTTTTGCGCGCGTCTTGCGCAGGTGCGGGGTATTTCGCTGGCATATGAGTCGCGCTTTCACGGCATTGCCGGGCGCGCATCCGGAAACATCTGGATGCTGTTGCCGCAGACGTTCATGAACCGTTCCGGCCAGGCCGTCGGTGCGCTCGCGCGCTTTCATCGCATTGAACCGGCCGAGATCCTGGTGGTGCACGATGAGCTCGATATCCCGCCCGGTCAGTTGCGTCTCAAGTTCGGCGGCGGCATGGGCGGACACAATGGCCTCAAGGACATCACCGCACATCTCGGGACGCAGGATTACTGGCGGCTACGTATCGGTATCGGCCATCCGGGTGATCGCGGCGAAGTCGTGAACTATGTTCTGAAGCCGCCGCGGCGCGAGGAGCAGGCTGAAATCGACGTGGCCATCGATCGTGCGCTCGACCTGATGCCATTGATCGAAAAAGGTGAGTGGAACGCCGCCATCCAGCGCGCCAATACCAATCCGCCCGTCAAAAACGGCGCCTGTTAAACTCAGACTGGAAACCTCATGAGTCTCAAATGCGGCATCGTTGGTTTGCCCAACGTCGGAAAATCCACGCTCTTCAATGCGCTGACCCAGGCGGGTATCGCGGCGGAGAACTACCCTTTTTGCACCATTGAGCCGAATACCGGCGTGGTCGAGGTGCCGGATCCGCGTCTGGCCCAGCTGTCCGGGATTATCAACCCGCAGCGCGTGGTGCCGGCGATCGTCGAGTTCGTCGACATTGCCGGCCTGGTGGCTGGCGCCTCCAAGGGTGAGGGGCTGGGCAATCAGTTTCTCGCCAACATCCGCGAAACCGACGCAATCTGCCACGTAGTACGCTGTTTCCACGACGAAAACGTGATCCACGTCGCCGGCAAGGTCGATCCGCTGTCGGATGTGGAAACCATCGCCACCGAGCTGGCGCTCGCCGATCTGGCAGGCGCGGAAAAAGCGCTGGCGCGCTACGAGAAGCCGGCGCGTGCCGGCGACAAGGAGGCACAGAAAATGGTCGCCGCCCTGAAGCCCGTGGTGGCCACCCTCAACGAGGGCCGGCCTGCACGCGCAGCCGGGCTGGACGCGGAGGGGCTGGCGGCGATCAAGCCGCTATGTCTGATGACGCTCAAGCCGACATTGTATGTCGCCAACGTGAGCGAGGACGGTTTCCACGACAATCCGATGCTGGACGCGCTGAAAGCGTTTGCCGACAAGGAAGGTGCGCCAGTCGTGCCGGTATGCGCGGCGCTCGAAGCGGAGTTGCAGGAACTGCCGCCCGAAGACCGTACGGAATACCTGAAGGAACTCGGATGGGACGAGCCGGGCCTCAACCGCCTGATTCGCGCCGCCTACGACCTGCTCGGTCTGCAAACCTACTTCACTGCGGGCGTCAAGGAAGTGCGTGCCTGGACCATCCACAAGGGCGACACTGCCCCGCAGGCAGCGGGCGTGATCCACACCGATTTCGAGCGCGGCTTCATTCGGGCACAGACCATCGCATTCGACGATTTCATCGCCTGCAAGGGCGAGCAGGGAGCGAAGGAGGCCGGCAAGATGCGCGCCGAGGGCAAGGAATACGTCGTGAAGGACGGCGACGTCATGAATTTCCTGTTCAATGTGTGAACTGGACGGTCTTTATGCTTGCAGGGATGTTTGACAGCGTCTCGGGAAGCCCCCTATAATCTCGCGCTTCGTTTGGGTGGGGTTCCCGAGCGGTCAAAGGGATCAGACTGTAAATCTGACGGCTCTGCCTTCGAAGGTTCGAATCCTTCCCCCACCACCAGATTTATAGCAAGTACAGGTATGAGCAGGGCGTAGCGGGTGTAGCTCAATGGTAGAGCAGAAGTTTTCCAAACTTATGACGAGGGTTCGATTCCCTTCTCCCGCTCCAGTTTGGAGTGTTTTTTGTTTTGGCGATCGTTTCGTCAAAACCTAGCGCCCGCGTAGCTCAGAGGTAGAGCACTCCCTTGGTAAGGGAGAGGTCGACAGTTCGATTCTGTCC
>CAYVOR010000027.1:0-13170 GCA_964452995.1 uncultured Thiobacillus sp.
GTCCGCGGCTACGCGATGACGCAATCGGAAATCACCGAAACCACCTCGACACCCTACATGGGGCTCGAACTCGGCTCGACCAAGACGCGCCAGGCCTGGAATGGCGCGGTGCGCAAGGTCTTCTTCGAATCACCCCTGGTGCGGTTGCTGAAACAGGGTTACAGCGACATCTATCGGGACGGCCTGCAGATCGAAACCGGTCCGATCCCGCTGCAGAGCATCGTCATTCACCGCTACTACGACGTGGCCGATCCGGATTTCGGGTCCGGCAAGGTGCCCACGGTGGTGGACGCCGCCAAGGGCCTGAGCGACCTGATATTGCGCGTGCGCGATCAGGTCTGCCTCGACGGCCGGATGAAACCCGAGGATTTCAGGGTCTATCTGGTCGCGCATTCGATGGGCGGACTGGTCTGCCGCTGCTTTCTGCAGAACAGCGCGGCCGGAAGCGACGCGGCGCGCAGGCTGGTCGACAAGGTTTTCACGTTCGCCACGCCGCACAATGGCATCGAGATGGCCGGGATCAATGTCCCGGACTTCTTCGGTCTGTGGGATATGAACAATTTCAGCCGCGACACCATGCGCAAGTATCTCGACATCAAGGACAAGAATACCGGGGTCAACTCACTCGACGGGAAATTCGATCCGCAACGCTTCTTCTGCCTGGTCGGCACGGACAGCAAGGACTACGACGTGGCGCGCGGCGCCTCGCGACTGCTGGCCGGCGAGCTGAGCGACGGGCTGGTGCGCATCGAGAACGCCTATGTGGCGGGTGCGCCGCGTGCCCACGTTCATCGCAGTCATAGCGGCGCGTACGGCATCGTGAATTCGGAAGAAGGCTTCCAGAACCTCAGCCGCTTCCTGTTCGGCGACGTCAGCGTCAACGGCGTGCTGGAAATCGGGAGCCTGCCGCTTCCGCCCGTATCCCGATTACAGAAACTGCTGGGAAAGAAAGTTGGCTACTACTTCGAAGTGGCGGTGGCCACGCGTGGCGCGCTCGATTTCGATCTCACCCGGCGCACCGTGGCCAACAATAGCGCCATGTTGCGTTCGCGCGCCGAACTCTTCGAGGACGATGGAACACTGAAGGCGAATGCACGTCATCCCCATCTGTTCTCCACTTTTCTCGATTTGTCGAAGCGGCCGTCGGACCGCAGGGAAATGATGTTCACGATCCAGCTTGCGGTGTCGATGATTACCTATACCGGCGAGGATGCCGCGCGCGACGACCACTATGTTCCCGGCGAATACCTGTTCCGCGACACCATCGTGATCAGCGCCATTCCGCCGGCGGACCCGGCGGCATCCTGGCAGGTCGGTTTCGTCCTGGCCGACAGCGGATGGTCGAGCAAGAAAATGACCCCGGCGGACGGAAAGAAGGACGAACAGGATCAGCCGTATGTGGCGATTCCGTTGGCAAATGAAAAGGGTTTCAAGGCGAACTTGCGGCTATATGGCTCGCACTGGATCTGATCGCTCGCGAACGCAGCGGCAGAAACTGGCTGAGTTCATGACGGGCCGGACGTGGAAATCGCCAGGAGTCAACCGATGCGGACGTCCGCACCAGGCGGATCGGTGTGGAAATACAGCCGGTTGCGCCCGGCCGATTTGGCTTGATACATGGCTGCGTCGGCCCACCTGAGCAACTGGTCGGCGCGTACCGCATGGCCACAGAAAATTGCGATGCCTATGCTCGGCGTGCTGATGCACAGATGCTCGCCCAGTCGATACGGCAGGCCGAGCGTGCCCAGGATCTTGTTGCCCAGTCCGGTGGCCTCGACCGCCGCGGCGGCAGCGGTATCGCCCAGGCTGTCGAGGATGATGACGAACTCGTCCCCACCCAGGCGAGCCACGGTGTCGCTTTCCCTGACGCTTGCGCTCAGACGGCGCGCCACTTCGTTGAGCACCTTGTCACCCGCTTCGTGCCCGAGTGTGTCATTGATCTGCTTGAAGTTGTCCAGGTCGATGAACAGCAATGCCCCGTATCTGCCGCTGCGGCTGCTGGCTACAAGTTGATGCTCGAGGCGATCCAGCAGCAGGCGGCGGTTGGGCAGTCCGGTCAGCGGGTCGTTGTAGGCCAGGTCGCGGATCATGATTTCCGCGGCCTTGCGTTCGCTGATGTCGAGGATGAGGCCGTCCAGCCATCGCGCGCGACCGGCATGGTCGGAGGTGACGCGCCCGCGCTCGCTGACCCAGTGGAGGATCCCTTCGACATTCCGGATACGGTATTCGATGTTGTAGGTTCCCCGCCTGGCGATCGCCTCGGATATCACCTGGCTTACCATGGACCGGTCGTCGGGATGGATCAGATCGACATAGGAAACTTCACCGGAAACAAAGCGTTCAGGCGATTCACCCGTGAGCGCCTCGATTCCCTGGCTGAGCTGCTGCACGGGCGAGGATGACCCGACTTCAGCCCTGAACACGACGCCGGGAACATTCTCGACGAGGGCTCTGAAGTTGTCGAGGCTGGTTTCGAGTTTTTCCGCCACATTACGCATCGCCCGCCGGTGGCGTGCATTCATGTAGAGAACGAAAAAAAGCAACAGGCCGAACGCCAGGCCGCCGAAAAGAATCATGTGCGGCTGGGCGCTTTCCATTCTTGATTCAAGCGCCGGGCTGCTTTTGAAGCGGGCGATCCAGCGGTGGCCGCCGATTGGCAATATTCGATCGGTCACATAACGCGCGGCGCGTTCAGCCCCGGCTGAGGCAAAAAGCAGATTCTGCGGCGTAGGGCGATCGTCGTACAACTCGATTTCAAGTTCCTCCCCGACGCCTTTGAATACCTGGTTCATGAGGTCGTTCACCCGGAACGGACTGTAAACGAAACCGGATAGCGCACGTCGCCGTGCTGCCACGTTATCGTGCGGCATGTCGTTACGATAGACCGGGAGATAGATCAGGAAGCCGGTTTGCCTGTGCAGCTCCGTTTCCTGGATGAGCGTGACTTTTCCCGACAGTGCGGGTTCACCCGTGTCACGGGCCCGTTCCATGGCTTCGCGGCGAACGGGATCCGAATACATGTCGTACCCGAATGCGCGCACATTCGGCCCGCTGAATGGCTCAAGATAAATGATGCTGCTGTAGAGGGCGCGATCGCCCGCCGGGTGGATTGTGTAGTCAGGAAACCCTTCTGCACGCACGGCGCGCTCTTGCGCGCGTTTTACGTCCTTCGGGATCATCAGGGCAAAGCCGGTGCCCTGAATACCGGGCAGCGAACGATCGAGCTGGAGCATCTCGATATACGCGCGCCATTGCTCGCGACTCACTGAACCGTTGGCGGAAAAGAGGGCCGCACCGCCACGCAGGACCTGCTCGTAATCCTGCATGCGGCCAAGCAGGAGTGCTTTCTGTTTTTCAGCGCTATTTGCAAAGTGGTCGTTTGCACGGCGGGCAAAATCCGCCTCGGAATAACGCCATAAGCCAACGGTCAGAAGCAGCGTAAGGCCCAGCATGACCCACGCGATCGCTTCGCGATCAAGAATGGTACCGATCCACTGCCGGGCCGAAGCGTTGACTGAAGGGGCTGCAGTAGTCAGATTGGCGGGTACGACCGCACCTTTTTTGATGATCCATTCCCCTCGGTTGTACGTGACGCGCGCTCGCCAGGAAGCCACTCGGAACCATCGGCCCGGCGTATCGGGCACCCGTTTGATGTCTCACCTGTCCTCCACAGACCATGTCCTATTTTACGGGCCATCGTCCTGGTTCAGGCTTCAAATGCTGTAGGAATAATCCGGTTGTGCCGCCCCCAGACCCCCCAACTGACGATGCACAAAGACCGTGCATGCGGCTGGTCCGGCCGATCACAGCCCGTCGATGCGGAAGTGGCATAATCAGCCTGTCTTCTTCCTCTTTCAGTCACGATGCATCCCGAGTCTGTTTCTGCTTCCCTGCCCGATACGTTTGCGCTGGACGAGGGCGAACTGATCGCACTGCAAGTCACGACTGCGCATGCGCTCGGCCTGGCCGACACGCATTTCCGGGATGCCCTGGCCGACGGTATTGCGGGGCCTTTGCTGGGTGTCGTTCCCGCAGGCACCTTCGAATACGGCGCCGCGCCGCAGGAAACCGCACCCGCACAGGATCGCCCGCGCCGCGTCGGCCTGATCGAGCGAAATTTTGCCATCGGCGTGCTGCCTGTCACAACGGAAGAATTCGAGGTCTACGGCCGCGCGACCGATTGGCGGCGGCGCGTGGAACTGGCCTGGCTGTCTGGCCGCAAACCGGTCATCAACGTACGCCACACCGACGCGCGCGATTACTGCGTCTGGTTGAGCCGGCAGACGGGTCAGCGCTACCGCCTGCCGACCGAACAGGAATGGGAATACGCCTGCCGTGCCGGTGCGGCGACTGCCTATCCGTTCGGTGACCGCATCGCGCCGGCGGATGCGCTCTATAACGCCAGCCAGGCTTACGATGCCACACGGCCCAAGCGGCCGCGCCTGCTGTCGCGCTGCTTTGTCGGCTGCGGCGCGATGGAAGCCGGCAAGCTGCGTCCCAACCGCTGGGGCCTGCACGATATGCCGGGCAATGTATGGGAATTTACGGCGAGCCACTGGACTCGCGACCACGCCAGCCTGCCCGAGCGCCCGCTGTCGGGCAAGCCGCAGGCCGTGGTCACCAAGGGAGGGTCCTTCTTCGACGGCCCCGAAGACTGCCGGGCCGCCGCCCGCCGCCGCAGACTGGAAAACGAGCTGGACGTCAACCTGGGGTTTCGCGTGGTACGCGATATTTAAGCCGGATGTCTACACTAGACGCCACGAATTCCCTGCCGGGCACGGCTGCCGATTCACACGGGACCCGAAACACCGCGACGCCCAATCTGCCCGCCGATGTCAATGATTTGATCATCGAACTCGACGCGGCTGTCGACGCGCACATCAACTGGACGCGCCAGATTTTGCGCTGTGTGCTCCTGCGCTCGATCCCCGGCGAAGACGTGCTCCATCTCCAGGCGCATACGCTGTGCCATTTCGGCGGCTGGTTCATGGCAAACCGGGATCACTTCGAAATGCTGGATATCTCATCCACCGAGCGCGTGGAAACGGTGCATCAAACGATGCATGATGCCATCCGCTCGATCTGCAACAGCGTCCTGGCCAGCCAGCCAGGGCAGGAAACCGATCTGGAAGCCTTCGAGCAGTCGCAATCCGAACTGCTTGCCCTGCTGGCCCGCTTCAAGACGCTGATTCTTTCCACGGCGGTGCGCCGCGATCCGCTCACGCAGTTGCCGCTGCGCTATGGCATCGAGAACGATTTCGCCCTGTACCAGAAGGAAGCCCGGCGCAATCGTACCCTGCTGTATGTAGTGATGATCGACGCGGATCATTTCAAGTCGATCAACGACATCTACGGCCATTCCGTGGGCGACCAGGTCCTGCGTCATCTGGCCGGCACCCTGACACGGAGCCTGCGCGACGACGAGCCGCTCTATCGTTATGGCGGGGAAGAGTTTCTCTGGCTGCTGAAATGCAAATCGGCCACCGAAGCCAGGCAATCGGCACGGCGCATCCTGGCAATCGTGGGCACGACCCCGATACCGATCAACGACAACGAGGTTTTGCGACTGACCGTGACCATCGGGCTTGCTCAGGTGGGCGAGAATGAAGACCTGGCGAAGGCCATCGAGCGCGCCGATCAGGCGCTTTACGAAGGAAAAAGAAATGGCCGCAACCAGTTTGTCTTCGCCGGATCCTGAGGGCCGCGCGATACCCACTTTCCAGCCCGCTGCACCGTATCGCCTATAAACATATCAGGACACGTTGCCACAACAGGAAACCCGGATGCAATTCAAGGATTATTACCAGACGCTGGGCGTGAAACGCGATGCCACTGCAGACGAAATCAAGAAGGCCTTCCGCAAGCTTGCGCGCAAATATCATCCGGACGTGTCCAAGGAAGGCGATGCCGAGCTGCGCATGCAGGAGGTGAACGAAGCCAACGCCGTGCTTTCGGATCCGGAAAAGCGTGCCGCCTACGATCAGCTGGGACGCGGCCATCAACCTGGCGAGGAGTTTCGCCCGCCACCTGACTGGGACGCCGGTTTTGAATTCAGCGGCCAGGGTTACTCACCCGGCGAAGCCGCCGATTTCAGCGATTTCTTTGCCGAACTGTTTGGCCGCATGGGCGGTGCGCATGCGGGCGCCCGGCATGCGCGGCCTGGCTTCCGGGCGCAGGGCGAGGATCACCATGCCAAGGTGCTGCTCGATCTGGAGGACGCCTTCAGCGGCGCCACCCGACAGATTTCACTGCGCGCGCCGAAGATGGATGCCCAGGGCCGGGTTCATCTGGAGACCCGTACGCTCAACGTGAAAATTCCCCAGGGCGTGCATGCCGGTCAGGTCATCCGCCTGGCGGGCCAGGGCGCCCCGGGCATGGGCGGTGCGCCGGCGGGTGACCTGTTGCTGGAGGTGCAGTTCAAGCCGCATCCGCGCTTCCGGGCGGAAGGACGCGATCTGCACCGCGCCCTGCCGGTCGCGCCATGGGAAGCGGCCCTCGGCGCCGTAGTCATGGTGGAATTGCCGCAAGGCAGCGTGAAGGTGCGCATTCCCGAAGGCGCACAAAGTGGCCGGCAGTTGCGCGTGCGCGGCCATGGCATTCCCGGCCAGCCGCCCGGCGATCTGCTGCTCGACCTCAGGGTGGTGTTACCGCCGGCAACCACGCCGAAGGCACGCGAACTGTATGAAACCATGGCGCGTGAACTGGCGTTCGATCCGCGCGGGCAGGAAAAGGGATGAATCATGCATGACGACGAGATCCTCATCGGCTACCTGATGGATGAGTCCTGGCTGACGCTGGAACAGGCCGCTGCGGCCTGCAGCGTGGAACCCGGCTGGCTCATCCGTCATATCGAGGAAGGCCTTTTTCCTCATGCGGAAAGCGTGGCAGGCACCTGGCGGTTGACCAGCGTAAGTCTGTTGCGTGCGCGGCGCATGCGGCAACTGGAGCGCGATTTCGAGGCTGTGCCGGAGCTTGCCGCCCTGGTGGCCGACCTGCTGGAGGAAATGGATGCGCTGCGGGGACAGACCCAGGCGATGGATCCCGACGCGTCCCGCTAGATCAGCAGTTCTTCCCGCGCCTGAACCAGCGCCTGGGCCAGCCGTACGCCACTTTCCCAGGCGCGCTCTACACCGACGCCGGCGATGCCATCGCCAATCAGCGCAACCCGGCTCTCACGGTCACTGATCCAGAAGCCGCCACCCGACGCTTGCGGGCGCGCATGACGCCACAGATGCGAGGTTTCGACCTCGACCGGCCACGGTAACCCAAGCAGGCCCATCAGCGCCGAGGCCGCGCGGTTGCTGGCTTCCATCTCGGAGGCTTCGAGATAGGTTTCGGCAAATTCATGGCTGCTGTAGACGGCCCACAGGCCGGGTCCGTCGAACGGCTGGCGCACGGCCAGGTTCAGCAGATGATCGTCGAACTTGATGACGTCCGGCGCGGGGCCGCCTTCCCAGCGCATCAGGAACGACCAGATCGGACGATAGCGCACCTCGCCCAGACGCTCGCGCAACAGCGGCAGCGCATCGAGCATGGGAATGGCCTGCGGCGTGGGAACGCTGCAGATCACGCAGTCGTAGCCGCCGCGCACCTCGCCGTTTTCCAGAATGATCGTGCGCGGTTGCAGGGTCGTTACCTGTGATCCGGTATGCAACCGCGCATTACCAAGCAACTGGCGAACCAGTTGTGATGGTTCGAGGGTGGGCCGGAAATGATTTTGCAGTTGCGCCTCGCTCCACGAGACGGTGGCGCGCCCCTGCCAGACGTTGCCTCTTACGGGTGCAAGCCAGCCCTGGCGCACCCAGTCACGTACCTGGCTGCGAAACGGGTCGCGCCTGGCTGAAATAAAAGGGGTGCCCAGCGTGGCCCAGCCCCGTTCCGTCCGCTGCGTCGACAGACGTCCGCCCGCGCCACGCGCCTTGTCGAATACGTCAACGTCCCAGCCCGCCGCGGCGAGCGTACCCGCGCAGCTTGCGCCTGCCATACCGGCTCCAACGATGCCGGCCCTGAGCGTGGTTCCTGGCGCTTCAGTCTCAAGAGGACGCTGGCCTGCCTCGTGCGGGGGGCGTTTTTCCATATTTGTCTTCCCTTGTGTGTGGCCAGGCGGTGTGCCGCCTGGCCGCTTCCATGTCGAACTGTATCAGCAAATTCTCAGGCTCAGATTCAAGCCCCTGCCCGATCCAGGGATGTTGCGGTCAGCGCAGCGTCTTCTGCATGGCCACGTGGAGAATGCCGGCTTCCTCATAAACCGGGCCGTCGGCAACGAATCCCGCACGTGCGTAAAACCCCGCTGCATGCGTTTGCGCACTGAGGCTGAGCAATCGTTCTCCGCGCATCCGTGCCGCATGCAGCACCGCATCCAGCAGGGCGCGTCCGACCCCGCGTCCGCGCCAGGCCGGCAACACGGCCATGCGGCCAAGGTGTCCGTCGGGCAGCAGACGGGCACAACCGATGGGTGAGTCATCTCCGGCCAGGGCAAGCCAGTGCGTCGAGACGGCATCGTATTCGTCCCATTCCAGTGCTTCCGGCACGCCCTGCTCGTCGATGAACACGGCACGTCGTATCGCACCCAGGCGCGCCGCATCGCGGCACCAACCCGTTTCGCTGATCGTGAAGGCCGCCATGGCTCAGGCGCCGATGCGCATAAACCGCTGTGCCGCGCGATGACCGCGTGCCGCCTTGACGCCGCGTAGCGTCCATAATCCCGCAACGAAATAACTGCCGGTGATGAGCAGCGACTGGCGGTGGTCGCCCCGCGTGATCCAGCTGGCCGCGCCGTAGGTCAGCGGACCGATGATCGATGCCAGTTTGACCGCCAATCCCCACAGGCCGAAAAACTCGGCTTCCTGTGCCGGCGGCGCCAGCAAACCCACCATGGCGCGCCCGGCCGATTGCGAAGCGCCCATGCACAGCCCGGCCAGATTGGCGGCCACCCAGAACATGCGTTCGTCGGGCGCGGCCCAGGCCAGCAGCACCATCACGATCCAGCCGAGCAGCGTGAGCGCAATCAGACGCACATGGCCGACCCGGTCCTGCACATGACCGAAGACGAAGGCGCCGACCGCCGCCGTGATGTTGACCACGAGGACCAGCAGGATGGTTTGCCGGGTGTCGAAGTGAAATGCCTGATTGGCATAGATCGCCGCCAGCGTGATGACGGCCTGGATGCCGGCCTGATACAGCATGGTACAGAGGAGAAAGCGCCTGAGATCGGGCAGGCGTTCGAGATGGCTCAGCGTATGGCGCACCTGTGCCCAGGCAGTGCGTGCCGGGCGGTCGCGTTGCGGCACGGCGCGTTCGCGCAGCATGAATAGTGTCGGCAGGCTTGCCAGCAGGAAAAGTCCGGCCGTGATAAGCATCGACACCGGAACGAAATCAGTCGCGCCCTGTCCGTGTGCCTGCGCCCAGCTGATATAGGCCAGGCTCGCGCCCAATGACACCAGTCCGCCCACGTAGCCGAGCGACCAGCCCCAGCCCGAGACCCGGCCCAGCGCACGCGGGTGTGCGAGCTCATTCAGGAACGCGGCGATCAGGTTTTCGCCGGTACCAAAGAAATAATTCGACAGCACCAGCCCCACGATGGCCAGTGCCAGTGCGCCCGGCACCGCGAAATATAGCAGCGCGGTGAAACCGACACAGCCCAGCGTGGTCAGCCACAGCAGCGTCTTCTTGTTGGCGTGGGTATCGGCATAGGCGCCGATCAGCGGCGCGGTGAGCATCACCAGCGCATAGGAAACCGACAGCGCGAGCGTCCAGACAAAAGTCGCCCACGGCGCGTTGCTGGCCACGGCCGCGACGAAATAGGCGCTGAAGACGGCCGTGATGACGACCGTCGTGTAGCCCGAATTGGCGAAGTCGTACATCGCCCACGCCCAGACTTCGCGCCCACGCACGCCCGGTTTCAGCAGGCCTGTCCCGAGCCGCGTCGAAGGAGCAGTCATCAGACGGTCTCATCCTCGGCCTGCTGCTGCAATGCCCACATGTGGGCGTACACGCCATCCTTCATCAGCAGATCGGGATGCCGGCCACGCTCGACAATGCGGCCGCCCTCCATCACCAGGATTTCGTCGGCCTCGTCCACGGTCGACAGGCGATGGGCGATGATGAGGGTGGTCCGGTCACGGGCAATTTCCTGCAACTCGGCCTGGATCGCCTTCTCGGTCCGGGTGTCGAGCGCCGAGGTGGCCTCGTCCAGTATCAGGATCACGGGATTTTTCAGCAGGGTGCGCGCAATCGCCACCCGCTGCTTTTCGCCGCCTGACAGTTTGAGGCCGCGCTCGCCCACCACCGTGTCCCAGCCTTTGGGCAGACTTTCGATGAAACCCAGGATATGCGCGGCGCGCGCGGCTTCGACCACTTCTTCGCGGCTGGCGTCGGGGCGGCCGTAGGCGATGTTGTAGTAGATGGTGTCGTTGAACAGCACGGTGTCCTGCGGCACCACGCCGATGGCGGCGCGCAGGCTGTCCTGCGTGACCTGGCGGATGTCCTGGCCGTCGATGTCGATGCTGCCGTCGCCGACATCGTAGAAGCGGAACAACAAGCGCGCCAGCGTCGATTTGCCGGCCCCGCTCGATCCCACCACCGCGACCGTCTTGCCGGCCGGGATGGTGAAATCGACGTCATTCAGGATCGGCCGGTCGGGATTGTAGGCAAAGCACACGTGATTGAATTTCACCGTGCCGGTGGTCACCTCGAGCGCACGCGCATCCTTGGCGTCGGCGACCTCGTGTGGCCGCTTCAGCAGGGCAAACATGCGTTCGACGTCGGTGATGGATTCCTTGATCTGGCGGTACATCACACCGAGAAAATTCAGCGGCTGGAACATCTGCAGCAGGAAAGCGTTGACCATCACCAGATCGCCCAGTGTCAGCGTGCCCTGGACCACGCCGTTGGCCGCACGCAACACCATCAGCGTGATGCCGACCGCGATCACCAGCGCCTGCGCCGCGTTCAGCATGCCCAGCGAGCGCTGCGATTTCAGCGCCATTCGCTCCCATTCGATGAGGCTGCTGTCATAGCGTTCGGCTTCGTATTTCTCATTGCCGAAATATTTGACCGTTTCGTAGTTCAGCAGACTGTCGATGGCGCGGCCATACGCTTCGGAATCGAGCGTATTGGCGCGTCGGACGAACTGCGTGCGCCACTCGGTGATGGTGACCGTAAAGCCGATATAGGCCGCCAGGGTGATCAGCGTGATCACCCCGAACACCCAGTCGAGCTTGGCGAACATGATGCCGGCGACCATCAGGATTTCCAGGATGGTCGGCGCGATGCGAAACAGCAGAAAACCGACCAGGCTCGAGACCGCTCTTGCGCCACGCTCGATGTCGCGCGTGATGCCGCCGGTCTGGCGCTCCAGATGAAAGCGCAGCGACAGCGCATGCAGGTGCTGCAACACCGCCATGCTGATGCGCCGTACCGCACGCTGCGTGACCTTGGCAAAGATCACGTCGCGCAGGTCGGAGAAGGTAGTACTGGAAAAGCGCAACAAGCCGTAACCGAGAATAAGCGTGAGCGGCAGCACCAATTCGGGACGCGGCCGATCGAGCGCGTCGATGATCTCCTTGAGCACCAGCGGCACCGCCACCGAGGCCAGTTTGGCGCCAACCAGTAGCGTCAGTGCCAGCAATACGCGACCGCGAAATTCCCATAAATAGGGGAACAGACGGCTGACGGAGCGCAGGCTGGGATCGCCGGGCGGCGGCGGCGCCGCATGGGAATGAACGTTGGGATGCATCAGGTCGGGTAGAATTGTGTCTGGTACGACAGGATTTTACGTCCATCCGCGACAATTCCGGCGCCGGACGGCAGAACAGCATGAAGCTCTATGGCATTCCCAACTGCAGCACGGTGAAAAAAGCGCGTGTCTGGCTCGCTGACCACGCAGCGGATATCACCTTCCACGATTTCAGGAAGCAAGGCGTCGATGCAACATGGCTGCGCAAGGTTATCGCCCAGACCGGCTGGCAGGCGCTGGTGAACACGCGCGGCACCACCTGGCGCCAGCTCACCGATACGGAGAAAGCTGCGGTCATCGACGACGCCAGCGCGATCGCACTGATGCAGGCCCATCCCAGCCTGATCAAACGGCCGATACTGGAACGCAATGGCACGTATCATCTCGGTTTTACCGAAGCGCACTATCAATCGATTTTTGGAGGCTGAATCCGGCATGGCCAATGAAACTTTCGAGCTTGCGGTCGAACTGCTCAGGCGCAAATCGCTGACACCCGACGATGCCGGCTGTCACGATCTGATCGCCGCGCGGCTGCAAAAAATCGGTTTCCATATCGAGCGCCATTGCCAGAACGGCGTCGACAATCTGTGGGCGCGCCGGGGCACGACCGCACCGGTGATCTGTTTCGCCGGCCATACCGACGTAGTGCCGACCGGGCCGCTTGATCAGTGGCTGTCCGATCCGTTCGAGCCGTCGGTGCGTGACGGCATGCTATACGCACGTGGCGCCGCCGACATGAAGTCCTCTGACGCTGCGTTTGTCACGGCAACCGAGCGCTTCGTCGCCGAACACCCGGGACATGGCGGTTCGATCGCCTTCCTGCTCACATCTGATGAGGAAGGCCCCGCCACCGACGGCACGGTCAGGGTCGTCGAAGCACTGAAAGCCCGCGGCGAGATGCTCGATTACTGCATCATCGGCGAGCCTACCAGCGCGGCCGAATTCGGCGACACGATCAAGAACGGACGCCGCGGGTCGCTGTCCGGCATCTTGCGTATCAAGGGCGTACAGGGCCACATTGCCTATCCGCACCTGGCCAAGAACCCGATTCATCTGGCGGCGCCGGCAATCGCCGAACTCGCCGATACCATGTGGGACGAGGGCAATACCTGGTTTCCGCCCACCACCTGGCAGATATCCAATATCCACGCCGGCACCGGTGCCACCAACGTCATCCCCGGCACGGTCGAGATCCAGTTCAACTTCCGCTTTGCCACCGCCAGCACGGCAGAAGGACTGATGGATGCGATGAACGAAATTCTCGATGGTTACGACCTCGATTACGAAATCGACTGGAACCTGTCGGGCAAGCCCTTCCTCACGCCGCGTGGGCCGCTGTGCGACAAATTGAGCGAGGCCATTCACGAAATCACCGGCATCACACCCGGGCTGTCCACCTCCGGCGGCACCTCGGATGGCCGCTTCATTGCCGA
>CAYVOR010000027.1:13270-23766 GCA_964452995.1 uncultured Thiobacillus sp.
TCACACCCGGGCTGTCCACCTCCGGCGGCACCTCGGATGGCCGCTTCATTGCCGAAATCTGCCGCGAGGTGGTCGAATTCGGGCCGCTCAACAGCAGCATCCACAAAATCAACGAACACATCGCAGTGGAAAACATCGGGCAGTTGGCGGCAATCTACCAGAAGACGCTGGAAAAACTGCTGGGCTGACTCTTATCAAGAATCGGCGCTCTGCTGCGCTGTTTCAGCTACTGGTCAGCAGTATCACCGGCGCATACTATCCCGTCGTAGGTGCATCGGGCGCCGTGTTCGGATTGCTGCTGGCGTTCGCGCGCTATTTCCCGCAACGGCAAATCATGTTGCTGCCGCTGCCCGTACCCATTCCCGCCAATCTGTTTGTACTGCTGTACGGCGCACTGGAACTGGTACTGGGTGTAACCGGCATGCAGGCAGGCGTGGCGCATGTTGCCCATCTTGGCGGTCTGGTGGGCGGATTCTTCCTGATGCGTTACTGGAAAAAATGGCATTAACCGAAAAGGAGAAAGACCATGAGCACTGGCGCGTATTTAGTCTTCACGGGCATACTGCTGGCGCTGTTCGTGGGCGTACTGGTCTGGGCATTCGGCAGGAAGCGTAAAAAACGCTTCGAGCAGGACGCCAGGATCCCTTTTCAGGACGATGAATGAGTTGACTCAGCCTCAATGGCGGCAGGACCGGTGAGGCGGCCCGCATCGCGGGGCCGTCGGAATCAGCGTTCCAGCAGATCAAATTTGTCTTTCACCTCGGCCCACTCGTCCGCGTCTGGCAAAGGCGCTATTTTCTCGACAATCGGTTTCCAGTTTCTTGCCAGTTCCACATTGAGCGCAATGAAACGTGTCTGGTCTTTGGGAACGTCATCCTCGGCGAAAATTGCATCCACCGGACATTCCGCCACGCACAGGGTGCAGTCGATGCAATCGTCCGGCTCGATGGCGAGAAAATTGGGGCCTTCACGAAACGCGTCGGTCGGGCACACATCGACACAGTCGGTGTATTTACACTTGATGCAGCTTTCGGTTACCACGTAAGTCATGTCGTTCTCCTGCACGTTTCAGCTTCATGCCCGATTCTTGACGGGGCGTCAAGGTGCTTGCTCCAACCCCAGCGGGTAGGTCAGCCGGCCTTCTACAATGCGCGCCGGCGAGGTGTACGAATGCACCGTGCTGTGCGTGGCATCAAGTATATGGATCACTTCGACGCCACGCACGCGCAACACGTCTGCAATAAGCGAGCGATGACAGCGCCACCATACCGCCTCGGCACACATTATCGCGGTGCGTCGCTCGCTGGCTAACGCCAGCAGTTCGTCAAGGCCTTCGGCAAACTCCGCACTGGCCAGATAATCGGCGTAGCCGCGAAACGAGGCGTTGCGCCAGCCATCGTTCGGTGAATCGGGCCGTACCGGGCGACGTCCGCCAAGCCTGGGCAACCACTGGTAGACGATACCGTGCGTCGGCAGGGTTCCGGCCAGCGCATCCTTCGCGAAATGGGGGTGGCGACGCGAGCCGGGAAAGCGCCGGACATCGGCGACTGCCTCGATGCGATAAACGGCCAACAGGTCGAGAAATATCTCCGGCGTACGTGTCGAGTGGCCGATCGTCCAGATCGTTTCGACTCCCGAGGCGCCGCGTCCGGATGGCATCGTTCAGGATATTTGCTGCAGCGCCGCGCCCTTGTGCATCGCGATGTGATCGCTCTTGTCGCTTTGTATCTCGTACTGCGGATCGTCCAGCGTGCAATGACGCGTGTATCCCTTGTAGATCGTGTCGCGTGTATGCACCTTGATGATCTTGCCACTCACATGGCCGGCCTCCGAGTTCCAGCGTACGTGGTCACCGACCTTGAATGGATGATTCATTGACATGGTTTCCTTTTTCCTTGCGTGCAGGCCACCGGCCGCCCTGCCCCGGCCGTCTATCCTCGTGCCAGCAGCGCTCTGGCACGTGCAACCACGTGGTCGCTGGTAAAGCCATATTCTTGCAGCAGTATACGAACCGGGGCCGAGGCGCCGAAGCGTTCGACGCCGAGCATGTCGCCGCGGTCGCCGACATAGCGACTCCAGCCCTGGGACACCCCCAGTTCGACCGCCAGGCGCGCCGTCACATCCGGCGGCAGTACTTCATCACGGTAATGACGCGGCTGGGCATCGAACAGTTCCCAGCTCGGCATCGATACGCAGCGCACCGCGATGTCTTCAGCCTCCAGGCGCTCGGCGGCGGCGAGGATCAGGGCAACTTCGGAGCCGCTGGCGATCAGGATCAGCTCAGGCTGCGCTTGTATGGAATCGTTCAGCACGTATCCGCCGCGGCGCAGGCCTTCGGCGCTGCCATAACGGCTGCGGTCGAGCGTCGGCACATCCTGGCGCGTCAGCGCCAGCAGCACCGGCCGGTCGCGGGTTTCGACCGCCATTTTCCACGCCACCGCGGTTTCGTTGGCATCGGCGGGCCGGATAACGGTGAGATTGGGGATCGCACGCAAACTGGCAAGCTGTTCCACCGGTTGGTGGGTGGGACCATCCTCGCCGACTGCGATGCTATCGTGGGTGAAGACATGCACCACATGTAGACCCATCAGCGCCGCCAGGCGGATTGCCGGACGCATGTAATCGGAGAAAATCAGAAAGGTGGCGCCGTAAGGAATGAAGCCGCCATGCGCGGCCAGCCCGTTGACGATGGCGCCCATCGCGTGTTCGCGCACGCCGAAATGCAGATTACGACCGGAGAAGTGCCATCCGCCGCCATCGGAGCCTTCGCTGTTCTGGCCGGATGCCCGGGCCGGATTGAAGTCACCCAGTCCCTTCAGTGCGGTGTGGGTGGACGGGTCGAGGTCGGCTGAACCGCCGACCAGCGCAGGCAGTTTCGGCGCAAACGCATTCATGATCTTGCCGCCGGCGACGCGCGTGGCCATGCCCTTCGCGTCGGCGGGAAAAACCGGAATGTCGGCGTCCCATCCGGCCGGCAACTCGCCATTCAGACGGCCCCGCAGCTCATTTTCCAGCTCGGGGAATGCCTGGGCATAGGCCTCAAGCCGTCCATTCCATTCGGCTTCCGCCTGGGCGCCGCGTTGCAGCGCCTCGCGAAAACTCGCCAGCGCCCGTTCCGGCACCTGAAACGGCGGATCGACCGGCCAGCCAAGCGTCTCTTTGGTCTTTTTGACGTTCTCGACGCCGAGTGGCGAACCGTGAGACTTGTAGCTGTCCTGCTCGGGCGAACCGAAGCCGATATGGGTGCGCACCAGAATCAGCGATGGCCGCACGGTGTCGGCGCGCGCGGCGTCGAGCGCCGCACTGATCGCGGCGACATCGTTGCCGTCGGCCACGTGGAGGATCTGCCAGCCATAGGCGTCGAAGCGCCTGGCGCGATCTTCCGAAAACGTGATGCCGGTAGCGGCCGACAGCGTGACGCTGTTGTCGTCGTAGAGGCAGACCAGCTTGCCGAGTTGCAGGTGGCCGGCCAACGAGGCCGCCTCGGAGGCAATTCCTTCCATCAGGTCGCCGTCGCTGACGATGGCCCAGGTGCGGTGGTCGATCACGGTGTGGCCGTCGCGGTTATAGCGCGCCGCCAGATGGGCTTCGCCAATTGCCATGCCGACCGCGTTCGCCAGTCCCTGCCCGAGCGGGCCGGTGGTCACTTCGACGCCGGGCGTATGACCGCGCTCGGGATGGCCTGGTGCTTTGCCGCCCCATTGGCGGAATTTCCGGAGGTCGTCCAGCGACAGATCGTAGCCGGTTACATGGAGCAGGCTGTAGAGGAGTGCCGAGCCGTGTCCGGGTGACAACACGAAGCGATCGCGGTCAGCCCAGTGCGGGTTGGCCGGGTGGTGCTTGAGCTGGCGCGTCCACAGCGTGTAGGCCATTGGCGCAGCGCCGAGCGGCAGGCCCGGATGGCCGCTGTTGGCGTGCTGCACCATGTCCACCGACAGGAAGCGCAGCGTATTGATGCATAGTTGCTCGAGTTGATCTGACATAGGGGCTCCTCTATCCAGAATGACATCGTCGTCGCGCGCACGATTCCCCGGCTCGCTAACCGGGTTTCATTCGGCTTGGCATGCGGCCTGTACAAGGCTGCCCAGAGAGACAGGACACGGTATGGGCGGGCACATTGGCCTCGCCCGCACGGATCACATCAGGAATGTCGATCATCAGCACGATCCGCATGACGGCCGGGGGTGCTGATGGCGCCATCCCGCCACAAGCGCGGATCCTGCACACCGGCAAATATCCGTTCGGAACCTTCAGTCATGCGTTGTCTCTGGGGCAGGCCACATCGTGTGGCTGCGATACCATTCCGCTCCGCGATCGACGTGGCCGGATCGGGCTGACGCCGGATTCACGCCGGTGGGGACCTGCTCATCAAGATCGGTAATATAGACAATAATCGAAAGCCTGAAGGCCAAATGCCCCGGCCCCGGGGTGGCGGTACGCTCGGATTCTCTATCCCTGTCTGGATTTTCTCCAGGGGTCGGGGTTGGTATTCATTTTGCGTCCATTGCGTTTCATGCCGGATGCCGTGCATGAAAAACATCGAGGTCGGCCGCCACCATGCCGGCCAGTTCCCGCGCGGCGGCCTGAATCGCGATCCCCGGTTCGCGGTCCGGCGCCGCCGAGCCGATTTCAATTCCGTACAGGTCCAGCCTGACCGGCAGGCAGGCCATCGCCTGCGCCAGCGATAACGCATCCAGCACACCGACCCCGTGGCTCGACAGGCCCTGGCGGTAGCCGGGCCAGTCCTGCTGACTGAAACGGCGTATCCGGCCGGGCTGGCCGTCGCTTTGCATGGCGTCGATCAGGATGACCCAGGAAGCGTTTTCCAGCAGGGGAATCAGCCGGGCACCGGGGCGATCCAGCTTTTCGACGGCGACGCCGGGCCGGACCCCGCGCGCCAGCAGGGCATCGATCGTCAGCCAGCCGGCCTGATCGTCGCCCCAAGGCGAGCCGATGCCCAGAATCCGCACGCTGCTCATCCGCGGTCGACGCTCATCCGCAGGAAATGGGTGGCGCAGGAAATGCAGGGGTCGTAGTTGCGGATGACTTTTTCGCAGTGCAGCCGTAACGCGTCGTCCGGCCGATCCAGCCCGAACTGCAGCAGCGACAGCCGCAGGTCTTCCTCGATGCGCCCCTGATTCTGGCTGGTCGGCGGCACGATGCGTGCATTGACCACGCGGCCGTCGCCGTCCATCTCGTAGCGATGCCATAGCAGGCCGCGCGGCGCCTCGGTGCCGCCGGTGGCCACGCCGGCGCGCGGCGTGACCGGCACCCAGGGCGAATCCGGCACGCGATAATCGTCGAGCAGGCGCAATGCTTCGTGCAGCGCGAGCCAGATTTCGACGGCGCGCGCCGTCAGGCTGTGGAACAGGTTGCGGCTGGGCAGCGCGAAGCCGACCCCGGCGAGCACGATCCGGATCGCCTCGGGCAGCTGCGCATGGTTGAGATTGAGGCGCGCCAGCGGTCCGACCAGGTAAGGCTGCCGGCGATACGTGCTGAACAATGCGGTGGAATGCGGTTCGTGTCGCTCGACAAAATGCGCATCGAAGGCTTCCACCCCGATGTGCAATCCGTCACTGGCCCCGATATCGCCGCGCTCGATGGCGTAGTCTGTCGGGTGCCGCGTCGCCACCGACACGAAGACCTGATCGTCCTGCGGCACCGGAATGGCAGCGGTCCAGCGGATCAGCGCCTCGGCTTCGGGCAGCACGGCGCGCAGTTTTTCCCGCATGTCGCGGATGCGTGCCAGCGAGGGCGCGCCATGGAAGCCGCCGACGCGCACCCCCACCGGATGCACCGAACGGGCGCCGAACAGGTCCATCAGTTCGTTGCCCAGACCCTGGATGCGCAGCCCGCGACGGACTTCGTCCGGCGCGATGCGCGCCAGTTCGATGGCGCTGCTGCAGCCGAAGAAATCCGGCGCCGCCAGCAGGTGGATGTGCAGGCTGTGGCTCTGGATCCATTCGCCGCAGTAGAACACCCGGCGCATCGCCTGTGCCCAGGGATCGAGTTCGACGCCGAACAGCTTTTCCAGCGCCTGCGCCGCGGTGACCTGATAGGCCACCGGGCAGATACCGCAGATGCGCGCCACCATGTCGGGAATTTCGGTGTAGTGGCGCCCCTCCAGGAATTTCTCGAAGAAGCGCGGCGGCTCGAATATGCGCAGCCGCAGTTCGACGATGTCGCCCTGCTCGATGCGCAGGTCGAGTGCGCCCTCGCCTTCCACCCGGGCGAGCACCGGGACATGGATCGCCACGCTGCGCCGTTCAGTCATGCGGGTCTGCCCTCAGTTTGCCGGCGGCCGCGAGAAACACCGGGGCCTGGCTGTTGATCGACTGGAAACGCCGTACGATAGCCTCCGGCGTCAGCCCCAGATGGGTGAACTGCATGGCCAGCGCATCGGTGTTGGCATTTTCTGCCGGGCCGTAGCAGCCATAACAGTCGCGGCCGAGGCCGGGGCACAGCGCGCCGCAGCCTGCCCGCGTCACCGGGCCCATGCAGGCGATGCCGTGGGTCACCATCACGCAGGGATAGCCCTGGCGCTTGCATTCGGTACAGACCTTGTCGGCGTTGTCGCGGGGCGCGACGCCGAGCAGCAGGGAATTGACCACCGCCAGCATCTGCGGCCCGCTGACCGGACAGCCCCATAGCTCGAAATCCACTTTCACGTGGCTGGATATCGGCGTCGAGCGTTCCAGGCTGGCGATCGCCTCGGGGTGGCTGTATATCTGCGCCACCCATTCGGCGCCTGCGGCCTGGTTGCGCAGGGCCTGGATGCCGCCCGAGGTGGCACAGGCGCCGATGGCGATCAGCAGGCCGCTATGGGCACGGATATGCTGGATGCGTTCGAGGTCTGCCGGCGTCGATATGCTGCCTTCGACGAACGCCACATCCACCCCGGCATCCGGATCGAGCGGACCCGCTTCGGCAAAGTGCACCAGATCGATCCGCCCGGCGAGCGTCAGCAGATCCTCGCCTAGATTGAGAAAAGCCAGCTGGCAGCCGTCGCAGGAACTGAATTTGTGCACCGCTACGCGCGGTTTGCCGGTGTGTGTCATCGGTACGTTCCTCAAAATCCCTTGTGCGCGAGCAGGGCTTTGACCTCGCCCCAGTTGAACACGGGACCGTCGCGGCAAACGAATGCCCCGCCCAGCTGACAATGCCCGCAGCGGCCGGCCGCGCACTGCATGTTGCGCTCCATGCTGAGATGCAGGCGCGACTCGGGCAGGCCGCGCGCCAGCAAGGCGGCGGCGGCGGTGCGCATCATGCCTTCGGGCCCGCACATCATGGCCACGGCAGCGTCCGGGTCGAAGTTGGCCAGGCCGAACAATTCCGTCACCCGCCCGACGTGCCAGGGCCACAGCGCGGCCCCCTCGCTTGCCGCCACCAGGACCTGAGTGTCCGGCAACGTCGCCCAGCGGTCGTACTGCTCGCGCCAGATCAGGTCCTCGGCATGTTTCACACCCTGGATGATGACCAGCTTGCCGAAGCGTTCGCGTCGCCGCAGCACGTAATGAACCACCGATACGACGGGTGCGCAGCCCAGGCCGCCGGTTACGAGCACGACGTCGCAGCCGCCGACTTCCTGCAGCGGCCAGCCGCGTCCGAACGGTCCGCGCAACCCGACCCGATCGCCCGGCTTGAGCGCCGCCAGCCCCCGGGTGACGCGTCCCAGCGCGCGGATGGTATGGCCGATGACATCACGCTCTTCCGGATCCGACATGACGGAAATCGGCACCTCGCCGACGCCGTAGAGATACAGCATGTTGAACTGGCCGGGCGCGAAGCGGTAGGCCGCCTGCGCGGCCGCGTCGTCGAGCCGCAATTGCAGCGTGAAGATGGTCGGCGATTCCTGGATGCGCGCCAGCACCGTGGCGGCGTGCGGGGGTCCGGCATCGAGACGGTTCGGCGCGTTCATGGCCGTCCTTCGGTGAGGGCGGCGACTTCCGCGGTCAGGTCGATGCCGACCGGACACCAGGCGATGCAGCGGCCGCAGCCGACACAGCCGCTGCGGCCGAACTGGTCATGCCAGGTAGCCAGCTTGTGGGTCAGCCACTGGCGGTAGCGGCCGCGGATATCGGCCCGCACGTTGAAACCGTGCAGATGGCCATGCGCCTCGCCGAAGCAGGAATCCCAATTCCGTGCATGTTCGCTGGCCGACCCGTCGAGCACCGGTGCATCGGCCTCGGCATGGCAGAAACAGGTGGGACACACCGCCGTGCAATTGCCGCAGGCAAGGCAGCGCGTCGCCACGTCGTCCCAGCGCGGATGTTCCAGCCGGCTCATGAGGCTGTCGCGCAAATTCCGGCTCGGCAGGCTGCGCGTCTGGGCGGCGGCGGCCGCCACGCCTTGCCGGCGGGCTGCCTCGATCTGCTGCGGAGTGGCCGCTGCCAGGTTCAGATCGTCGAGCACCGTTCGTCCCGCATCGCTGCCCGCCACCACGACGAAACCCTCCGCCAGTTCAGCCAACGCGAGATCGTAACCGGCGGTCGGGGTCGGACCATCGCCGGTCGACGCGCAAAAACACGTCGATGCCGGCTCGGCACATTGCACCGCGACCAGGAACAGCTGGTCGCGCCGTTGCGCGTAATGCATATCGCCCCGCCCCTCGCGCAGGAAATGCGCATCCTGCAGCGCCAGCGCCGCCAGATCGCAGGCGCGCACGCCGATGATGGCCTGGCGGACAACCGGCGGGTGCACGGCCGCAAACCGCAGGCTGCCCGCCTCGTCGCGTTCGACACGCCACAGCGATTCTTTCGGTGCGAAGGTCTGTGGCTTGATCGCCTGCGGTCCGTTGGCCCAGGCGAAATAGCGGTTGAGAGGATCGGACGTCAGCTGGTAGCGCCCGGGTGTTTGCCCGGCCTGCAAACCGCGTGGCAGATCGTTCGGTGATTCGAGTTCGCGCATGACGATGGCGCCCTGCTCAACCGTAGGCCCCAGGCATCGATAACCCAGCGCCTGGAGCCGGGCCAGCAAGAATAGCAACTGTGCCAGCGGCAGAAATTCAGCACGGTCGGGTTGGGAAAGCATGGGCCGGGCGCCTCCGTGGATTTTTTTATAGTGTATGCATAAAATCGCAGGCGAAATAGATAATGCTACCGCCTCGAGCGCGCTACGGACCGAACAAGCCGGCTTTTGGCGTTCGTTATAATGCGCCCTTTACGCAGTAATGGAGGAGTGAGTCATGCAACAACAACTCGATGTGTTCGTTTCGTCCCTGACGTCTTTCTGGACGCAACTGGCTGCGTTTGTCCCACAGTTGCTGGCGGCCCTGCTGCTTCTGTTCATTGGCTGGCTGTTCGCAAACCTGGTCCGAACCGGCGTCACCAAGCTTCTCGATGTACTGCATTTCGACAACCTGGCCGAAAAAACCGGCATCGAGGCCTTTCTCAAACAGGGCAATCTCGAAGTCAGCCTGTCTCACCTGCTGGCCAAACTGGCCTACTGGGTCGTCATTCTCATTGTCATCGTCACCGTGGCCAATAGCCTCGGACTGCATATCGTGGCCGACTTGTTCAACAAGATCGTCCTCTACATACCCAATATCATCGTCGCCATCCTGGTGCTGGTATTCGGCGTGCTGGTGGCCCGCTTCATCAACCGCATGGTGTTCGCCTACCTCAACAATATCGGCGTGCAGGGTGCGCTGACCATCAGCACGCTGTCGGAATACGCCGTCATCATCTTCGTGGTGTTCGTGGCGCTCGAGCAACTGCAGATCGGCACCAGCCTGCTCACGGCGGCATTCCAGATCGGTTTCGGCGCCCTCGGCCTGGCCTTTGCGCTGGCGTTCGGGCTGGGTGGCCGCGAATGGGCGGCGGGCGTGATCAAGAAAATGAGCGAAAAGTAATCCTGACGTCCGCTCTCATGGCGGCCGCCCCATGTCCGGGTTGTCTTTCGGCATTGGCGGCGTTGGTCGCCGCAGCCTGACAAACAAGCCAGACCGAATGGCGCGGGGCAGCGCCAGGACGCGTCCTACCTGGATCCAGTGCAGGCGCAGGGCTTGATATATATCGTGGAAGATCGATGATGTGCATTGGCACAGTTCGATACCCGTACCTTAACCAACCCTGCTAGGCATGACGCCATGACCAATCCTGAAAATTCTCTTACTCAAGAACAGATCACGCATTTCGCACAGCGGATCGATACGCGTAAAAACCTTCTGCTCGATGAAATCCGGCAGGTGCTCGCACGTTCCAGCAACGAGCACCAGGCCGATCTCATCGGTGGGGCGGGCGATTCCGGCGATGTGGCGGCCGCGTCGCTGCTGCGCGACATCACCGAGGCCGAGATCATCCGCGACGTGGGAGAGGTACGCGACATCGTCGCAGCGGAGCAGCGCCTCGCCGCCGGGGAGTATGGCATCTGCATCGACTGCGGATCGGCCATCCGCTACAAGCGACTCGATGCGTATCCGACCGCCAAGCGCTGCCTTGCGTGCCAGGAGCGCCGCGAAAAACTGCAGGCGCCTTCGCCCTATACGGGCCGTTGAC
>CAYVOR010000027.1:23866-28277 GCA_964452995.1 uncultured Thiobacillus sp.
TGCCAGGAGCGCCGCGAAAAACTGCAGGCGCCTTCGCCCTATACGGGCCGTTGACCGCAGGTCGCGTATACAAAAATCGACCGCCGGCTCGATGAATGTCGGGGAAAAGCGGCGAAAACGGAAGGATGCGATACAGGGCTGAGCGTCTGCCGCTTCAGCGCACGCGCGGCTTGCGGGTGTGCTTGTCCGGCACCCCGCGCGTCTGCCGCCGCGGGCTCGGCGCCATCCCGGCCCATTCCAGCACCTGAGCGACCAGATCGTCATCGAGTTCCGTCTTCTGTCCGCGGCGCAGTTGCGGCGGCAGCGCAATCGGACCGAAACGAATGCGGGTAAGCCGCGACACGGTGAGGCCGAAGTGCTCGAACAGCCGCCGCACTTCGCGCTTGCGGCCTTCCTTGATCACCACGCGATACCAGCGGTTGGCGCCCTCGCCGCCAGCGGCGAAGCAGCTTTGCAGCTGCGCCGGGCCGTCGTCGAGTTCCACGCCCGCCAGCAGCTGCGCGATCATGTCCTCGGTCAGTTCGCCCAGCACGCGTACGGCGTACTCGCGTTCGACCTCGAAACGCGGATGCATCAGCTGGTTGGCGAGTTCTCCCGAGGTAGTGAAGATCATCAGGCCGTCGGTGTTGTAGTCGAGCCGGCCGATGGCGATCCACTTGGCGCCACGCAGTTTGGGCAGTGCGTCGAACACGGTGGCGCGGCCCTTGGGGTCGTCGCGGCTGACGATCTCGCCTTCCGATTTGTGGTAGATCAGGATACGCGTGCGCTTGTCTTCGAAACGCAGATAAACCCGCCGGCCACCGACCTTGACGATATCGCGCGGCCCGACCTTGCTGCCGATCGTGGCGGTCTCGCCGTTGACCTGCACGCGGCCCTCGGCAATCCACTCCTCCATCTCGCGGCGCGAGCCAAGACCGGCCGAGGCCAGCGCCTTCTGCAGGCGCTCGCTCGGGGCTTCAGGCGCAATGGCCTGCTGCAGGCGGCTCGCCGCACGCCCCATCGGGGCGGTGGGCGAACGGCGGATCGGCGATGCGGGGCGGGCCATATTCAGGAAATCTCGGTGGCTGCACCAACAGGTGCGGGGCTGGCGCGGGCGGTTTCGATTACCGCGCCAAACGTCTGGGGGACGTCATTGTCCGCCAAATCCTCGCGCAATTCTGGAATCAATGCCGTTTCGTCCGGCGTGACGAGGTTGCCGAGTTCTTCCAGCGGCGGCAGTTCGGACAGCGTGCGCAGCCCGAGGTCGCTCAAAAAGTGCCCCGTCGTGCCGAACAGCGCCGGGCGGCCCAGCACGTCGCGATGGCCGATCGCCTCGATCCAGCCGCGTTCTTCCAGCGTCTTGATGATGTTTGGATTGACCGAGACACCGCGGATGTCCTCGATGTCGCCGCGCGTCACCGGCTGTCGGTAGGCAATGATGGCGAGCGTTTCCAGCACCGCGCGCGAATAGCGCGGCGGCTTCTCGTTCTTCAGCCGCGACAGCCAGGGCTGCATCTCGGCGCGCGTCTGGAAACGCCAGCCGTCCGCCACCTGGATCAGTTCGACGCCGCGCCCGTGCCACTCGCCGCGCAGCTGTTCCAGCGCATTGCGCAGCACGTCGTTGCTCAAATCCTGCTCGAACATGCGCTTGAGGTCGGCGAGCGTGAGCGGCTCGACCGCGGCCAGCAGGGCCGCCTCCAGCACGACCTTCAGATCGTCGGGATTGTCACTCGGTTGCAGATTCATGGAGCTTCACGTAAATGGGGGCAAACGGCTCGGCCTGCGTCACGTCGAGCAGGGTTTCCTTGGTCAGTTCCAGCACCGCGAGGAAGGTGACCACGAGTTCAGATACAGTCGAAGCATCCGGGAACAAGTCCTTGAATTCCATGAATTCGCCCGGCGTCAGCCGCTTCAGGATGCGGCTCATGTGCTCGCGGATCGACAGTTCCTGGCGGCCGATGCGGTGGTGGGTGCGGTTCTTCGCGCGCGACAGGATCGCCAGCCAGGCGGCGGCAAGTTCTTCCGGATGCAGGCTCGGCAAACGTCTCGCCGCCGCCGGCAGGAACACGCTGACCGTGTCGAAGTCGCGCCCGGCCTGCGGCAGCGCGTCGAACTGCTGGCCGGCGAGCTTCATCTGCTCGTATTCCAGCAGGCGGCGCACCAGCTCGGCGCGCGGATCGTCGCCCTCGCCCGCCTCCTCGGCCTGCTCGCGGCGCGGCAGCAGCATGCGCGACTTGATGTCGATCAGCATCGCCGCCATCAAGAGATATTCCGCCGCCAACTCCAGCCGGGTGGCGCGCGCCGCCTCGACGTAGGCCATGTACTGCTTGGTCAGCGCGGCCATCGGGATGTCGAGCACGTCGAGGTTCTGCTTGCGGATCAGGTAAAGCAGCAGGTCAAGCGGGCCCTCGAAAGCTTCGAGAAAGACTTCGAGCGCGTCCGGCGGAATATAGAGATCCTGCGGCAGCTCGGTCAGCGGCTCGCCGCGCACCTTGATGACGGGTGCGTGGGGCGCGGTTTCGGGGACGGGATCGAGGAGCATGGCTTCGGTCATCAAGGCATTTTAACCGACTCGACAGAAAGCCCCAGCGGGTTCTGCGCAGTTAATCCGGTTATCCACCCTTCGATTTCAACCGGCGCTTGCATTTTACCGAACGGTCAACTAGCATCCGGTTCATGAACCTCGCCACCGACACCCGCTCCCGCATCATCGCCGCCGCCAAGCCGCGCTTCCATTCGCGCAGCTACGCCAACGTGGGCATCCAGGAGATCTGCGAGGGCGCCGGGGTGCAGAAGGGCAGCTTCTACCATTTCTTCCCGTCCAAGCGCGACCTCGTGCTGGCGGTGATCGACGAATTCGCCGACGAGTGGGCCCACGGCTTCGTCGCCGAAGCCTTCGACCCCGCCCTGCCGCCGATGGAGCGCATCGACTACCTGGCCGACGCCGCCTACTTCTGGCAGAAGTCGATCAAGCAGGTGCACGGCCGCATGCTCGGCTGCATCTTCGGCAACCTGACGCTCGAGGTCAGCACCCAGGACGACATCCTGCGCGCCAAGCTGCTGGCGATCTTTTCGCGCGCCAAGTCGCGCTTCAAGGCCACCCTTGAGGAAGCCGTCGCCGCCGGCACCATCGCCCCGCTCGATGCCGACCTGACCGCGGAGGCCATGCTCGCCTATCTCGAAGGCGTGATCCTGCTCGCCAAGTCGCAGAACGATCCCGAGGTGATCTACCGCCTCGGCCCCGCCATCAAGACGCTGCGCATCGAGACGGCCGCGTGACCGCCATGAAGTCCGGCCGGTTTTTTTTCGTTTCTGGGTTAACCGACCGGTCTAGCGACTGGCGCGCTGCCAGTTCCCGTCCGGTCCTTCCACTCCCGTGCAGTCCGGCTTTTTCACCCGGCAATTTTTTTGCCGACTGTCTTGACCGAACGGTCATCTATCAAAGGAGGTCACACGATGAGCACGAACGCCACGCAAACCCTGGACACCCGCGGCATGAACTGCCCGCTGCCGATCCTGCGCACCAAGAAGACCCTGTCCGCGATGGGCGCGGGAGAGGTCCTCGCCGTCACCGCCACCGATCCCGGCTCGCTGAAGGACATGCAGGCCTTCTGCAAGCAGACCGGCAACGAACTGATCGCATCGAGCGCGAACCAGGGCGAATTCGAATTCCTCATCCGCAAAAGTTAAGGAGATGATCATGGGCGCAAACGAAACAAGCCTCGCCGCAAACCTCGATCAAACCCGGTTCGACCAGTGGTTCGACCAGCGCTTCGAAGCAAAGATGGCCGAGCGCGACGCCGCGCACGTGCCGTCGCTGGCCATCATCGCCACCAAGGGCACGCTGGACTGGGCCTACCCGCCATTCATCCTCGCCTCCACCGCCGGCGCGCTGGGCTGGGACGTGTCGGTGTTCTTCACCTTCTACGGACTCGAACTGCTGAAGAAGGACCTGCACCTGGAGATCAGCCCGCTCGGCAACCCCAGCATGCCGATGAAGATGCCGTTCGGTCCGCAGTGGCTGAAGGACATCAACTGGCACATTCCGAATGTCGTGATGGCCGGCGTGCCCGGCTTCGAGAAGGTCGCCACCGGGCTGATGCAGCAGACCGTGAAAACCAAGGGCGTCGCCAGCATCGACGAACTGCGCAGCGCCTGCCTCGAAGCCGACGCCAAGCTCTACGCCTGCCAGATGACCGTCGACCTGTTCGGCTATTCGCAGGACGAGTTCATTCCCGAGATCGCGGGCTGGATCGGCGCGGCGAGCTTCCTGCCGCAGGCGCAGAAGTCGGATGTGTGTCTGTTTATCTGAGCCGTGTCATGCCCGGGCTGCGTCGGGTACATCGGCGCGGCTTGGGCGACAAGGGTAACAGGGATGGTAATCCCCCCATTTTTAGCAGTCGCCAGAAGTGGAGTTAGTTGGAGAGCATCA
>CAYVOR010000028.1:0-13087 GCA_964452995.1 uncultured Thiobacillus sp.
CAGGGGAGACAACCAAAACCCCCTCAATAACCGAGGGGGTTTTTTATTGCGCGGAAAATTTATATCTGCAAGGCATGTAAAATCGTGCAGGTGCATACCCGACCTCACAAAGCACTGTTCCGGTTGCTGCGCCGATTGTCCGATGGTCATTTTCATTCCGGCCAGACGCTGGCAGAAGAATCCGGTCTGTCCCGCTCCAGTATTTTCAATATCCTCACTCAGGCTGAATCCATGGGGCTGACCATTCATGCGGTGCGCGGCCGTGGCTATCGCATGCCCGAGGCGGTGGAATGGCTGGATGCGGCGGTTGTCGCGCGCCAGTTGGGGGCGGTGGCCGATCAATTTTCGCTGCACGTGCTGGATAGCGTCGACTCGACCAATACGGCCCTGATGGCCGCGGCGCAGGACGGTGCCGCCGACGGAACAGTAGTCTGTGCGGAGCATCAATATACCGGCAGAGGGCGACGTGGCCGCCCGTGGCATTCGGTCGTGGGGGGCAGCCTCACGTTCTCGCTGTTATGGCGCTTCGATACCGGTTTGCAATCGCTGGCGGGTTTGAGCCTGGCCGTGGGACTCGCTATCGCACGGGCGGTGAGCCGTCATGGCCGCCATCCGGCGCGATTGAAATGGCCCAACGATATTCTGGTGGATTACCGCAAACTGGCGGGAATCCTGGTCGAGGTTCAGGGCGACATGCATGGCGCTGCCCTGGCCGTGGTGGGCGTCGGCTTGAACGTCAGGCTTAACGAGGCGCAACGCGACACGGTTGATCAGGCTGTGGTCGATCTGGCCGAAATGGAGGTAACGGTGGGGCGCAATCAACTGCTGGCGGACTGCCTGCTGGAATTGCACGCGGTGTCGAGTGTATTTCGCCAACATGGCTTTGCGGCGTTGCGCGAGGATTGGCAGGCGCTGGATGCCTATGCCGGCAGGGCCGTCATGTTGACCTTGCCGGATGCGCGTTGCGTTCAGGGCGTGGCATGCGGGGTCGACGAGACCGGTGCCTTTTTGCTGCGTGATGCGCAATCGAATTTGACCCCTTACAGCGGCGGTGAGATCAGCCTGCGTCTGGATGGCGTGCGATGAGCGGACGTCGCGTGCTGTTCGATGCCGGCAACAGCCGCCTGAAATGGGTAGTGGTGGAGGATGGGCATTGGCATGCGACCGGCCGCAGCGATTACGCCGACTGGCCGGCCTTGTCAGCACAACTGGAGACGGCCGCTCAGTGTTTCATCGCCAGCGTGGCAGGACCGGTACAGGAGGAACGGCTGACGACGTTCCTGGAGACGGCCGGTTGCAGGCCGATCTGGTTGCAAGCCGAAGCCGGTTTCGGCGGGGTGAAGAATACCTATTCGAACCCGGGCCAATTGGGCGTGGATCGCTGGATGGGGCTGGTCGCGGCGCGTCAACGCACGCATGAAGCGGTGCTGGTGGTATCGGTCGGGACGGCGATGACCGTGGATGCCCTGTCTGCTGAAGGTATATTTCTGGGGGGCGTCATCGTGCCCGGTTTTCATTTGATGCGACAGGCCTTGCTGCAAGGTACCGCACGGGTCGAGGCGGCTGCAGGAGACAGGCAGGCTTTTCCGACTACTACGGCGGATGCGGTGCAAAGCGGGATCGTTGCGGCACTGTGCGGCGCCGTCGCGCAGCAGCACGCGCATCTGGCCGGGGTTGCCGGCACGGCGCCACGCTGCCTGCTGACCGGTGGCGATGCCGAGACGCTATTGCCGCACCTGGGTATCCCGGCCGAGCATGCGCCTGCGTTGGTGCTGGAGGGGATCGACTGCGTGACCCGAGGAATGTGAACGTCATGAAATGGATGGTATGGACATTATTGGTGGCCAACCTTGCGGTGGCCGGGTTTTTCATCGGGCGCGACAACTGGCCGCAGGATGCTACTAGCCAGACTGCGTCGCTGAACGTGGATCGTCTCAGTTTACGCAGTCAGTCCGCGTCCATATCCAGAGAGGAGGCATCGCCAGCGGCCGCCGTGCACGCCGCGCTATGCGTCGAATGGCGCGGATTGAACCAAGAGGAGTTTGCCCAGGTGCGCCAACAGCTCAAATCGCTGGCGGGCGAACGCGTCATGTCATTCACCGAGATCCCGTTGAATACGCGGCAGTGGGTCATCTTTCCGCCCTTGCCCAGTGCAGAATCGGCGGCGGCCAAATTGAGCGAACTGGCGGCGGCGGGGTTGAGCGATGCATTCGTGGTCAAGGATGGCGACTGGCGCAATGCCATTTCACTCGGCCTGTATGCCGACGCCGATGCGGCGCAGCGACGCGTTCTCGAAGCGGAGAGCAAAGGGGTTCTCGGTACCCGCGTGGAAGTGCTGCCGCGCCAGGGAACGGACTTCTACTTCGTGATTCGCAGCGAGGATCTGGATATGCTCAAGAGCCTGAACGAAATCAAACAGCCCTACCCGAACAGCCGGCAGTCGCGCGTGGCCTGTCCGTCATAAACCGCGCAGAAGGAAGTGCAGCACGATACCGGCGAACACGGCGGCGCCGAACCAGGTGTTGTGCAGGAAGGCGCGGAAGCATTGTCGCGGCTCGCGGTGCCGGATCAGCTTCATGTGGTACAGCGCAATCGCCGCCGCAATGGCCAGTCCACTGTAGAACGCCATGCCCATTCCCCGCTGCCAGCCAACCCAGCCGAGCAAACCCAGCGTCGCGGCATAAGACAGTGCAATGGCAGCCAGATCGTAGCGACCGAATGTGATGGCCGAGGTTTTGATGCCGATCTTGAGATCGTCCGCCCGATCAACCAGCGCATACTCGGTGTCATAGGCGACCGCCCAGAAAACATTGGCTGCCAGCAGGATCCAGGCTTCGAGCGGAACCTCGCCCCACAGCGCGGCATAGCTCATCGGAATGCCGAAGCCGAAAGCGATGCCGAGATAGGCCTGGGGAATCGCGAAAAAGCGTTTGGTAAAGGGATAGCTGGCTGCCAGAAACAGGGCGACCACGGATAATTTCAGCACCAGCGTATCGAGCGGCAGGATCAGCAGGAAAGCCAATAGCGACAATCCGGCCGCCAACCATAGCGCCTCTTTCGGCGACACCTTGCCGGTCGCGAGCGGACGATCGCGGGTGCGCGCGACGTGCGGGTCGAAATCGCGGTCGGCGTAGTCGTTGATGACGCAGCCGGCCGAGCGCATCAGCACGACGCCCATGACAAAAATCCACAGGATCAGCCAGCTTGGGCTGCCGTTGCTGGCGAGCCATTGCGCCCATAGCGTGGGCCACATCAACAGCAGCGTGCCGATCGGCTTGTCGAGCCGCATCAGCTTTTCGTATTGGGACAGGCGTTCGGTCAGGGTCATGGCGTGTTGATTGCCGGCAGGAAAACTTCGTTTACCAGCAACGGATAGCTGTTGAGGCAGAACACCGAACGGCGCGCCCACAGATACTGCCCGGTGAATCCTGTGTGGCGACTGGCTGCATGATAGAGCGGATGACGCGCGTCGAGTCGACGCATGGTCAGGCCGAGCCGGTGGATACGCGGATCGGAAAACAGGACTTCGCCCAGAGACTTCGTCCCCAGCCGTGTGATTCCCAGCCAGCCGCCCCGGAGACTGGCACGGGGCAGCACGCTGTGGGCAAATACGCGGATGCGGCCATCGCCGATGAGCAGAACATCGCGTACGTAGGCATACGTTTTCGGGCGTAAATCCAGCAACCGGACTTCGTCAGGAAAAGGGCGGGCGAGTCCGCGCGCGACCGGGCTGATCCTGAAGTCGGCATGGCGCATCTTGAGGCGTCGGGTGAGTGAGCCTGGATCCGACAGCCAGTCGCGTAGTGCGCACGGGGCGCCAAAAGGATGCGCCAGCCAGCCGTGCTGCATGCTTGAGTGCTCGAGAATGGCGTGACGGGGAGCGCTCACTGAGAAGCCCGGGGCAAAAGGCGCATTATGCCAAAATGGCGGGGATATTCGGACGGTGCTAGCATGGCGTGCGCATTCCAATACCAAACGAGGAGACCGATGCCTTTACGCCTTCCACCATGCCGCGCGGCTTTCGCGGGCATGGTGCTATCTGTTCTGCTGTTGTCAGGCTGCTCGACCGGCCAGATTGTTGCGCGCGGGGCCTCACCTCTGATCGGCTATGGCATAGCGGCGATGGACCGCGAAACCGATCTCGAGCTTGCGCGCGACAGCATACCGGCCAATCTGAAAATGATCGAGGCGATGGTGCTCGCCGATCCCGGCAACGCTGCCTATCGGGTGAAAGCAGCAATGGGATTTTGCGGCTATGCCCTGGGTTTTGTCGAAGCCGACCATCCTGGCCGCGCGATCGAGCTGTATCGACGGGCGTTCGACTACGGACGGGCGGCGCTTGAGCGCGCCGGCATGCCAGCAGCTTCGCTGACGGGTGATACGGCTGCATTCAAATCGTCCCTTGCGGCACTTGATGCACATGCAGTGCCCACCTTGTTCTGGACTGCATCAGCCTGGGCCAAGCTGATTGAACTCCAGCTCGACGATCCGGCGCGGCTTGCCGAATTGCCGCGGGTCGAAGCGTTGATGCAGCGCGTGCTTGACCTCGATGAAACCTATTATCACGCGGGTGCACATCTATTCTTCGGCGTTTATTATGGCAGTCGCGCACCGATGTTCGGCGGAGACTTTGCCCGTGCAACCCGGCATTTCGACCGGGCTGCCACACTCAACCATAAGCACATGCTGCTGGTCGAAGTCTATCGTGCGCGTTATCTGTTCCGACAGATGGGCGATCGTCCGGCATTTCATGCCACGTTAAAACGCGTACTCGACGCCCCCGTGGGCGCCGATCCCGATCTCAACCTTGTCAATGTCCTGGCCAAAAAAGAAGCCGCCGCGTTACTCGCTCAGGAAGAAGATTTATTTTGATGCGTAGATATCTGTTCAGCGTCTTGTGCGCTTTTGCATTGCTGGGGACGACCGTTGCCCGCGCAGCCGACTCCCATGTACTCAAATTCGCCACGCTCGCGCCGTCGGGCTCGACGTGGATGAAAGCCTTTGAAGCCTGGGGCAAGGAACTGGCGACAAAGAGCCAGGGCCGGCTCGTGGTCAAGTTCTATCCAGGCGGCATCTCGGGTGACGAACCCGATATGCTGAAGAAAATCCGTTTCGGCCAGTTGCAGGGCGCCGCGCTCTCGGGGCACGGTATCGGGGAGATTTTTCCACCCGCACGCATTCTCGAGACCCCATTTCTGTTTCGCGATCATGCCGAGATCGACGCCGTGCGCGCCGCAATCCAGCCCGCGCTCGAAACCGGTTTCCGCAACAATCAGTACGTGCTCATCGCCTGGATGGAAGTGGGCAATATCCATTTCTTTTCGACCAGGCCGCTGGCAAGCCTGGATGAACTCGCGCGTCGTCGCATCTGGCAATGGCAGGGCGACCGCTTCATCGATGCCTTTTTCAAGGCCAACGGCTGGTCGCCCGTGGCCCTGCCCATTACCGAGGTTTACACCGGCCTTTCGACCGGACTCGTCGATACCGTGGTGAGCACCCCGCTGGCCAGCATTGCGCTGCAATGGGCAGGCAAGACGCCTTACATGAGTACGCAACCCATCGCGACGGGGATCGGCGCGGTGGTCGTGTCAGAGCGGTTCTATCGTGGGCTGCCTGCCGACCTGCAGACGCTGCTGAAAAATTCGGGTGGGCCACTTTCGCAAACCCTGGTTGCGGATACCCGGCGCGACGACCGGCAATCACTTGCGGTGCTGGCGCAACGCACCCAGCCGATGGCCGGCATGCAAAATGTCGATCTGGCCGAGCAGACGGTTCGTACCCGCAAGACCATCGACGCGCTGGAAGCCCAGCATTACCTGTCTGCCGAACTCGACCGACAGGTGGACGCCGCGCTCAACCGTTATCGCAGCGGCAGAAAATAAGGTGAGCGTACTGCGCGCCTGTCGCTGGCTGGAACAGGTGCTGACCCGCGTCGAACTCGCTACGGCACTGCTGGCTTTTGCCGCCATGCTGATGCTGTCGGTGGCTGACATCGTCGGACGCAATCTGTTTAATGCGACGCTGCCACACGGCGATGTCATGCTGCGCCATCTGGTATTGTGGGTTGCGCTGCCCGGTGCCGCGCTGGCCGTCGCCGCCCAGCGCCATCTGCATCTGGACCCCGCCAATCTTGCTGCGCGTCCGCGCTGGCAAAAATGGACCGCCATGCCTTTCAATCTGGCCGCGGCCCTTGTCTGCGCGCTGCTCGCCCATGCCGCGTGGGCTTACTGGCTGGATGCTTGGCAGTATCCATCGACCAATTCTGCCTGGCTGGTCTGGATGGGACTGATCATGCCGGTCGCGTTCGGACTGCTGGTGCTGCATTTTCTGCTACGTGCCGTGCTGGCGAACCAGCCGAAGATGGTGTGATGCCGCTGTTTTTCGTCGTGCTGGCCCTGCTGGGCATGCCCCTTTTCATCGTGCTGGGCGCGGCGGCGCTTGCGGCCAGCCACGCCGCCCAGCTTGATCCGGCCTTGTTGATGGTCGAGTTTGCCCGGCTCGCCGAATCACCGAGTCTGGTCGCCATACCGCTCTTCGTGCTGGCTGGCGCGACCCTGGGGCAGGGCGGCGCACCACGCCGCCTGGTGCGATTCTTCAATGCCCTGATGGGCTGGATGCCGGCCGGAATCGCCTGGGTCGCGACCATGACGTCCATGGTGTTCACCGCATTTTCAGGCGCGTCTGGCGTCACCATCCTGGCGCTGGGCGGCTTGCTGTATCCGATGCTCAAACACGAGCATTACCCGGAAAAATTCGCGCTTGGACTCATCACGTCGGGCGGCTCGATGGGGCTGCTGCTGCCGCCCAGTCTGGCGGTGCTGCTGTATGGCGTGGTCGCGCAGGTCGATATCGGCGATCTGTTTATCGCCGGCCTGCTGCCCAGCCTGCTGCTGTTCGTAATGATCGGGGCCTATGCCCTGCTGCGTGGCGCACGTGGCGCGCCGCGTCATCGTTTCCAGCTGCGTGAGCTCGCTGCCGCCACCCGTGCGGGGTGGGCCGATCTCCTGCTGCCCGCAGGGGTCATCGGCGGGCTGGTGGGCGGGTTGCTGACCGTCGCCGAACTCGCTGCGTGTACCGCGCTGTATGCGCTCGTGCTCGAGACGCTGATTCATCGCGAGATCGGCATCAAGCAACTGGCGTGGGTCGCATACGAAGCCGCGATCCTGGTAGGCAGTCTCTTCATCATCCTGGGCCTGAGTCTGGGCCTCACCAATCTGCTGATCGACGCGCAGATTCCGATGCATCTGCTCGACTGGGTGCGGACCCAGGTCGAAAGTCCGCTCGAATTCCTGATGTGGATGAATCTCGCCCTGCTGGCGGTCGGCTGCATGATGGACATCTTCTCCGCCGTCGTCATCGTCACGCCGCTGCTGCTGCCACTGGCCATGCATTTCGGCATTCATCCGGTGCATCTGGGTATTGTCATTCTGGCCAACCTGGAAATCGGCTATCTCACGCCGCCGGTGGGGATCAACCTGTTCCTTGCCAGCCAGCGTTTCAAGCAGCCCATCCTGTCGGTGTTCCGCGCGACGCTGCCGTTTCTGGCGCTGTTGCTCGTCTGGTTGTGGTTGTTGACCTATGTTCCTGCGCTGAGCCTGTGGCGCCCCGGCGCCTGACCCGTCTGACTTTCAGCTTCCCGCCAGCGCCTGCCGGTTGCCCAGCCAGCGCTCGACATGACGCGCGGCGATGTCGGGATGGGATTCAAGGCAACGGGTGGCGACATCGCGCGCCTGTTCGAGCAGGGCAATATCACGTTCCAGATCAGCGAAACGCAGCATCGGCAGTCCGCTCTGGCGGTGG
Source organism: uncultured Thiobacillus sp. (assembly GCA_964452995.1). Classification (GTDB taxonomy): domain Bacteria; phylum Pseudomonadota; class Gammaproteobacteria; order Burkholderiales; family Thiobacillaceae; genus Thiobacillus. The sequence goes on from CAYVOR010000028.1 coordinate 7,801, forward strand.
CCGAGCAGTTCGCCCGGTCCACGCAGCAGCAGATCCTGACGGGCAATCTCGAAGCCGTCGCTGAGCTCGAAAATCACCTTGAGCCGCGCCCGCGCGAGTTCCGACAGCGGATTCTCGTACAACAGCACGCACACCGATTCGCGGCTGCCGCGTCCGACCCGTCCGCGCAGCTGATGCAGCTGCGCCAGTCCCATGCGTTCGGCGTGCTCGATCACCATCAGTGCGGCGTTGGCCACGTCGACACCGACCTCGATGACCGTCGTCGCGACCAGCAGGTCTATTTCATGTGCCTGGAACGCGGCCATCATGGCCTGTTTCTCGTCCGCCTTCAGTCGCCCGTGCACCAGGCCGATGCACAGTTCCGGCAGCTGTTCCACCAGTGCTGCATAGGTATCCTGCGCGGTCTGCAGCTGCAGCTTTTCCGATTCCTCGATCAGCGGACACACCCAGTAGGCCTGGCCGCCGGCGAGGCAGGCTTCGCGCACGCGGGCCAGCACGTCGTCGCGGCGTGCGGCGCTGACCAGTTTCGTCACGATGGGCGTGCGGCCCGGCGGCAGTTCGTCGATCGTGGACACATCAAGGTCGGCAAAAAAACTCATCGCCAGCGTACGCGGGATCGGTGTCGCGCTCATCATCAACTGGTGCGGCTCGGTGCCTTTCTGCATCAGTGCCAGCCGCTGGCCGACACCGAAGCGATGCTGTTCGTCGACCACTGCCAGGCCGAGCCGCTGGAAGCTGCCAGCCTCCTGGAACAGCGCGTGGGTGCCAAATGCGAGATCGGCCTCGCCCGCGCCGATTGCCTGCCAGGCGGCGGTGCGCCCGGATTTCTTCTGGCTGCCGGATACCCAGGCACAGCGCACGCCCAAAGCCGAGAGCGGCGGCGCCAGCTTGCGATAATGCTGTTCGGCGAGGATCTCGGTCGGCGCCATGAAGGCGGCCTGGAACCCGTTCTCGATTGCCTGCAGGCAGGCCAGTGCCGCCACCACGGTCTTGCCGCTGCCAACGTCGCCCTGCAGCAATCGGCGCATCGGATGTGGCTGCGCCAGATCCGTGCTGATTTCCTGCCAGGCGCGTGTCTGGGCGCCGGTGAGATCGAAGGGCAATGTGTGGGTGAACGCGCGGGTGAGTTTTTGCTGCGCGGGTAGCGGCGTCGTGCGGTGGCTCCGCCGCTGTTGGCGCGCGCTGGCCAGCGACAACTGCTGTGCCAGCAATTCGTCGAAGACGAGCCGTTGCCAGGCGGGATGGCGGCGTGACGCCAGCTCACCCGGTGCGCAATCCAGCGGCGGCTGGTGCAACAGGCGGATGCTGGCTTCCAGCTCGGGCAGGTCCAGCTCGGCGAGCCAGCCGGCGGGCAGCGTATCGGTAATCGGTGCTGCCAGGGCGCGTTCGACCGTCTTGCGCAGCGTGGCCTGTCCGAGTCCGGCGGTGGTGGGATAGACCGGCGTCAGCTGCGTGGGCAGCGGGGTTTCGTCATCGGCCCTGGCAAAGCGCGGATGCACCATTTCCAACCCGAGGAAGCCGCCGCGCACTTCGCCGTTGAAGCGGAAACTGGCGCCGGGCTGGAACAGCTTGAGATGGCTGGGATAGAAGTTCAGGAAGCGGATGCCGAGCACACCGCCCGCATCCTCCACCGTGACCGTCAGCATGCGGCGTGGGCGGTAGGCGACGCTGGCTTCGCGCACTACCGCCTGCACCTGCGCCGTCTGTCCTGGCAGCAGGTCACGGATCGGCGTGATGCGGGTTTCGTCCTCCCAGCGCAGGGGGAGATGCAGCACCAGGTCGGCGTCGCGGACGATGCCCAGTCTGGCGAGTTTGGCAGCGAGCGCGGGGCTGACCGGAAAGGAAAACGGCGACGCCGTTTTCAAGGCGGCGATTTAACCCGTCACCATCACGGCATCGGCCTCGACCAGCGCGCCGCGTGGCAGGGCCGCCACACCGACTGCGGCACGTGCCGGGTAGGGCTGGCTGAAATAGCTGACCATGATCTCGCTGACCCGGGGAAAGTGGCCGAGGTCGGTCAGGAAGACGTTCAGCTTCACCACGTCGGCCAGCGAACCGCCTGCCGCGGCGGCGACAGCAGCCAGATTCTTGAACACCTGATGGATCTGTGCGTCGATGCCATCGACCATCTGCATGCTGGTGGGATCGAGCCCGATCTGGCCGGACATGTACACGGTATGGTCGACCCGCACGGCCTGCGAATAGGTTCCGATCGCGGCGGGGGCGTCGGCGGTCTGGATGATGCTTTTGTTCATGCTGGATTCCTGAGGCCTGATTATGGGTGTTGCTTATTGGGGTTGCGTGGCGCGGCCGTCCTTCTTGCCCTTGATGCGGAAAATCCGTATCACGTCGGGCAGCACGCGCAGGCCGCGCATCACGCGCGCAAGGTGCATGCGGTTCTCCACCTGCATGGTGAAGAACAGAACCGTGTAGGGGCTGCCGTCCTCCTCCTCCATGGCGACGTTGCCGATGTTGGAACCGTGTTCGGCAATCGCCGCTGCGACCTTGGCCAGCACGCCGCGCTGGTTGCCGACGACGACCTTGATCGTGACGTCGAACATGTGCCCGGGTTCGGCTTCCCATTCGACGTCCAGCCATTTGTCGGGATCGGTGCGGAAGGCGCGGATCGATGGGCAGTCGTGAGTGTGGATGATGAGGCCACGTTCCTTGTGGATGAAACCGAGAATGGGATCGCCAGGAATCGGGTGGCAGCACTGCGCCAGTTCGACCGCGATGCCCTCGGTGCCGCGGATGCTGATGGCATGCGGATGGGCCTGCTCGCCGGTTTTCTCGCCCTGTACGTGCAACAGCTGGTGCGCCACCACCAGCGGCAATTTTCGGCCCAGCCCGATCTCGGTGAACAGCTCCTGGCGCGACTGCAGGCCGTGGTCCTTGACCAATCGCTCCCACACGGTCATGTCGGGCGTGGTCGCTTCCGGGTTGAGCGTCTCGATGGCGTGGTTGAGCAGGCGCTCGCCCAGCGCAGCCGCCTCTTCCACCCGCGTGGTGCGCAGGTAGTTGCGAATGTGCGAGCGTGCCTTGCCGGTGACGACGAAATTGAGCCAGGCTGCATTGGGGCTGGCATTGGCCGCAGTGAGAATGTCGACGTGATCGCCGTTCCTGAGCTGGGTGCGCAGGGGCATCAATTCGTAATTGATCTTCACCGCGATGCAGTGCCGGCCGACGTCGGTATGCACGGCAAAGGCAAAGTCCACCGCCGTGGCGCCACGCGGCAGCGCCATGATCTTGCCCATGGGGGTGAACACATAGACTTCGTCGGGGAACAGGTCGACCTTGATATGCTCGAGGAATTCGGGCGAGTCGCCGTGATCGGCCTGGATGTCGAGCAGCGATTGCAGCCAGCGGTGGGTACGGGTCTGCACGTCGTTCAGCGCGGTATCGGCGGACTTGTACATCCAGTGCGACGCGACACCGGATTCGGCCAGCCGGTTCATGTCGGCAGTGCGGATCTGGATCTCGATCGGCGTGCCGTTGGGGCCGAACAGAATGGAATGCAGCGACTGGTAGCCGTTGGCCTTGGGAATCGCGATGTAGTCCTTGAACTTGCCGGGGATCGGCTTGTACAGCGCGTGCAGCGCGCCGAGCGCCAGGTAGCAGGCCGGCTGGTCGCGCACCACCACGCGGAAACCGTAGATGTCAAATACTTCGGAGAAAGCCAGGTTCTTTTCCTGCATCTTGCTGTAGATGCTGTAGAGATGCTTCTCGCGGCCGGTGATGGTGGCTTCGATCTTGCAGTGCTCGAGTCTTTCCTGCAGCGCAACCTTGATCTTTTCGACCAGTTCCCGGCGGTTGCCGCGCGCCGCCTTCACCGCCTTGGACAGCACCTGATAGCGGTTGGGGTGGCTGTAACGGAAGCCGAGGTCCTCCAGTTCCTGAAAGACCGAGTGCAGACCCAGCCGGTTGGCGATGGGCGCGTAGATCTCCAGTGTTTCGGCGGCGATACGGCGGCGTTTCTCGGGCGGCATCGAACCCATGGTGTGCATGTTGTGCATGCGGTCGGCCAGCTTGACCAGAATCACCCGCACGTCCTGTGCCATCGCCAGCAGCATCTTGCGGAAGTTTTCCGCCTGTGCGTGCTGCTCGGAGGCAAACGCCAGCTTGTCGAGCTTGGAGACGCCATCGACCAGCAATGCCACGGGTTTGCCGAAGCGCGTCTCGATTTCGCTGGCGGTGGCTGGGGTGTCTTCCACCACGTCGTGCAGCAGCGCGGCTGCCAGCGTCTGGGCATCAAGATGCCAGCCCGCGAGGATGCCGGCGACAGCAAGCGGATGGGAGATATAGGGTTCGCCGCTCTTGCGGAACTGGCCTTCGTGAGCGTGGCGGCTGAAGTGGTAGGCTTCTTCGATGGCGCCGATTTCGTCCGGCGTCAGATAGGCCAAGGCTGGGCGCAGCGAGTCAAACTCGTGCGTCATCGACGGCGCGCGACGGGCGGGCGCCGTCTTTGGTTCAGGCGCAGAATCAGGCGCGGCCCCGGTTGAGGATCTCACGTCCGACCTTGCCTGCGGCGATTTCACGCAGCGCGGTGACGATGGGTTTGTCTTTCGATTCGACCATGGGCTGGGAGCCCTGCGCCAGCTGGCGGGCGCGGTAAGTTACGGCGAGGGTCAACTCGAAGCGGTTGGGAAACAGCTCAATACAATCATCAACGGTGATACGGGCCATACGGTACTCCTGAGTCGGGTAGTCAGATACGTCTGAATTCCTCGAATAGCGCGCTATGCCGCTTGAGCTGGCGCGCCGTCTCGAGGCGAATGCTGCGGGTAATCGCGACCAGATCCTGCAGGGCGTGGTCGAAGTCATCATTGACAATTATATAGTCGAACGCCTCGGCGTGAGCGACGTCGTGGGCGGCGGCGGCCAGACGGCGTTCGATGACCTCATCGCTATCCTGGCCGCGTCCGGCCAGTCGGGTGCGCAATGTGCTGAACGACGGCGGCAGGATGTAGATCGAGGCGGATTGTGGAAAATGCCGCCGCACCTGTGCGGCGCCCTGCCAGTCGATTTCCAGCAGGATGTCGTGGCCGGCGTTGAGATCTCGCCTGATACTGCCTTTCGAGGTGCCGTAGAAGTTACCGTATACCTCGGCGTGCTCGAGAAACTCGTCTTCGGCCAGCATGATCTCGAACCGCTCGCGGTTGACGAAATGGTAGTCACGGCCGTCGGTCTCGCCCGGACGCGGGGCTCGCGTGGTATAGGATACCGACAGGCGAATGGCCGGGTCGGTTTTGAGCAGCGCCTTGACCAGGCTGGTCTTGCCGGCGCCGGA